>NZ_JBHTBX010000004.1:0-325002 GCF_042665135.1 Hydrogenophaga bisanensis
CGCCGAGCAGTTGTCCGCCTTCATCATCATGATCGCCGCTCGTTCTTCAGCCGTGAGTTGTTCGTAGTGCTTGCCCATCGCGGTACCTTACCGGTTGGGTGTTGCACTTGATTATTGATTCCGCCCATCGAAAGCAGATGCAATCTCTGTGACACTTGGGGTTTGGAGTGAATGTGTCGCATAGAAACCACATTCAGGGGCGTCCCAGCGGCAGCCAGCGGGTCCATCCCGCGCCATCGTTGTCGTTGACCACCCACAACTCGTCCCGGAAGACCACCATGCCTTCTGCCTTTTCCTGCAGGTAGTTGTGGTCTTGCCGAAGATCGCGCACAAGTTGCTTGGCCAGGACGGCCCCTTCCTCGATGTCGCCAACCCGCACGCTGTAGATCCGCTTGACTTCAGCGTTGATGGCGCGCGCTTCTCCGCCGCCTTTGTCCCGCTCCAGCACGAGCAGTCGGCCATCGGGCAGCAACTGGATTTCGGAGATCCCCATCCAGAACGTCTTGGGGTCGCGGCTGTGCCGCTCCAGGGGATAGAGCGCGGTGGTCCAGGTGTCGGTGGGACGATGCCAGCGCACGATGGCCGCCTGTGGCTTCTCCGGGTCGAAGCCGCGCTGGATCGCCAGGTACAGCGTCTGTCCATCCGGGGAGGCCGCCACGCCCTCAAACCCGGTGCTGATGCCCGCACGCGCAAAGCGGCTCTGTACGGAAGGCGGCAGCGAGACCTGCTGGCGCACCACGCCCTCCCGGTCCACCAGCAGCAGTGCGTTGTCCGCCACCTTGGCGCCCTCGCTGGCGATCCAGAAGCCCTCGGGCACATGGGCAATGCCTTCAGGATCGGCCTTCACCGCCCGACCATCGGCCGTCCGAATGGCAATGGTCTGGTCAATCGTCCACTGGCCTGGGGTGCCCGGGTTGGGGTCGATGCGCCAGATGCGGGATTGGCCGAACGCGTTGTCAGGCACCGCATACAGGTGACGTCCGTCCTGGGTCAGCCCTGAAATCGCACCCCAGGGTACGTCGACCGATGCGGACAGCAGCTGGGGTTCCCTGACCGGCGCGCCTGAGTCATGCCGGTAGATCTGGATCGATCCATCACCCTCGTTGGCGGTCACCACCAACTGCTGGCCGTCCCGTCGACGGGTGACCGTGGTCAGGCCCTCCGGAGACTGGCCGGTGGGCAACAACTGGACAAACTCGGGCTTGTCCAGCCGGTGATCTGATAAGCCGCCACGAATGAACCGCGCTCCGATCCCACGAACAGGTACGGCGTCTTGCCGAACCGGGCAGCGGTGATCGCTTCAGTTTCGATGCCTTTGGCGGCCGAACGCCCGTCCGGGTAGTGACCATGGCGAACGGCGATCGCTTCCAGCGCGCCGTTGTCTTCATGGACCACCCGACCGCGCGCATCCATCAGGGTGAAGCCCCGGCCGCCTGGCAAGCTGCCGTTCTCATCCTTCTTGCCATCGCCTTCGTTGGCCAAGGCCAGCACGTCATCGTTCACCCAGCTGATGGCGTCGGGTTCACGCCGGCCCCTGAAGCTGTCCTTGAGCCGAACTTCCTTGTCCTTGGCCAGATCGGCATTGCCCTGGCGCTCGACGATCCCCGCACTGAATACACGCTCCAGGCGGGCTCGGCGGGCATCGCTGAGGTCGACGATGGCGATGGCGTTGTTCTCCTGCAGCGAGACGGCCGCCCGCCGCCCCGATGGTGAGATGCTGACGAACTCGGGCTGCGGATCATGGGCATACAGCACTCCGTCCGTGCCGCGCAACGCTTCCACCAGGTCCATCCGCTGGAGTCCCGAGTCTCGGCCGCCGTACAGCGTCTGCAGACCGACCACTTCGATGAATCCCGGGCGCTGCCCGCCCAGCAGGGCATCGCCTTTGGCGTTGGTCTCCTCGTCTTCGATCGCGATCACGGCGCGCAGGGTGCGACCCTGGCCCGCCAGTGCCAGCGAATCGGGGCCGACGCCCACGGTGATGTCCTTCACATGTCGCACCTGCTCCGGGCGCCGGACATCGTAGATTCGCAGCAGCCCGCGACGGGCGTTGTGCTGGTCATCGTCCATGCGAATGGCGACCACCGCGAATCGCCCGTCAGGGGTTACGGCCACGGAGGTCGGCTCTCCGACGCCATGCAGGCGCACGTCGATCCAGTCTTTCAGCGCTGGTCTGTCGGGTTGGCGGATGTCCACGACACCCACACGGCCCGCGTCTGCGCTGGTGAACAGAAGGGTCATGCCGTCCGGCGTGGCGGCCACGATCTCGGCCACGCCGTCGACCGGCAGGTGGGCGGCGAGGCGGAAAGGCGCTGCACGGCCAGCCGGTGGCGCAGCGTGTGTCAGCAACGGCAGGGCCAGCAGGGCAGCGGCCGTCAGGCGTGCAAAGGCCCAGGCAGGAATACGCATCATCAATGTTCCAGTCATGACAGGTCAAAAAAAGGCCCGCCGAGGCGGGCCTTGGACAGGTGGTCCGGTGATCAGGTGCCGATCACGCCGCCATCGTTCCTGGTGATGACGATGGTGGCCGAGCGCGGACGCTTTCCGTTGCCATAGCCGGCATTGGCAGGCCACTGGCTTTCGTACTTCGACGGGTCGGTCACGTTCGCCATCTTGGTGTTCTCGCCCGGGTGCTGGATGTTGATGAACAAGGCACGTCCGTCGGGCGTCTCGGTGATACCGGTGATCTCGGCGCCCTTGGGGCCGACCAGGAAGCGCTTGAATGTGGCGGCAGACTGTTCTTTGCCCACGTAGGTCTTGACCTGCTTGTCGCCATACGAGAGGGTCTTTGCACCGCCGTCACCCACGCGGCCGGGCATGGCAGCCAGCAGCATGCAGTTGGTCACGTCGGTGTAGGCACCGTCGTCGGTCTGGATCCAGCACAGGCCGGTGGCCTGGCTGAACACCAGCCCGTCGGGCGAGGACAGGTCGTTGTCGTCGGTCAGGTTGGACAGGTTGACCTTGCCCCGATCGGCGCCGGCTTCCGAGGCGAACAGGTAGATGTCCCACCGGAAGGTGGCTTCCTGCGGCTGCTTCTCGGCCAGACGGATGATGTGGCCATTGACGTTGCCCTTCTGTTCCTTGCCGGCCTTGGCGTCGGTGTAGACGCGGGGGTTGGCGGCATCGGCCGTCGCCACGGTGCGGTTGCTGTTGTTGGTCAGGGTGATGTAGACCTCACCATTGCGCGGATTCACGCCACCCCACTCGGGGCGATCCATTTTGGTGGCGCCCACCGCATCAGCCGCCAGGCGGGTGAAGATGGCGATGTCGGCGTCGGACTTGAACTCGAAGTACGAACTGTTGGCGATGACCGGGTTTTTCATCGACAGTTCCAGCCACTCGCCGGTGCCGTCGTCCTTGAAGCGTGCGGCGAACAGCGTGCCCTTGTTCAGGTATTTGTCGCCGGCGGCCAGGCGGTTGGCGGCGTTGGCGTCGGCCGGGTCCCACTTGGCATCGGACACGAATTTGTAGATGTATTCGCCGCGGGCGTCGTCGCCCATGTAGGCCACCACCGGCTGGCCGGCGCTCACGCGGGCGAAGGTGATGTTCTCATGACCCATGCGGCCCAGAGCCGTGCGCTTGCGCAGGGCGGCCTTGCTGTCGTAGGGGTCGAGCTCCACCACATAGCCGAAGGTATTCATTTCGTTGCGGTAGTCTTCCTTGGCCGAGGCGCCGATGGCGCTGTTGTTCCAACGCACATACTGGTCCTGCGGCCCGGCGCTCTCCCAGCCGTGACGGCTGGCCGCGCCGGCCTTGCGGCCGTAGCGGATCAGTGCCTGGACCTGCTTGTCCTTCTTGCGGGCGGCATCATCCTTGGCGTCGCGGAAGAAGTAGCCGAACCAGTTCTCTTCGCCGGACACGTACGTTCCCCAGGGGGTCTTGCCCGAGCCGCAGTTGTTCAGCGTGCCGCGTGCCTTGGTGGCCGAGGCGTCGTATTTGGTCACCAGATGCTCGCTGCCGCGGGCGGGGCCATGGATCTCGGCCTCGGTCATGGTGGTGATGCGGCGGTTGAAGGCCGAGGCCGGCTTGTAGGACCAGCGCTTGCCATCGGACTGCACCTCGACCACGCTCAGGCCGTGGATCATCAGTTCCTTGTCGACTTCTGCCGCAGGGCGGGGCAGGGATGCCTTGCCACCGTCGGCATGGATAAAGAAGGACGTGAGCTTCTCGTCGGTGGTGGCCTCGTGGTTCATGGCCAGCAAACCCCGCAGCGCCGCCGCGGTCGACGGCTTGCCCTGGGCATCCAGCCCGAACCATTCGATACCGTCGTGGTGGTCGCCAGCACGCTGGTCGAAGGCGGTGTCGGTGCCGTCGTTGCGGAAGGCCGGTGCCTGCGGGGTCAGCGGGTCGCCCAGGGCATAGATGATCTGGGCGCTGTAGCCTTCAGGCACCACCACTTTGTCCAGGGTGTGTTTCGCCACGGCCTTGAAGCCCAGCTGGTTCACCGGGTTGGCCGGTCCCTGGCCACCAGTGGCGGCACAGCCGGTCAGGGTCGCGGCGCCCACGGCGGTACCCGCCAGACCGGCGCCCCTGAAGAGCTCACGGCGGCTCAGGCGCGATTGAAGCACCTGCTCGATGTGCGGGTTGGCGGTGGTGTTGGAATCTTCGACGTTGAAGACGTCGTGCGGACGGGTGTGCTCAGTGGTCACAGTCATGCCTCGTGGGTTGAACAGAAAACCCGCGAAGCATCCGTGAACTGTGTGAAACCGCCGTGACAGCTTGGCGGTGCTGGTGTGACAGTCAGTCCGGACGGTCGCTCTGGACCGGTGCCTCAGGCTCGGTGTCCATGAAGCTGTCCCGGTAGGTGAAGTAGATGGACGTGTGGAACATCGCAGCCATCAGCATAGACGCGGGCAGGATGACGATCTGCAGGGCCTGCGCGCCGCCCACGGCCGCGGCAATGCCGGTCACCAGGTTGCCGACCACCACCAGCACCAGACCCCAGCCCAGCAGGTAGACCAGCATGGCCCATTTGTTGGCCCAGCAGGCCGCCAGACTGAAGAACAGCGCCTTGACAGGCGGCACCCCGTGCCAGTGCACCAGGGCCGGTGCGTGCCAGAAGGCCATCGACACCGGGGTGTAGAGCACCAGGGCCAGCAGCAGCGCCGTGCTGCGTTGCTGCAACGCCGCCTGCAGCTCCTCGGTGCTGGGATCGTCGCCCGCCGTCAGAGGGCCGATGGCATCGCCCGCCATGACCGACACGAGCAGCAGAATGACGGCTACCGCAATGGCGTAGCCCGCACCCAGCAGCAACAGTTGCCGCACCCGGTCCCGGGGGCCACGCAGGCCCGTCACCAGCATCGAGGGCATGGGAAACCGGCCGCTGTCCGCCTCCCGGGTCGCCGCCATCAGGCCCAGATTGACCATGGGCATCAGCGTGAGCACCAGGGCCACGCCCAGGGCAGGGATCACCGACAGCAGCGACGCCAGCATCATGAACATGAAGAACAGGCCCGCCAGTGCCAGGGGTTGGCGCAGGAAAGTTTTCCAGCCCAGGCGGATCCAGGACCAGCCGGTGCGTGCGGGGACGATGTTCAGGCGCATGACTCAGGCCGTGACAGGCGCTGCGTCGAGCAGCGGAACCGAGAGGTCTGGCAGGCGCGCCAGACGGGCACGCAGCACCCGCTCGAAGTGCCCCGGATCGTGGGGCTTGAGCATGGCAGCGTCGCGCGGCAGGTACCAGTCCCACAGGCGCGAGAGCCAGAAACGCAGCGCGCCGGCACGCAACATGGCCGGCAGCAGCTGGCGCTCGGCCGATGTGAGAGGCCTGACCGCCTGGTAGGCCGCCAGCATGGCCTGTGCGCGGGTCTCGTCATGCTGACCGTCGTCGTCGCCCTCGGCATGGACGATGCACCAGTCGTTCAGGCACACCGCCAGATCGAACAGGAAGGTGTCGCAGCCGGCAAAGTAGAAGTCGAAGAAGCCGCTGAGGCGACCGTCCTCGAACATCACGTTGTCGCGGAACAGGTCGGCGTGGATGGGGCCACGGGGCAGGGCGGTGTAGGCGGGCAGGGCGGCCACATGATTCTGGTAGGCCAGCTCGGCAGTCAGCAGGTCTCGCTGGCTCGCGGCCAGGTGTGGCAACACCACGGGCACAGTGTCATTCCACCAGTTCAGTCCCCGCAGGTTGGGCTGCTGCAAGCCGAAGTCCCGCCCGGCCAGGTGCATGCGCGCCAGCATGTCCCCCACCGCCTGGCAATGGCCAGCCGTCGGCGACAGTTCGCTGCGGCCGCGCAGCTTCTCCACCACCGCCGCCGGCTTGCCTTGCACCGTGTGCAGGATCTCGCCGCTGCCATCGGCCACGGGGCCCGGCACCGGGATGCCTTTGCGGGCCAGGTGCTGCATCAGCCGCAGGTAGAAGGGCAACTGGTCGAAGCCCAGCCGCTCGAACACCGTCAGCACGTGCTCCTGGGCCACCCCATCGGTGACGCAGGTGATGAAATAGTTGGTGTTCTCTATGCCGCCCTGGATGCCCCGCAGCTCCGTCAGCGTACCCAGGCCCAGTTTCTCGGCCAGCGCGGCGGCTTCCCCGAAGGGGACTTCTGTGTAGACAGCCATGGCAAGCGGTGAAGGGTGATCAGAAAGACAGCAGACGCCAGCGGCTGCGCCCGGTATTGGCCGATGAGCCGCTGTTGGCGTCGCTCATGTCCTCACCACCGCGGGCCGGGGCCACCTCATAGCTGGGGGCGCCATTCTTGGGCTGCACCGTGATGTTGCGGGTCTGTCCGCCGACACGCAATTCATCGATGAGGCTGCCGGCATCCTCGTGGCTGATGCGCTCGATGCGTTCATTCGGCCCGCTGGTCTGGGCGCTGTTGTCCGTCGCAGGGGTCGCGGCGGGCGCGGCCTGTGCCAGGGCAATGAGGGGCAGGCCAGCCAGCCCCAGCACGAGAGCGGCAGACCGGATGGACGAGGTGAGTTGACGTGCGCACATCCCGCCATTGTAGGGTGATGGCCGGATGACGGCAGACCGGTGGCCAGCCGTTTCCCCCACAATCGCCGCATGTCTGACGAAAAAACGCCCACCCCGCGCCTGCTGCTTGTTGACGGGTCGAGTTACCTCTACCGCGCCTTTTTTGCCGGTGGCGATGCCATGAGCACCACATTGCCCGACGGCAGGGTGCAGAAAACCGGTGCGATCCGCATCATCATCAACATGATGCAGAAGTTGCGCAGCGACTATCCGTCGCTGTATGCGGCCTGCGTTTTCGACGCCAAGGGGCCGACTTTCCGGGATGCGCTCTACCCGGAGTACAAGGCCCAGCGCAGCCCCATGCCCGATGACTTGCGCAGCCAGATCGAGCCCATCCACGAGGTCATCCGCCTCAGCGGCTGGCCGGTGCTGGATGTGCCGGGTGTGGAAGCGGACGACGTGATCGGTACCCTGGCCATGACGGCCGCCCGGCAGGGCATCGAGGTGCTCATCAGCAGCGGCGACAAGGACCTGACGCAGCTGGTCAACGAGCACATCACCATCATCGACACGATGAGCGGCAAGGTGCGCGATCTGGCGGGGGTCGAGGCCGAGTTCGGCGTGCCGGCCCGGCTGATGCTGGACTACCAGATGCTGGTGGGTGACCCGGTGGACAACGTCCCGGGTGTGCACAAGGTGGGCCCGAAGACCGCGGTGAAGCTCTTGCAGGAATACGGCTCGGTCGACAACCTGATGGCTCAGGCCGCTCAAATCAAGGGTGCGGTGGGCGAGAACCTGCGCCAGGCGCTGGACTGGCTGCCCATCGGTCGCCAGCTGCTGACCATCAAGACCGACTGCGATCTTGACGGCTGGGTGCCCGGCCTGCCGGCGCTGGACTCGGTGCGCATGGGCGAGCCGCAGAAGGAGCCGCTGCGCACGTTCTACGAAACCTATGGCTTCAAGGGCCTGGCCAAGGCGCTGGGCGGAGGTGAAGCGGCGACACCGGCACCCGCTGTGGCCCCGGGCGGCACCGACGACCTGTTTGCCGAGCCAGCCGCCACCGCACCGCGCGCGAGCAACCTGGCCTACGACACCCTCCTGACCTGGGAAGCCTTCGACCGCTGGCTGGCGAAGATCGAAGCCGCCCAACTCACCGCCATCGACACCGAGACCACCTCGCTGGACGAGATGGTGGCGCAGATCGTGGGCATCAGCTTCAGCGTCACCCCGGGCGAAGCCGCCTACATCCCGCTCAAACACGAAGGCCCGGACGCCCCCGCGCAGCTGCCGCTGGAAGAGGTGCTGGCCCGCCTCAAGCCCTGGCTGGAGAACCCGGCTCGGCACAAGCTCGGCCAGCACATCAAGTACGACCGCCATGTGTTCGCCAACCATGGCATCGAGGTGCAGGGCTATGTGCACGACACCATGCTGCAGAGCTATGTGCTGGAGGTGCACAAGCCGCACGGCCTGGAGAGCCTGGCCGAGCGACATCTGAGCCGCAAGGGCATCAGCTACGAGGATCTGTGCGGCAAGGGCGCGCACCAGATACCCTTTGCCCAGGTCGATGTGGTCAAGGCGGCCGAGTATTCCTGCGAAGACAGTGACATGACCCTGGAGGTGCACCGTGTGCTGTGGCCGCAGCTGCAGGCCGATGCCCGGTTGAAGTTCATCTATGAGCTGGAGATTGCCAGCAGCGAGGCGCTGTACCGCATCGAACGCAATGGTGTTCTGATTGATGCCCCCACGCTGGCCAGGCAGAGCCACGAGTTGGGCCAGCGCATCTTTGCGCTGGAGCAGGAAGCCTACGAGATTGCCGGTCAGCCCTTCAACCTGTCGTCACCCAAGCAGCTGGGCGAAATCTTCTTCGACAAGCTGGGCCTGCCGGTCATCAAGAAGACCGCCACCGGTGCGCGCAGCACCGACGAAGAAGTGCTGGAAAAGCTGGCCGAGGACTACCCGCTGCCCGCCAAGATCCTGGAGCACCGCAGCCTGATCAAGCTCAAGGGCACCTACACCGACAAGCTGGCGCAGCTGGCCCTGCCACGCACCGGCCGTGTGCATACCCACTACGCCCAGGCGGTGGCGGTGACCGGGCGCCTGTCCAGCAACGACCCCAACCTGCAAAACATCCCCATCCGCACCGCCGAGGGCCGCAAGGTGCGCGAAGCCTTCGTGGCTGCGCCGGGCCATGTGATTGCCAGCGCCGACTACTCGCAGATCGAGTTGCGCATCATGGCCCACCTCAGCGATGACACGGCCTTGATGCGCGCCTTTCACGAAGGACTGGATGTGCACCGGGCCACCGCGGCCGAGGTGTTCGGCATCAAGCCCGAAGAGGTGAGCAGCGAGCAGCGCCGCTATGCCAAGACCATCAACTTCGGCCTGATCTACGGCATGGGCACCTTCGGGCTGGCCAAATCGCTGGGTATCGAAAACGCTGCCGCCAAGACCTACATCGACCGTTACTTCGCCCGGTTTTCGGGGGTCAAGCAGTACATGGACGACACGCGTGCGCTGGCCAAGCAGAACGGCTTTGTGGAAACCGTCTTCGGCCGCAAGCTCGTGCTGCCCGACATCAGGAACGCCAAGGGCGCCAAACTGGCTGCGCTGGAGCGGCAGGCCATCAACGCGCCCATGCAGGGCACGGCGGCCGACCTGATCAAGCTGGCCATGGTGGCGGTGCAGAAGGCGCTGGATGACCAGGGCAAGGCCACCCGGATGATCATGCAGGTGCACGACGAACTGGTGTTCGAGGTGCCAGAGGCCGAGGTGGACTGGCTGCGCACCGAGATCCCGCGCCTGATGGCCGGGGTCGCGCAGCTGAAGGTGCCGCTGCTGGCCGAGGTCGGGGTAGGGCCGAATTGGGAGCAGGCCCATTGAACTTTCGCCGCCTGCATGGGTCTGCTCGGTTTCTCAGCCATTCAAGGAGACACGCCTCATGCTCAACCTGACACAGACCCAGGACCTCTCGGCCTTGCTGCCCGGCCAGTCCACCGAGGCCGGCGCCACGCGCCGCACCGCGCTCAAGGCCGCGCTGGGGGTGGGCTACGCCGCCTCGACCTTGCCCACCCTGGCCCAGACCGCCATCAAGACCTCCGCCGACGGACTGACCGTGGGAGAGGTCACCATTGACGTCAATGGCTTCGGCATGCCGGCCTACCGGGCCGCGCCGGCGGGCAAGACCGGTTTGCCGGTGGTGCTGGTGCTTTCCGAGATCTTCGGTGTTCACGAGTACATCGCCGACACCGCCCGGCGCTTTGCGCGAGCCGGTTACCTGGCCATCGCGCCCGAACTTTTTGTCCGGCAGGGAGATGCGCAAAGCTACGGCGAAATGGCCCGGTTGATGGCGGAGGTGATCTCCAAGGTGCCCGATGCCCAGGTGATGGGGGATCTGGATGCGACGGTTCGCTGGGCGGCCGCCAACGGTGGCGACACCTCCAAGCTCGGCGTCACCGGCTTTTGCTGGGGAGGGCGACAGACCTGGCTGTATGTCGCTCACAATCCGGCGGTCAAGGCCGGTGTGGCCTGGTACGGGCGCCTGGTCGGGCAGAACACCGAACTGACGCCCCGCCATCCCGTGGACGTGGCCGGGCGGCTGCACGGCCCGGTGCTGGGGCTCTACGGCAGCGCGGACACCGGCATCCCGCTTGACACGGTTGATAAGATGAAAGTGGCTTTGGCGTCCGGCAACGCGGCGTCCAGGGCCTCGACCTTTGTGGTGTACCCTGAGGCCCCGCATGCCTTCCATGCCGATTACCGGCCCAGTTTCCGCAAGGAGCCCGCCGAAGACGGCTGGAAGCGGGCGTTGGCATGGTTCTCGCAACACGGGGTGGGTTGACGGCTGTCGTCCCTGTTCCCGTCCAGGGGGCCGCTCATGCGGCCCTTTTTCGTTCTTGTTCTTCCGCACATGATCCTTCTTGCCATCCTTGTTGGAACCGTGGCCGCCGGTGTCGGCAGTGTCTGGCTGGCGGCCCTGCTGGGCATGGCCATGCTGGCGCGCTTCACCCAGCACATGCTCAGCCTGGCCGCGGGCGCCCTGATGGCCACCGCCTTCATGCACCTGCTGCCCGAGGCCTTCGAGAGCGAGGCCAGTGCGCATGAGCTGTTTGCCCTGCTGCTGGCCGGGCTGGTGTTCTTCTTTCTGCTCGACAAGGCCGAACTGTGGCACCACGGCCACGAGCATCATCACGGGGACAGTGTGCACGAAGGTCACGATCACCACCACCATCATCACCACGAGCAGGGCGCACATGCGCACCGTCATGGGCACGCCCATGCGCACGAGAAGCGGTCGGGGGGCTGGGCGGTGCTGGCGGGCGACAGCGTTCACGCGTTCGGCGATGGCATCCTGATCGCCTCGGCCTTTGTCGCCGACATCAAGCTGGGGGTGGTTGCCGCCCTGGCCGTGCTGGCGCACGAGGTGCCCCACCACATGGGCGATCTGGTGGTCTTGCAGCAAACCTCTGGCACCCGGCGCGCAGCGCTGGTCAAGGTGTCACTGGCTGGCACGGTCACCGCACTCGGGGGGCTGGTGGGTTACTTTCTGCTGGGCAGGCTGGCAGACTGGCTGCCTTACTTTCTCGTGGCCGCGTCCAGCAGCTTTGTCTACGTCGCGCTGGCCGACCTGATCCCCCAGTTGCAAAAGAGGCTTGGCCTGCGCGAGACGGTGGCCCAGGTCCTCTGGCTGGCCGCGGGCATCGCGCTGGTGACCCTGGTCAGCGGCATTGCGCACCGCCACTGACGCTGTTTGCAGCGGTTGCCGGGCTCAGTTTTCCTGACCCGTGCCAAAGCAGAACCAGAACGTTGCGCCTTGACCCACTGCCGCCTCGGCGCGAATCTGGCCGCCGTGGCGTTCGATGATGCGGCGCACGGTGGCCAGACCGATGCCCGATCCCTCGAATTCGTTGGCGCTGTGCAGGCGGTTGAAAGGCTTGAACAGCCGGTCGGCTCTCGCCATGTCGAAACCGGCGCCGTTGTCCCGGATGAAGAACACGGGTGGCACCGACCCGGCTGACTTGTCCTGACCGATCTCGATGCGGGCCTGCGGCTGCTGGCGCGAGTACTTCCACGCGTTGCCGATCAGGTTTTCCAGCACGATCTGCGCCATCCTCGGGTCGCAATTGGCCTTGAGACCCGGTTCGATCGTGACCTGCACCTCCCGCGTCGGATCGCGATGGCGCTCCTGGCGCAGCACGCCATCGGCCAGGTCGCTCAGGTCGACCTCCATCCGCTGCAACTGCCCCTGGCTCACCCTCGCGAGCGCGAGCAGATCGGCAATCAGGCTGTTCATGCGGGTCACCGCCGTCATCACCCGCCGGATCAGGTCTTCGTCCTCCGGTGTGGTGCGCCCGGCCATCTGCTCCTGCAGCAGGTGCATGAAACCGTCGATGGAACGCAGAGGGGACTTCAGGTCGTGGGAGACGGAGTAGGCGAAGGCGTCGAGTTCCCGGTTCAGGTACTGCAGCTGCTCGGTCCTGGCCTGCACGCGCTGCTCCAGCGTCTCCTGCAGTTGCAGGATCTCGCGGTCTCGTCGCAGCCGGACCAGTTCCGCATTGCAGCGGCTGGCAAAGATGGTCAGCAGGGCCCGCATGGCGGGCTCCTGGGGGTGATCCGCAGGCCACACGGCCGCAATCAGCCCGATGGCGGTGCCATCGGGATCGCGCAGCGCCATCCCGGCAATCATCTGGATCTGGTCGGGGTCGAACGGGGGCGTGCTCTGCAGGACCTGGCGGCTGGGCGTGTCGATCACCAGCAGCTCGTCACTCGCCAGCAACCGGGTGTAGGTGCTGTGGGCGATCGGGACGTCCCGGTTGGGCTGCAGGCTGCCATCGGTGAGCAGCGCCAGGGTATCGATGCTGTGGTCACCGCGAAGTTCGCCAATGATGACTCCCGAGGCGGCCACCGCATCCGCCAGATGCTCGGCCAGCGACAGGAAGAAGGCCTGTCCCGTGGTGGGCGACACCCCTTCCGCCACCCTAAGCAGCATGGCTTCACGCCGCTTCTCCGCGCTTACGTTCATCGTGAAGGACAGGGCGCAAGGCTCACCATCCAGTTCGATGATTTCGGCCCAGATGCGGACGTCGACAACCTCCCCCTGCTTGGTGCGCATGCGGGCTTCGAAGTGCTGGAGCCGGCCGTCACGGCGCAGCGTGTTCACATAGTCTTGCCGGTCCGATTCGCTCAGCCAGACACCCACCTCCAGCGAGGTTTTGCCTTCAAAGTCCGCCATCGGCCAGCCCAGCACGCGCTCATTGGCCGGATTGACCTCCATGAAACGGCCGTCCGACAGCCGTGTGATCGTCATGCCCAGAGGGCTGAAGTTGAAGGCCTTGGCAAACCGCTCGTTCGACTGCTCCAACTCGCGCCGCGACTTGAGCTCGGCGCTCACATCCATGACCATGGCAATGATCATGCGCTCTGTGTCTTGGGTCGCGATCTCGGCCCAGACCACGCAGTCGAACTCGCTGCCGTCCTTGCGCACGCCCCGGGCGCGCTGGCCCTCCACCTTGCCCAGGGCATCCAGCGATGCCCGAAAGGCCAGCTGATCCTGCGCATCTGCCCACATGCGGGGAGGTCGCACCCCCACCAGGTCGTCACGCCCATACCCGAAGAGCGTCACAAACGCATCGTTGGCATCCAGGATTTCCAGGTTGGACATCGACTGCACGATGCAGGCCGCGGGGTTGTTCCGGAACAGCACGCGGAACCGGTGCTCGGTGTCCCGCAAACTGCCTTCGACCCGGCTCGCACGGTCCAGTGCGGCCAGCTGTGCCTGATAGGTCTGCTCCAGTCTGAATCGGCCATAGGTCACACTGACCACCAGGCAGCCCAGGACCGCCACGTGGGTCACCCAGGTGGCCCAGCTCACCTGGAGCCGGGCCGCCGGCAGCCAGCCCTGCTGCTCGGCAAAGGTCAGCACGGCCAGCACCGTCACGGCCACGAAGGCCACCGAGATCATGGCCCGGCGCGACAGGAACACGCCCGCGCCGACCACCGTGGCCAGCAGCACATTCACCGAGGCGCCCCGGATCGATCCTTGCGCCACCACACCCGCGGTGGAGAGCAGAAGCAAGCCATACACCAGCAAATGTGGCAGCCAGCGTCGATGGCCGGTCAGGTACAGACCAAGCATGGCCAGTGCCATGGCCTCCAGCGCCAGGGCGACCTCCAGCAGATGGGTGCGGCCTTGCTGCAGATAGATGCCCGTGATCACCAGGGGACCCGCGATCGCCGTGGCCAGGATCAGGGCCAGCAGTGCCTTGTCGTGAACCTCGGCCAGCCCGCTTGGGGTGTCGGGCTCCGGGTGACGGTGCTTACGCGTCATGGCTGATGTCTTTCTGCGTCGGTGTCGACGGTTTGGGTTCCAGGCTGAAACGGAATTCGGCCCCGTGATCTGGCTGCCCCGACCCGCTGATGTCGCCACCGTGTCGCTCAATGATCCGGTGCACGGTGGCCAGTCCGATACCGGTCCCCTCGAACCCGAAGCTGGGCATGTGCAGGCGCTGGAAGGGCTTGAACAGCTTGTCGGCGTACGCCATGTCGAAGCCGATGCCGTTGTCCCTGACGAAGAAACAGGCCGGGGCGTGCGCCGTGTCATCGGCCGGCCTCACCAGGCCCACCGTGATCTCGGCCACCGCCAGGTCGCGGGTGTACTTCACGGCGTTGCCCAGCAGGTTCTCCAGGACGATGCGCACCAGGCGGTGGTCGCATGACGCCCGCAGCTGCGGCTCGATCTGAAAGCGGATCTGCCGCTGCGGGTGCTGGGCGCTCAGCTGACGCGCGACTTCACTGCACAGACCGCTCAGATCCACCCATTCCCGCTGGAGCGGGCCCTGGCTGACCCTGGCCAGGGCCAGCATGTCGGCGATCAGGGTGCTCATCCGCCGGGTGGCAGCCAGCACCCGCGCCAGCATCTGCTCCTCGTCGGGACGGATCCGGTCCTTCAGGCTCTCGCCGAGGATCTGGGTGAAGCCGTCGATGGCCCGAAGCGGTGACTTCAGGTCGTGCGAGACAGAGTAGGCAAAGGCGTCCAGTTCCTGGTTGAGCTTGTGCAGCTCGGCGGTGCGCTCCCGCACGCGCCATTCCAGCTGGTCGTTGAACGTCCTGATCTCGCGGTCCCGCTGCATGCGCAACAGCTCGGCGTTGGTCCGGCTGGCAAAAATAGACAGCAACTGTGGCACGTCCGAGTCTGGCGCCAGCGTGCGGCGCCAGAACACCGAGATCATTCCGATGGGTCTGCGGTCCGCATCATGAAGACAGTGTCCCATGTAGGACTGGAAGCCGGCTTGCTCAAGATCGGTGGCCTGCGGATAGCAGGCGGACAGGCTGTCATGCACCACCAGCGTCTGACCACTTTGCATCACCTGTTCGCAAGGCGTTCCACGGATCTCGTGGGTCGATGGCACCCGGATTTCCCCGTCCATCCAGACCGCCAGGTCCTGCATCAGACCACCGTCCCCGAGCTCGGACACCCGCACACCATCGGCTTCGACCGCCTGCGCGAGATGGCGAACCATCACATGGAAGAAGGCATCGCTGTCCTGGCCAGCCATTCCCTCGGCGATCTCGCGCAGCAGGTGCTCCTTGTGTACCTGGCGGGTGACGTCGATGACGCAGGACAGGGCGCACGCCTCGCCATCAATGTCGATCTTCTCCGACCACAACCGCACGATGCGCTGGCGCCCGTCGGGCAATTGCAGCGTCCGCTCCCAGCCTCGAACATGCCCCTTCTCCAGCATCTCCCGGACATAGCTCTCTCGATCGGCTGCGTCCCGCCAGATGGTCAGGTTGGGGGTCTGTCCGCTGGCGCGCGCTTGCAGGGCCAGTTCGCCATGGTCATTGGGCTGGTTGAATTCCAGCACCTGCCCGTCAGACAGGCGCGTGATCCGCATGTTCAAGGGACTGAGCCGGAAGGCCTTGGCAAAGCGTTCTTCCGATCGCCGCAGGCGCTCCAGCGCGCGACGCTGCTCGGTCATGTCGGACACGGTGGTGATGACCATGCGGTCGTCCTCATCGGTCCCCATCTCGCTGGAGATCACCGCATCGAAGAAGTCTCCATTTCGACGTCGTCCCTGCACGGTGTGCATTTCGGCCCGGCGCTCCTTGAACAGACTCGCCAGATAGGCCTTGCGCTCGGACGGAACCCCCCACAGCATTTCGTCCGACTGGCCGACGATCTCGTCCTTGCGATAGCCGTAACAGCGTTCGAACGCCGGGTTCACATCCAGGATCAGGCCGTCATGCCCCGATTGGGCCAGCATGGGTGTCGGGCTGTTCTTGAAGATCCGGGCGAATCTTTCCAGGCTCCGATCCCGTTCGGCTTCCGAGCGTTGCCGCTGCTCCAGCGCCTGCCGCAGGCGGTGGGCGTTGCGTTCCAGCTGCCGTCGCGTGTGATAGACGATCAGCGCGACCACACTCACGGTGGCCACCTGGGTGAGCCAGGTCTTGAGACCGACTTCCATGTCCGGTGCATGCATCCAGCCGGCACGCTCGGCCAAGGTCAGTGCGCCCAGCGCCGTGGCGGTGAAGACGACACACCAGATCAGGGCCCGGCGGCCCAGCAGGATACCGGCGCCGGCAATGGCGCCGATGAAAAGGAAACTGGACGATGTGCGTACCGATCCAAAGGCGATGACGGACAGCACACCCAGGCACAGGACGGCCAGCACCATCCACAAGGCCACATGACGGACATGTCCGCGCCGGGTCAGTCCGTAGAAAAACCAGCTGTAGATCGCAAACAGCGCGGTGGCGGCGGTCTCCCACTGGTTGTGCGTGGTCAGGTACACAGGCGCCAGAAGCACCGTGGCCGCTACCGCCATGGTCAGCGAGATGGCCTTGAGCATGCCCACCTGGCTGGTGAGACTGCTTTCATCGGCGAGGTTGTCCTTGTCGTCGGGATTCATGTTCGTGGCGCCACTTCCGCGGATGACGCGTATTCGGAACAAGATCGACCGTTGGCTGGAATACTTGAGCCTTCAGCCACGTGCGAAGACGGCCCCCGGGGTGTTGCACCATTCGCTCCAGCTCCCGGGAAACAGTGCAGTGATGCCCCAGCCAGCCACCGCCATCGCCAGCACATTCGGAATGGCGCTGACACCACTGCCGCAATGGTGGATCACGCCAGCGGGATCCCGGTGTCCCAGCAGAGCCGAAAATTCCTGGTGCAGCAGTTCGGGGGACTTGAACCGGCCATCGGGCCCCAGGTTGTCGCCAAAGGGGCGGTTGAGCGCGCCGGGAATGTGGCCTGCCACCGGGTCCAGCGGCTCGGTCTCTCCACGGTAGCGGGCCGGTGCGCGCGCGTCGATGATGGTCAGGCACGGGCTGCCTACCGAAGCCTTGAGGTCCAGCGCGCCCACCACCGGGGCGCCGGGCAGCGGACTGGCCTCAAAGTCACCCGGAACCTGAGCAGGCTGGGGGCCGGGTCCCGCCTCGGTGGGCAATCCTGCGGCTTGCCAGGCTTGCAGCCCACCGTCGAGCACGGCCACCGCCTGGTGACCGCACCATTGCAGCATCCACCACAGGCGCCCGCAGTAATTGGCTCCCTGCCGGTCGTACACCACCACCTGCGTGCCCCGGGTGAGACCCAGTTCGCGCATCCGGAGGGCAAAGGCTTCGCGCGAGGGCAGGGGGTGGCGCCCGCCGCTGGCACGAGGCTGTTCAGGTGACTTTTCGCTCAGCAGGCTGTCCAGATGGGCATATCGGGCGCCTGGAATGTGGACGTCCTCGTACTGGCGGCTGCCAGCGCTGGCGTCGAACAGGTCGAAACTGCAGTCGAACAGGGCCAAGGGCTGGCCATCGGCGATCAGCCGTTGCAGGGATGGGGCGTCAATGAGGGTGGTGTACATGGCACCATTTTGGACCAGCACCGGCAGAGATCGCGAGCCAACAGCCGGTCTTTGAGGACAAAGCCACAGGCCCGTGGCTTGAGCGACAACCGGCGGGCCGTCAGTGTTCCTCGCCAGGGGCGGTCGGAACGGCTCGGGAGCGCAGCACCGTGGCGGTGATCCCGCTGACGATGATCAGGCCCATTCCCAGCCACCCGATCAGGGGCAGCTGATCACCGAAGATCGTCAGGCTGTAGATGCCGGCAAACACGATGCCCGAATACTGCAGGTTGGCCACCACCAGCGTCGCCCCGCTGGCGTAGGCACGCGTCATGCACAGCTGGGCGATCACGGCCAGCAGGCCGATCGGCAGCAGCCACAGGGCGCTGGGCCAATGCCAGGGCGATGCCCCGGCAAACACCATGCCGGCCCCGCCGGCCAGCACCGCCGCCAGCGAAAAGTAGAAGACCGTGCGGCTCTCCGGCTCACCCACCTTGGACAGCGCCGCGACCTGCAGGTAGGCCAATGCCGCAAAAACCCCTGAGATCAAGCCCACCATGGCGCCCAGCACCTGATCCGGTGCCAGGGTCGGCCGCAGCATCATGGCGACCCCGGCGAATCCCGCCAGCACGGTCAGGAAAAGGGGGCCTTGCTGTCGCACCGGCGCGTTCTTGCCTTGCAGAAGAATCGCACCGCCGATCAGGAAGGCCGCGATCCAGACGCTGCTCATGTAGTTCAGCGTCATGGCGGTGGCCAGCGGCAGCACCGAGATGGCGTAGAACCAGGACACCAGCGAGATCACGCCCACCACGCTGCGCCACACATGCATCATGGGCACCTGGGTCCTCAGGGAAACACCGCGGACACGGGTGGCCACCAGCAGGAAGATCATGCCCACCGCGCCCCGGTAGGCCACGATCTCGAAACTGTTGAAGTGGGCCGACGCAAACTTGATGCACACCCCCATGGTGGCAAACAGCAGCGAGGCCAGCAGCATCCACAGCGCCTGCATCTCAACTCCTGTGCGTGCAGGCGATGCGGATCATCACTTCATCCGTGCCCGGTACCACTCATGGAAGTGCTGCATGCCGTCTTCCATGGGGCTCTGGTACGGGCCGACCTCGTTGTCGCCACGCGCCAGCAGGGCCTTGCGCCCGGCGTCCATGCGCTCGGCGATCTCGTCGTCCTCGATGCAGGTTTCCATGTAGGCGGCACGCTGGGCTTCGACAAACTCGCGCTCGAACGCCGCGATTTCTTCCGGGTAGTAGAACTCCACCATGTTCAGCGTCTTGTCCACGCTGATCGGGTGCAGGGTGGAAACCGTCAGCACGTGCGGGTACCACTCCACCATGATGTGGGGGTAGTAGGTCAACCAGATGGCGCCATGTTCGGGCAGCTGGCCATTGCGGTACTGCATGAGCTGCTGGTGCCAGCGCTGGTAGACCGGGCTGCCCGACTTGGACAGCAGGTTCTGCACACCGACGGTCTGCACCGAGTACTCGGGCTTGAACTCCCAGCGCAGGTCGCTGCAGGTCACGAAGTTGCCCAAGCCAGGGTGGAAGGGCTCGACGTGGTAATCCTCAAGGTATACCTCGATGAAGGTCTTCCAGTTGTAGTTGCACTCGTGCAGCTCCACATGGTCCAGCACCATGCCTTCAAAGTTGAGGGCGCTGCGCGGACCCATGTCGGCCAGATCGGTCTCGATGTCGCGGCCGTTGTCCTCGAACAGCATGCCGTTCCACTCGCGCAAGGCGTAGCGGTTGAGGTCTAGGCAGGGATCCTGGGCGAAGTGGGGTGCGCCCAGCAGCGAGCCCAGCTTGCTGCCCTGACCGCCGCTGTAGGTCCAGCGGTGCAGCGGGCACACGATGTGGCCACCGGCGTGGCCCTTGCGGTTCTCGCCCAGATTGCCGCGGCCGTTCAGCATGACGGCCTGGCGGTGGCGGCAGACGTTGGAAACCAGTTCCACCCCTTGCGGTGTGCGCACCAGCGCGCGACCTTCCTTTTCCTGGGGCAGCGCGTAGTAGTCGCCGACGTTCGGAACGGCATTGGCGTGCCCCACATAGCGGGGCCCGCGCTGAAAGATCGTTTCGAGTTCCCTCTGGAACAGCGCCTCGTCGAAGTAGCTGGAAACCGGAAGTTGGCTTTCGGCCTGCTGGAGCTGAAGACTCAAATCAGACATGGTGGTCCTGACCTAAAGACTCCCCCTATGAAGGGGCAGGGTGAAGCGCTTAGCGAGTGAACGATCTGCGCGGGAAGGGTGGAAGTGCTGCGTCCCTCCGGGCGGATGAGGCCCGTCAGTTGAACAAGAAAAAAGAGGCGGGATTGTACCCCGGGTGCACCGAACGCGCGGCACCCGCCGGCCCGCATGGTTTTTGTGATGCGGAAAACGAGAACCCTGGGGCTAAAATCACTGGCTCTGCTCTTGCCGGGGTCGTGCGTACCCTGCGCGCCAAGCCTGCAGACGCTCAGCATTGCCGAATTCATGACATCCTCATCCGAATCCAAGTCGTCCAGAACGGCAAAAGCCGCGAGCCCAGAGCCTGTGGCTTCCAGCTACGAGGCTGCTCTCGGGGAACTTGAGCGTCTGGTTTCCCAGCTCGACGCCGGTCAGCTGCCGCTGGACCAGTTGCTGACCCACTACCAGCGGGGTGCCCAGTTGCTGGCCTACTGTCGCGAGAAGCTGGACGCGGTCGAGAACCAGATCCGTGTTCTCGAAGCCAATGAACTGAAGCCTTGGGACGCCTCTTGAACACCACCTTCGCCCAGACCTCTGCGCCTTCCCTTGAGGAGTGGCGCGTCATGCGGCAGGCCAGCGTGGAGCAGGCCCTTGCGTCCTGGGTGCCCCCCGAGGCACCGGCCGAGCTGGGCACGGCCATGCGCTATGCGGTGCTCGACGGGGGCAAGCGACTGAGACCCCTGCTGGTGCTGGCCACGAGCGAGGCCCTCGATGGTCTCGAACCCGCGGCCCTGCGTGCCGCTTGCGCCGTCGAACTCATTCACGCCTATTCCCTCGTGCACGATGATATGCCCTGCATGGACAACGATGTGTTGCGCCGGGGCAAACCCACCGTCCACGTCCGCTTTGGGCAGGCGCAGGCCCTGCTGGCGGGCGACGCCCTCCAGGCGCTGGCGTTCGAGCTCCTGACGCCAGACGACGGCAGCATGCCGCCCGCCATGGCGGCCCGGTTGTGCCGGCTGCTGGCCCGCGCAGCGGGCGCCCATGGCATGGCCGGGGGCCAGGCCATCGATCTGGCCAGTGTGGGTCTGTCGCTTGACCAGCCTGCCCTGGAGGGCATGCACCGTCTCAAGACCGGTGCGCTGCTTCAGGCCAGCGTGATGATGGGGGCTGCCACAGCCGATGCCGATGCGCACCAGGCGTCCTGCCTGGCCGATTTCGGTGCCAGCATCGGGCTGGCCTTCCAGGTCGTCGATGACATCCTGGATGTGACCGCCGACTCCCAGACCTTGGGCAAGACCGCTGGCAAGGATGCCGCGGCCGACAAACCCACGTTCGTGTCGCTGATGGGCCTGGCGGCCGCCCAGGCCTATGCCGACGAAGTGCTCGATCGCGCGCACGCCGCCCTTGATCGCAGCGGGTTGTCCCAAACGGGTTACCTGCGTGGCCTGGCCGACTGGGTCGGCCGCCGATCGCATTGAACCAAAGCCATATCGCCATGAGTTCCCTGCTGTCTTCCATCGATTCTCCTGCCGACCTGCGGCGCCTCACTCGCCAGCAATTGCCCGTCCTGGCCAAGGAGTTGCGCGACTTTGTCCTCGAGAGCGTCTCCCGCACCGGCGGTCACCTCAGCTCCAACCTGGGCACGGTCGAGCTGACCGTGGCGCTGCACTACGTCTTCAACACTCCCGAAGACCGGCTGGTCTGGGATGTGGGTCACCAGACCTACCCGCACAAGATCCTGACCGGCCGCCGCGACCGCATGTCGACCCTGCGCCAGCTCGGCGGCATCAGCGGGTTCCCTCGCAGAGACGAAAGCGAATTCGATACCTTCGGGACTGCCCATTCCTCCACCAGCATTTCGGCGGCCCTGGGCATGGCCCTGGCCGCCAAGATGAAGGGCGAGAGCCGCCATGCCGTGGCCATCATCGGCGACGGCGCCATGACGGCTGGCATGGCCTTCGAGGCCCTGAACAATGCCGGTGTCGAGGACGGGCGCCTGCTGGTGGTGCTCAACGACAACGACATGTCCATTTCGCCGCCGGTCGGTGCCCTCAACCGCTACCTGGCCCAGCTCATGAGCGGTCAGTTCTACGCGGCGGCCAAGAACGTGGGCAAGACGGTGCTCAAGGGGGCGCCGCCCCTGTTCGAGCTGGCCAAGCGACTGGAAGAGCATGCCAAGGGCATGGTGGTGCCGGCCACGCTGTTCGAGAAGTTCGGCTTCAACTATGTCGGTCCCATCGACGGACACGATCTCGATTCGCTGATCCCCACGCTGGAGAACATCCGCCACCTGCTGGACAACGGCGAGGGCCCGCAGTTCCTTCACGTGGTGACCAGGAAAGGGCAGGGCTACAAGCTGGCCGAAGCGGACCCGGTGGCCTACCACGGTCCTGGCAAGTTCGATCCGGCGGTGGGCCTGGTCAAGCCAGCCACCCCGCCCAAGCCCACCTTCACCCAGGTGTTCGGTCAGTGGCTGTGCGACATGGCCCAAAAGGACCCTCTGCTGGTCGGCATCACCCCCGCCATGCGCGAGGGTTCGGGCATGGTCGAGTTCCACCAGCGGTTCCCCGGCCGGTATTTCGACGTGGGCATTGCCGAGCAGCACGCCGTGACGTTTGCCGCCGGTCTCGCTTGCGAGGGCATGAAGCCGGTGGTGGCCATCTATTCCACCTTCCTGCAGCGAGCCTACGACCAGCTCATTCATGACGTGGCCCTGCAGAACCTGCCCATGGTGTTCGCGCTGGACAGGGCCGGCATTGTGGGTGCCGACGGGGCCACCCACGCCGGCGCCTACGACATTGCTTTCCTGCGCTGCGTGCCCAACATGTCGATCGCGTGCCCGGCCGACGAGGCAGAGACGCGCCAGCTGCTGTCCACCGCACACGCCCAGAACCACCCCGTGGCCGTCCGCTACCCGCGCGGCTCGGGGGTGGGTGTCGCCGTGCCGGACGGTCTGGAGGGCCTTCCCTTCGGCAAGGGTGAGGTGCGTCGTCGGGGCCGCCGCATCGCGATCCTGGCATTTGGCACCTTGCTGTACCCGGCCTTGCAGGCGGCACAGGCGCTGGATGCGACGGTGGCCAACATGCGCTGGGCCAAGCCGCTGGATGTGGACCTTCTGAGAGAAATCGCCGAGACCCATGACGCCCTGGTCACGGTGGAAGAGGGGTGTGTGATGGGCGGAGCCGGCAGCGCGGTGCTTGAAGCCTTGCAGACCCTGGGCATCGACCGGCCTGTCCTGACGCTGGGGCTGCCCGACGTGTTCACCGAGCACGGCGATCCTGCCAAGCTGCTGGCCGCCATGGGCCTGGATGCGTCTGGCATCGAGCGGTCCATCCAGGCCCGTTTTCCCGATCAGCGGGGTGATGCGGCGGGCCTGAAGGTGGCGTGACGGAAAGCTGGCTGTGAATCGCATTCACAGCCAAGTTGAAATTCCTTGCCGATGCCCCGCCATGGGGCATCTCAAGCTTGCAGAAGGCTGAACGCCCGATCCCGCGAGGTCGTCTTCGAGGGAAAACCCGAAGGGGTCCCCGGGAGGCGATTCCTACAATGCAACGGACTGTAGCCAGTCCCCGCCGGCCCCGTGCCGATCGGGTGGAAAGTGATTTCAACAACCACGGAGTTTCATCACATGGATCGTCGTTCCATTCTCAAGCACGCCGGTATCGCTGGCGTGCTGGCTGCTGGTGCCGCACCGGCTGTGCACGCGCAGGCCGCCATCCGCTGGCGCCTGACTTCCAGCTTCCCCAAGGCGCTGGACACCATCCACGGTGCCGCCGACGTGTTTGCCCGCAAGGTCAATGAAATGTCCGGTGGCAAGTTCTCCGTGACCGTTCACGCCCCGGGTGAACTGGTGCCGGCCTTCGGCGTGGTCGATGCCGTTCAGCAGGGCACGGTCGAGGCTGGTCACACCGCCCCGTACTACTACTTTGGCAAGGACGACACCTTCGCCATGGGCACGGCCATTCCTTTCGGCCTGAACAGCCGTCAGCTGACCGCCTGGTACTACGACGGCAACGGCCTGAAGCTGTTCCGCGAGTTCTACGACCAGTACAACATCGTGAACTTCCCCGGCGGCAACACCGGTGCCCAGATGGGCGGCTGGTACCGCAAGGAGATCAAGACCCTGGCCGACATCAAGGGCCTGAAGATGCGCATCGGCGGTTTTGCCGGCAAGGTGCTGGCCCGCATGGGTGGCGTGCCCCAGAACATCCCCGGCGGCGAAATCTACCAGGCGCTGGAGAAGGGCACCATCGACGCCACCGAGTGGATCGGACCATACGACGACGAGAAGCTGGGCTTCCAGAAAGTGGCCAAGAACTACTACTACCCCGGCTGGTGGGAAGGCGGCGCCCAGCTGGACTTCTACATCAACAAGGCGGCCTACAACGGTCTGTCGGCCGAAAACAAGGCCATCGTGGAAACGGCCGCATCGCACGCCCACACCATGATGCAGGCCATGTATGACGCCCGCAACCCGGCCGCCCTCAAGCGCCTGGTGGCCGGTGGCGCCAAGGTCCTGCCCTTCCCCAAGGTGGTCATGGACGAGGCCTTCAAGCAGTCGATGGCGCTGTACGCCGAACTGAGCGCCAGCAACCCGAACTGGAAGAAGATCTACGCAGACTACTCCAACTTCCGCAAGGACCAGAACCTCTGGTTCCGCTTCACGGATGCCCAGTTCGACCGCTACATGCAGTCGGCCAAGCTGTAAGCCGTTCTGGCACGCAGCGCACAAAACCCCGCCCCCGCGGGGTTTTTTGTGCGGGGCACGCCAGGATTCGTCAGCCTTCTCACAGGCTGCCTGGACCTCAGCCCGCTAGACTCGCGGGTTTGTTTCGTCCCTCCCATCGATCATGGGGAACGCCATGTCCTTCCTGCTCAAGATATCCCGCCTCATTGACGGCATCAATGACCTCATTGGCAAGCTGGCCATGTGGCTCATCCTGGCCGCCACGCTGATCAGTGCCGGCAACGCCATCATCCGAAAGATCTTCGGCACCAGTTCCAATGCCTGGCTCGAGATCCAGTGGTATCTCTTTGCCGCCGTGTTCATGCTGGGTGGCGGCTACGCCTTCCTGCGCAACGCGCACGTGCGCATCGACTTCATCTCCACCAAGTTCAGCCAGCGCACCCGCAACTGGATCGATGTCATCGGCATCATCGTCTTCCTGTTCCCGCTTTGCATCATGATGGTCATGGAAGGCTGGCCCGTGTTCGAACGCGCCTGGACCTCGGGCGAAATGTCGTCCAACGCGGGTGGCCTGGTCCGCTGGCCGGTCTATCTGCTCATCCCCGCGGGTTTCATCATCCTGATGGCTCAAGGTGTGTCCGAGCTCATCAAGCGCATCGCCTACATCACCGGGCAAGGCCCCGATCCGCTGGACCACACAGGCCCCAGTGAAACCGAGATGCTGGCCAAAGAGATTGCCCAAGCCGAGCACCAACAGGCAGCCAGCGCTGCTGCCACCTCCCGCTGAGCGAGCCCGCCATGGAAATCATTGCCAACAATTTCGTCCCGCTGATGTTCGCGGGTCTGCTGTTCTTCCTGCTGACCGGCTTTCCGGTGGCGTTTGCCCTGGCGGCCACCGGCCTGTTCTTCGGCCTGATCGGCATGGAGGTCGGGCTGTTCCCCTCCAACCTGTTCCAGGCGCTGCCGCTGCGCGTGTTCGGCATCATGCAGAACGACACGCTGCTGGCCATTCCGTTCTTCACGCTCATGGGCATCATCCTGGAGCGCAGCCGCATGGCCGAGGACCTGCTGGAAACCGTGGCCCAGGTGTTTGGCCCGGTGCGCGGCGGTCTGGCGGTCGCGGTCGTGCTGGTGGGTGCGCTGCTGGCCGCCACCACGGGCGTGGTGGCTGCTGCGGTCATTTCCATGGGCCTGATCTCGCTGCCCATCATGCTGCGCTATGGCTACAACCGCACCATTGCCACCGGCACCATCACCGCCTCGGGCACGCTGGCGCAGGCCATCCCGCCCTCGCTGGTGCTGATCGTGCTGGCTGACCAGCTGGGTCGCTCCGTGGGTGACATGTACGCGGGCGCCCTCATTCCCGGCTTGATGCTGGTCGGGTTGTACCTGGCATTCATCGCGGCCGTGGCTATCATCAAGCCCAAGTGGGTGCCGGCGTTGCCGCCCGAGGCCCGCATCTACCGTGAGGACAACGGTGCCTCCGGTCACGTGTCGCTGCTGGTGCTGCTGGCCATCTGCGGGGCGGTCAGCTACGTGTGGTCCCTGAACCACGAGTCCATCATCAATCCGATGATTGGTCGCGAGATGGCGCCAGCTGGCGACGAAATCGTCATCATGTCGATCACCGTGGGCTCCTTCCTGGCGCTGGCCCTGGCGCTGGTCAACCGTCTGCTGCGCCTGGGCCTGCTGTCCAAGCTGGCCGAGCAGGTCACCTTCGTGCTGATTCCGCCGCTGGTCCTGATCTTCCTGGTGCTGGGCACGATCTTCCTGGGCATTGCCACCCCGACCGAGGGTGGTGCCATGGGCGCGCTGGGTGCCCTGATCATGGCCGGGGCGCGCCGCACGCTGAGCGTCAAGCTGCTCAAGGAGGCGCTGGAGAACAGTACCAAGCTGTCGATCTTCGTGCTGTTCATCCTGATCGGCTCGACGGTGTTCAGCTTCACCTTCAACGCGGCCGATGGCCACATCTGGGTCGAGCACCTGTTCGACAAGCTGCCGGGTGGCCAGATGGGCTTCCTGCTGTTCGTGAACCTGCTGGTCTTCGTGCTGGGCATGTTCATCGACTTCTTCGAGATCGCGTTCATCGTGATCCCGCTGCTGGCACCGGTGGCCGAAAGCCTGGACATCAACCTCATCTGGTTCGGTGTGCTGCTGGCCATGAACATGCAGACCTCGTTCCTGACGCCGCCCTTCGGCTTTGCGCTGTTCTACCTGCGCAGCGTGGCCGCGCGTGAGGACTACAACGACAAGGTGACGGGTGAGCGGATCCCGGCGGTCACCACGGCGCAGATCTACAAGGGTTCGATCGCCTTCATCATCCTGCAGCTCATCATGGTCGGGGTGATCCTCTTCAACCCGCAACTGGTGACCGGTAGTCTGGGGCAGGCGGTCAAGGTGGACGACGCGGCGGTGACCGACATGCTCAACAACATGCAGGATCTGCAGTTTGACGAGCAGCCGTCGGCAGAGCAGGGCGACGAGCCCGCCGCCGAGGGTGAGGAACCGGCCGCTCCGAGCCTGGAGGCACCGGCTGCGGAGGGCGAGGCCGAGGTGGATCCTGCCAAGGCGCTGGAAGAAGCCATCAAGAAGGCCGAGTGAGGCCCGCCGCCATGCAGATCGACGTCAAGGTCCTCGATGCTCGTCTGGCCGACCAGCTGCCCGCCTACGCCACACCCGGCAGCGCCGGGCTGGATTTGCGGGCTTGCCTGGAAGCACCGTTGACCCTGGCGCCCAACGCCTGGCAACTGGTGCCCACCGGCCTGGCCATCCATCTGGCCGACCCTGGCTACGCCGCCATGATCCTGCCCCGTTCGGGGCTGGGTCACAAGCATGGCATCGTGCTGGGCAATCTGGTCGGGCTCATTGACAGCGACTACCAGGGCCAGCTCATGGTCAGCGCCTGGAACCGCAGCGATGTTCCCTTCACCATTGAGCCCATGGAGCGAATTGCCCAGATGGTCATCGTGCCGGTTGTGCAGGCGAGTTTTCGCGTGGTCCAGGACTTCGATCAGGCCACGGCGCGAGGGGCGGGTGGTTACGGTTCGACCGGCCGCGGCTGATCGGCGGCTTGGCCCAAAACAAAGGCGCTCCCATGGAGCGCCTTTGCTTTTTGGGGTGCAGACGGGATCAGTGCAATGTGGGCTTGCCGTCGGCGCCAGTGGGCGGGATGCTGTCGGCGTCCACCTGCATGCGAAAGAACCCGGTGCCCAGGGTGCCGCGTCCGATTTCTTCCAGTTCGGCTTCGCGCACGCTGTGGATCCGCAGGTGCAGGCGCAGGGCGATGCCCGCCAGCGGGTGGTTGCCGTCCATCACCACGTGGTCCGGGTAGATGTCACTCACGAAGTACAGGCGATCGGCTGGCGCGGCGGGATTGCAGCCCGCGGGCAGCCCTTCGAAACCCATGCCGACCTCGATTTCGTCCGGGAACAGGTGCCTGGGTTCCAGGAACAGCAGCTGGTCATCGTAGTCACCGAAGGCATGCTCGGGCTCCAGATGCAGTTCCAGGCGGTCACCCGGTTCATGACCCTGCAGGGCTTCTTCGATCTTCGCCAGCAGGTCCTTGCCACCGATCAGGAACTCCACCGGGTCGTCCGACTCGTCCAGCACCTCGCCCAGGGTGTCTTTGAGGGTCCACGACAGACCCACCACACATTGCTCAGAGATTTTCATCGCACAATTGTCCCATGACCGCCAAAAAGACCCGAGCCGCCGACGCGGCAGACACCACCCGCTTGCCCCAGCAGTTGCTCGGCGGCCTGTCGCCAGCCACCTTCATGCGCCGTTACTGGCAGAAGAAACCCTTGCTGATCCGGCAAGCCATTCCCGGATTTTCGCCGCTGCTGGATCGGGCGGCGCTGTTTGACCTGTCCGGCCGGGAAGAGGTCGAGTCGCGCCTGATCGTCCACAGCGAGAAGGGATGGCAGCTCAAGCATGGCCCGTTTGGCAGGCGCCAGCTGCCCGCCTTGTCGCAGCCCCGCTGGACCCTGCTGGTCCAGGGCGTGGATCTGCACGTCAATGCGGTCCATGAACTGATGCAGCGGTTCCGGTTTGTGCCGGACGCACGCCTGGACGACCTCATGATTTCCTGGGCCAGCGATGGCGGCGGCGTTGGTCCGCACTTCGACAGCTACGACGTCTTCCTGCTGCAGGCCCAGGGGCAGCGACGCTGGCGCATCGGTCGCCAGAAAGACCTCTCCCTGCAGCCCGATGTGCCATTGAAGATCCTGAGCAATTTCGAGCCTGAGGAAGAGCATGTCCTCAACCCCGGCGACATGCTCTACCTGCCTCCGAAGTGGGCCCACGATGGCGTGGCGGTGGGCGGTGACTGCATGACGTACTCGGTGGGCTTCCGGGTTCCGCAAAGGGGGGGGCTGGCGGCCGAACTGGTGCAGCGCATGGCCGATGCCTTCGAGGACAGCACGCTCTATCGCGACCCGGGTCAGCCGGCCACGGCCACACCGGCCGCGATGCCCGCGGCACTGGCGGATTTCGCGGCCGAGGGATTGCGCAAGCTGGTCGAGGACCGGGCCTCGCTGGCGTGTGCGCTCGGCGAGGTGATGACCGAGCCCAAACCGCGTGTCTGGTTCGACGAAGCCAGCGCCCCCTGGACGCCGGGTGCCTTGCGGCTGGACCGGCGCACCCGCATGATGTACGACCGCCAGCATGTGTTCATCAACGGTGAGAGCTTTCGGGCTGGCGGGGCCGACGCCCGGCTGATGCACCGGTTGGCCGATCAGCGGGTCCTCAGCGCCCGGGCCGTCCAGCGCGCCAGCACCGATGCCCAACTTCTGCTGCAGGAGTGGCACGAGGCGGGCTGGCTGCATCGGGTTGACGAGTGAGCCTGGCCCTGTTGACCTCGGGAGCTGTCCATGACATCTGAAACCTCGCCATTGCCTCCGCCCTTGCCTGAAGGCCGAATCCAGGGCCGGGAGGCGTTTGCCGACCTGGTGCGACAGGCGGTGCAGACGATGGCGGTGACCCGGTGGACCCCTATCGTGTTCAGTGACCCGGATTTCGCGGACTGGCCCCTGGGCGAGCGTGCCGTCATCGAAGGCCTTCATGCATGGGCCGGGCGCGGACGGCAGATTCGCTGGCTGGCCCATGATTTCAGTGCCTTGCGCCAGCTTCACCCTCGCCTGGTGCAATGGCGCACCACCTGGTCGCACATTGTCGAAGCCCATGCCTGTTCGTCCAATGGGTCACCTGCCTTGCCCAGCGCGATCTGGACGCCGGTGTGGTGCATGGAGCGGATCGATCCCGAACATGGTGTGATGGTCGCCGGGTCAGATGCGCCTCGCCGGCTGGCGTTGAGGGAGCGACTGCAGGCCTGCTGGGACCGCGGGACACCTTCGTTTCCGGCATCTGTGCTGGGGCTTTGATGGTTTATGTCTAGGCACAAAGGGTGTAAGAAAACGAAAAAATCAGCAAGGGTTAATCCGGATGGATGAATATCGATATCATTGCTATCCATGCCGAAATAATGCCGGTCAGCTGTGCCGGCAACGTGACTTTGCTGATCATCATCCACTGGAAGAAACCATGAACAAGTCCATCATCCTGGCCAGCCTGCTGGCCGCTGTCGCTCTGGCCGCCTGTGGCAAGAAAGAAGAAGCCGCCGCTCCGGCCGTGGCACCTGTTGTCGAGGCCGCCAAGGAAGGCGCCGCAGCCGTGACCGACGCAGCCAAGGACGGCGCTGCAGCCGTGACCGAAGCAGCCAAGGAAGGCGCCGCAGCGACCGCTGATGCCGCCAAGGATGCGGCTGCAGCTGCCACCGATGCCGCCAAGGACGCCGCTGCCACCGCCGCCGATGCAACCAAAGAGGCTGCCGACAAGGCTGCCGAAGCCGCCAAGGCCGCAGCCGACGCCGCCAAGGAAGCTGTGCAGAAGTGATCCCGGCTGGCCTGTCCATCGGGACAGGTTCTGGGCAAGAGAAAAGCCACCGTGTGATTCACACGGTGGCTTTTTTTTCGTGGTTCAGCCTGCGTGCGCAGGCCGTTGGGTCGCAGGGTCAGCGCAGGTCTTCACCCAGCAGCTTGACGATGGTTTGTGCGTTGGCACTGGTGTCCGGACGCCCCTGGCTGTTGAGGACTGTCACGGTGGTCAGGTCAGCGGTGCTCTTGACGACGATGCGATGCCGGTCGGGTGAGGATTCCGGTGCCGAGCGCCCGAACAGTTTGCCCAGGAAGCCAGGTTTCTCCTGGTTGTCGGGGCGGGCGGCCACGAAACGCACGAAGTAGACGCCCTGGCTGCGGTCACGGTCTTCCACCGTGAATCCGGTGCGGTCCAGTGACAGGCCGACCCGTCGCCAGGCGCGGTCGAAGTTGTCCTCAAATTGCAGGGCGGGCGCGCCGTCGACGGTCACCTGGCGGGCGGCCCCCTGCTTGGGCGCGGTCGCGGCCACGGCCTTGGCCTGTTCCTCGGTCACCCCCAGCTTGACCATCAGGCGACGCAGGAACTCTGTTTCCAGCTCGACGTCGGAGGGACGCGGCTGCCACACGGTCTGGTCTTTCTGGGTGTTGGTGTACACCTCGATCATGCCGCGGTGGGTGATGTAGATTTCGGTGCCGCCGGCCGCGCTGCGCTCGAAGCGGGTGCGGAAGCGGTCCCGTTCTCCCGTCGAGTACAGGCTGTCGAACACCTTGCCGATGGTGGCTCGGATGAAGTCCTGGGGGATCTTGGCGCGGTTTTCGGCCCAGTCCGTTTCCATGATGCCCAGTTTCTCCTGGTCGGTCTCCAGCTCGAAGCCGTTCTCTTTCCAGAAATCGCGCACGGGGCCCCAGAGCTGCTCGGGGGGCCGGTTGATGACCAGCCAGCGTTGGGTACCAGCCCGTTCGATGCGCACATCGCCGGCGGCCTGGATGGCGGTCGCCGCCGGAGAGGGCGACGCGGCCGCGCTCTGGTAGCCGCTGGCGGTGGCCGTGCCACCGGGCATGGCATAGCGGGAATCGCGGCTCAGTTGCGTGAGGTCCGGCGGCACTTCCAGCGTGCTTCCCCGCTGGGCCGACTTGTAGTCGATCTTGTCTTCCTGCAGGACGGTGCATCCCGAGGCCAAGGCGGCGGCCACGGCCAGAACGGTCCATTGGCCCAGGCGGGAAAGAGGCTTGTTGGCAGCGTGCATGTTCTGTAGCGATTAGGTTCAGTCGATCAGGCCGCTTTGTTGGAGGGCGCTTTCCACGACGGGTTCCAGCGATGCCGTCAGCGGTGTCAGTGGCAGGCGCATCGTACCGCCACACAGACCCATGCGCGCCATGGCCCATTTCAGCGGGATCGGGTTGGCTTCGACAAACAGGTTCTTGTGGACCGGCATCAGGCGGAACTGGATTTCCATGGCGCGCTTGACGTCGCCCGCCAGCGCGGCCTTGCACAGCTCGTGCATCAGGCGCGGCGCCACGTTGGCCGTCACGCTGACATTGCCATGGCCGCCGCACAGCATCAGGGCGACCGCGGTCGGGTCATCGCCGGAGTAGATGGCAAAGCCCTTGGGGGCCTCGCGGATGAGCCACTGGGCACGCTCGATGTTGCCGGTGGCTTCCTTGATACCCACGATGCCCGGCACCTGGGCCAGACGCAGGGCGGTCTCGACCGACATGTCGGCCACGGAACGTCCCGGCACGTTGTAGAGGATGACAGGCAGGTCGCCCGTGGCTTCGGCAATCGCCTTGAAGTGCTGGTACTGGCCTTCCTGGGTGGGCTTGTTGTAGTAGGGCACGACCTGCAACTGGCAGTCGGCGCCGACACTGCGCGCGAACTTGGCCAGTTCGATGGCTTCGGCAGTGGAGTTGGCGCCACATCCCGCCATGATCGGCACGCGGCCGGCCGCCTGTTCCACGGACACGCGGATGATCTCGCAGTGCTCTTCGACGCTGACTGTCGGCGACTCACCGGTGGTGCCGACCACGCCGATGCAGTCGGTGCCTTCGGCAATATGCCAGTCGATCAGTTTGCGCAGGGCGGCGTAGTCGATGCTGCCGTCTTCATGCATGGGCGTGGCCAGAGCCACGATGCTGCCGGTGATGGTTTCCATGATTCCTGATGGAGTGTGGTGATGGTGCGCTGTCGGGGAGATGGCAGGCTGGCCGGGGGCAATCTCTCATTCTAACCAGCGGTCAGGCTGGCGGGATCGGCGGCGGGGGACAGAAAGTGCCTGGCGGGCGCCTCGGGCGGGCACGGCCTCTCGCGCACCGCCACGATCCGCTGCACGAAGCGTTCCGGCTGCTGGAGGAATCCGTCTTCGTAGGCCAAGATGCGCAGCGTCGGCTGGCAGATCGTCAGCAGTTCGCCAGGCTGCAGCAGGAAGTCGGGCCGGGAGGGCTTGCCCACGCTGGCATTGCCATGGGCGAAGGTCTCATAGATGAGCACCCCGCCGGGGGCCACACTGTCCACCACGGTGGGCAGCAGCGGTCGCCAGAGGTAATTGGTGACCACGACGGCGTCGAACTGCCGGCCAGGCCATGGCCACGGACCATTTTCGATGTCGGCTTCGACCAGCTCGCCATCCACGGCGGCATCGGCCAGGGCCTGCGCAGACCGATCCACCCCCGTGACAGGATGGCCTCGCTGGGCGAACCACCTCAGATGCCGGCCAGCCCCGCAGGCCACGTCCAGGACCCGGCCACCGGGCCTGACGAGGTGAGTCCATCGACGCACCCACTCGGATGCGGGTTCGTTACCGTGCATCAGAAGCAGCTCCAGAGTTGGTCGGCCAGCTGGATCAGGAAGTCCGGCTCCTGGTACAGCGTGAAGATGCCCAGCAGCGTCAGGCCGATGCCGACCCACAGGAGTCCCTGCTGGAGGCGGTGACGCAGGGTGGCATTCATGCCGCGGCTCCGGCGCGTGCGGGTCCACGGCCGATCGCGGTCTCGCGCACCGGCAGGTTCACCAGTGCGGCGAAGATGCCCAGGGCGATCGAGATGTACCAGACGATGTCGTAGCTGCCGGTGCGGTCATAGAGCAGGCCGCCGAGCCAGACGCCCATGAAGCTACCGATCTGGTGACTGAAGAACACGAAGCCGCCCAGCATCGAGAGGTGCGCCACACCGAAGATCTGCGCCACCACCGCGTTGGTCGGGGGGACCGTGGACAGCCAGAGCAGGCCCATGGCGGCCGAGAACACGTACACGCTGGCGGGCGTCAGCGGTGCGATCAGGAACAGCGTGATGGCCACCGAACGTGCCAGGTAGATGAAGGCCAGGATGTGCCGCTTGGCCATGCGCTGGCCCAGCGAACCGGCCACGTAGGTGCCCACCACGTTGAACAGCCCGATGATGGCCAGGGCGTAGCTGGCGACCTGTGGCGACAAACCCTGATCCTTGAGGTAGCTGGGCATGTGCACGCCGATGAACACCACCTGGAAGCCGCAGACAAAGTAGCCGGCCATCAGCAGCTGGAAGCTGCGGTAGCCAAAGGCCTCGCGCAGGGCCTGTGCGATGGTCTGCTCGCGCCGTGCGGCCGCTGCGGCCGCAAACCCGGGTTCCCGCAGGAAGGCGGCCAGCGGCATGATCAGCAGCACGGCAGCGGCCAGCACCATCAGGGCCTGCTGCCAGCCAAAGCTGGCGATGAGCCAGCCCTCCACGGGCACCATGAGGAACTGCCCGAAGGACCCGGCTGCGGCGGCCACCCCCATGGCCCATGAGCGCTTTTCGGCCGGGATCTGTCGCCCGATGACCCCGTAGATGACCGCGTAGGTGGTGCCGGCCTGGGCGGCACCGATGAGCACGCCGGCGGTGAGTGCGAACAGCGTCGGGCTGCTGGCGGTCGCCATGCCATAGAGGCCCAGTCCGTAGAGCGCAGCACCTCCCACCAGAACGCGGAAGGCGCCGAATCGGTCGGCCGCCATGCCGGCGAAGATACCGAACAGGCCCCAGGCCAGGTTCTGGATCGCCATGGCGAAAGCGAAGTTCTCGCGTGTCCAGTCCTGGGCCTGGGTGATCGGTTGCAGCCAGAGACCGAAGCCGTGGCGCACCCCCATGGACAGTGTGACGATGGCGGCGCCACAGATGAGCACCTGGGCGGCCGACAGGCGGGGAGCGGAAGCAGAAGTCATCCCGCGAATGTACCGAAATGCCGGCCCGGGGGTGTGTTGCGCGCGTGTCTTGACCGCATGAAATTTTGCCGGGTCATTGATGCGGCCGTCGCAAGAATGCGACCGCCCAGTCGGATTCTGTATATTCATACAGTGAAATCCGGTGTCTCTGCTTACAATCCGCGTCCATGGCAAGCCAGAACCCCCCCGCTTATTCAGAAGGCTCCATCCGCGTCCTCAAGGGCCTGGAGCCGGTCAAGCAGCGCCCGGGCATGTACACCCGGACGGACAACCCGCTGCACATCATTCAGGAAGTGCTGGACAACGCCGCCGACGAGGCGCTGGCCGGCTACGGCAAGAAGGTCCGCGTGAGCCTGCACGCCGACGGGTCGGTCAGTGTCGAGGACGACGGCCGCGGCATCCCTTTCGGCCTGCATCCCGAAGAAAAGGCCCCGGTCATTGAACTGGTCTTCACCCGGCTGCATGCGGGCGGCAAGTTCGACAAGGGCAAGGGCGGGGCCTACAGTTTTTCGGGGGGCCTTCACGGCGTGGGCGTCAGTGTCACCAATGCCCTGGCTACGAGGATGGAGGTGACCAGCCATCGGGAGGGGCAGGTCGCCCGGCTGGTGTTCGCGGGCGGCGATGTGATCGAGCCGCTGGTGGTGCGGGCGCAGGCAGAGGGCGACCGCAAGCAGGGCACCACGGTGCGGGTGTGGCCGGACCCGAAGTACTTCGATTCACCCGCACTGCCGATGGGCGAGCTCACGCACCTGCTGCGCAGCAAGGCGGTGCTGATGCCGGGGGTCTCGGTCACCCTGCACAACGAGAAGACCCGCGACACGCAGACCTGGCAGTACAAGGGTGGCCTGCGCGACTACCTGGGCCAGACGCTGAGCGCCGATCCGGTGATCCCGCTGTTCGAGGGCGAAGGTTTTGCCGACAGCAAGGACGAAAGCTTTGCCGAAGGCGAGGGCGCGGCCTGGTGCGTGGCGTTCACCGAAGACGGTGCGCCCGTGCGGGAAAGCTATGTCAACCTGATTCCCACGAGCGCCGGAGGTACCCACGACAGCGGCCTGCGCGACGGCCTGTTCCAGGCGGTCAAGAGCTTCATCGAGTTGCACGCACTGCTGCCCAAAGGCGTCAAGCTGCTGCCCGAGGACGTCTTTGCACGGGCCAGCTATGTGCTGTCGGCCAAGGTGCTGGATCCCCAGTTCCAGGGTCAGGTCAAGGAGCGCCTGAATTCCCGCGACGCGGTGCGGCTGGTGTCCGGCTACGTGCGGCCCGCGCTGGAGCTCTGGCTCAATCAGCACGTGGATTACGGTCGCAAGCTCGCCGAACTGGCGATCAAGGCCGCGCAAAGCCGCCAGAAAGCCGGCCAAAAGGTGGAGAAGCGCAAGGGCAGCGGCGTGGCCGTGCTGCCGGGCAAGCTGACCGACTGCGAGAGCCGGGACATCCTCCACAACGAGATCTTCCTGGTCGAAGGTGACTCGGCGGGCGGCAGCGCCAAGATGGGCCGGGACAAGGAGTGCCAGGCCGTGCTGCCCTTGCGCGGCAAGGTGCTCAATACCTGGGAGGTCGAGCGTGACCGCCTGTTCGCCAATACCGAGATCCACGACATCTCGGTGGCCATCGGTGTCGATCCCCACGGCCCGATGGACCAGCCGGACCTGTCGGGCCTGCGCTACGGCAAGGTGTGCATCCTGTCCGATGCCGATGTGGACGGATCCCACATCCAGGTCCTGTTGCTGACCTTGTTCTTCCGCCATTTCCCCAAGCTGATCGAGGCGGGTCATGTGTATGTGGCGCGTCCTCCTCTGTTCCGGGTGGATGTGCCGGCCCGGGGCAAGAAGCCCGCCTCCAAGCAGTACGCGCTGGATGACGGTGAGCTCCATGCCATCTTGGACAAAGCCGAGAAGGACGGCGTGCCGCGCGAGAAATGCCAGATCAGCCGGTTCAAGGGCCTGGGCGAGATGAGTGCCGAGCAGCTCTGGGACACGACCCTCAACCCCGATACCCGCCGTCTGCTGCCGGTGACGCTGGGCGCCATGGACTTTGCCGCCACCGAGTCCCTGATCGCCAAGCTGATGGGCAAGGGTGAGGCCGCTGCGCGCCGTGACCTGATGGAGCTGCACGGCGACTCGGTGGAGGTCGACATCTGATGGGCCGGTGCATCAGGACGTGCGCTTCACTGCTGCTGGGCCTGTCGTGCCTGGCGGCGCAGGCGCAGGTCTGGGGGTTCGTCGACGAGCGCGGTGTCCCGCATTTCGCGTCTGAGCGCCTGGATGACCGCTACCAGCTGTTCTATGCCGGTGATGGGGCCGTGGGAGAACCATCAGGGGCTGCTGCCGGTGCGGTCACGGCGCCGCCCGGCCTGCTGGCTTCCTTTGAGGTGTCGACGGCCTACAAGGCGGTGCGCCATCACCTGCGCGAGGCCGCTCGCGCCAACGGGATCGAATACGAACTGCTCAAGGCGGTGGTGGCCGTCGAATCGGGCTTCGATCCCCACGCGGTAAGCCCCCGGGGGGCCGTGGGGCTGATGCAGATCATGCCCGGGACCGCCCAGCGTTTTGGTGTGCGTGCCAGCGCCGGCGGATCTCTGGAACAAAAGCTCTCCGACCCGCGCACCAACCTTCACGCCGGTGCGCGCTACCTGGCCTGGCTGATGAAAAAATTCGACGGGCAGGTGGACCTGGTGCTGGCCGCCTACAACGCAGGCGAGGGTGCCGTGTTGAGGCACGGTCGCCAGGTGCCGCCGTACCGTGAAACCCTGAACTATGTGCGCAATGTCAACGAGTTGCGTCAGCGGCTTCAGCCGCCGCGCGTCATTCGGCAACCGCAGGCGCGACTGACAGATCTGGCTCCAAGCACCGCATCGCTCTGATACCCATGGATTCCCTCATCACTGAACCCACCGCGCCCGCTGGTCCCGCCGATGACAGCCTGGCCGCTTACGCCCAACGTGCCTACCTGGAGTACGCGCTGTCCGTCGTCAAGGGACGGGCCTTGCCCGATGCCTGCGACGGACAGAAGCCGGTGCAGCGGCGCATTCTCTACGCCATGGAGCGCATGGGTCTGGGCTACAGCGGCCCAACCCGTAACACGCCGGCCAAACCGGTCAAGAGCGCTCGCGTGGTGGGTGACGTACTGGGTCGCTTTCATCCGCACGGTGACCAGGCGGCGTATGACGCGCTCGTGCGCATGGCGCAGGACTTTGCCCAGCGCTACCCGCTGATCGACGGTCAGGGCAACTTCGGCAGCCGTGACGGGGACGGGGCGGCAGCCATGCGGTACACCGAGGCCAGGCTCTCACGCATCACCAGCCTGCTGCTGGACGAGATCGATGAAGGGACCGTCGACTTCGTGCCCAACTACGACGGATCCACCGAGGAACCCCGTCAATTGCCGGCGCGTCTGCCGTTCTCGCTGCTCAACGGGGCCAGCGGCATTGCCGTGGGCCTGGCCACCGAGATCCCCAGCCACAACCTGCGCGAGGTGGCCGATGCCTGCGTGGCGCTGGTGCGCAACCCCAAGCTGACCGATGATGAGCTGTACGGTCTGATTCCCGGGCCGGACTATCCCGGCGGCGGCCAGATCATCAGCCCCGCCGGCGACATCGCCGACGCCTACCGCACCGGCCGCGGCAGCCTCAAGGTGCGTGCCCGCTGGAAGATCGAGGAACTGGCGCGCGGCCAGTGGCAGCTGGTGGTGACCGAACTCCCGCCTGGCGTGAGCAGCCAGAAGGTGCTCGAAGAGATCGAGGAGCTCACCAACCCCAAGGTCAAGGCGGGCAAGAAGGCCCTGACTCAGGACCAGACCCAGCTCAAGGCCAGCATCCTCATGGTGCTCGACGGGGTGCGCGACGAGTCGAGCAAGGACGCGCCGGTGCGCCTGGTGTTCGAGCCCAAGAGCAGCCGCATCGAGCAGCAGGAGCTGATCACGGCCTTGCTGGCACACACCAGTCTGGAGACTTCGGCACCCATCAATCTGACGATGGTGGGGCTGGATGGCCGGCCGACCCAGAAGTCCCTGCGGCAGATGCTGCTGGAGTGGATCGAGTTCCGCCAGACGACCATCACGCGCCGGTCGCAGCACCGGCTGCAGAAGGTGCTGGACCGCATCCACATCCTCGAAGGGCGGCAGCTGGTGCTGCTGAACATCGACGAGGTGATTTCGATCATCCGCAGCGCCGACGAACCCAAGGCCGCACTCATCGAGCGCTTTCGCCTGTCGGACCGCCAGGCCGAGGACATCCTGGAAATCCGGCTGCGCCAGCTGGCACGACTGGAGGCGATCAAGATCGAGCAGGAGCTCAAGGAACTGCGCGAGGAGCAGGGCAAGCTCGAAGACATTCTGGGCAACCCTTCCACCCTGCGCCGCCTGATGATTCGCGAGATCGAGGCCGATGCCAAGGTGTTCGGGGACGAGCGGCGCACGCTCATTCAGGCCGAAAAGAAGGCCGTCGCCGAGATCAAGGTGGTGGACGAACCGGTGACGGTCGTGGTGTCTTCCAAGGGCTGGGTGCGAGCGCGCACCGGTCACGGGCATGACCCGGCGGGCTTTGCCTTCAAGGCCGGGGACGGTCTTTACGGCACGTTTGAATGCCGCACGGTGGACGTGCTGATCGTGTTCGGCAGCAACGGCCGCGTCTACAGCGTGCCTGTGGCCAGCCTGCCGGGGGCCCGGGGCGATGGCCAGCCGATCACGACGCTGATCGATCTGGAGGCCGGGACACAGCCCGCCCACTATTTCGCAGGTCCGGTCAACGCCACCTTGCTGCTGTCCGGCACGGGCGGCTATGGCTTCCTGGCGACCGTCGAAAACCTGATCTCGCGCCAGAAGGCGGGCAAGGCCTTCATCAGCGTGGGCGAGGGCGAAACCATCTGTGCGCCTTCGCACGTGGCCCACACCTCTGGCGATCAGCCACTGGTTCCTGCGACCCATGTGGCCTGCGCCTCCACCGGTGGCCGCATCCTGACCTTCGAGATCGGTGAACTCAAGCAGATGGACAAGGGTGGCCGCGGGCTGATGCTGATCGACCTGGAGCCGAAGGACATGCTGGCCGGCGCCTGCGCCTACACGCGCAGCGTGAAGATCGAGGGCGTGGGCCGCGGCGGCAAGGAACGTGACGAGACCCTGGAGATTCGCAGCCTGAACAATGCCAAGGCCGGGCGTGGCCGCAAGGGCAAGGCGGCCGATTTGGGATTCAAGCCCCAGCGCATCACCCGGGTGGAGTGATCTTTCATCACCACCCTCGCCAACATGATTCCAACAGGCTTCCTGGACAATCGCCTCAAGGGTTTTCCGACGGATCACCCCGCGCTGGCCATCGCGGAAGCTGGCCTGCAGGGATGGGATCTGCTGCGCGGTGACCTGATGCTGCCGATGGCGGTGCTCAAGGCGTCCGCCCTGGCACACAACCTGCGCTGGATGGCCGATTTTTGCCGTGAGCGTGGGCTGGACCTGGCCCCGCACGGCAAGACCACCATGTCCCCGGAGTTGTGGCAGCGGCAGATCGAGTCTGGTGCCTGGGCGATCAGCCTGGCCACGGTGTTTCAGGCGTCCGTGGCCGCGCGGCATGGTGTTCGCCGGGTGCTCATCCCCAACCAGGTGCTGCAATGGGCCGAGTTGGATGCCCTCGTCAACCTGCAGGACGAGGTACCGGGTTGGTGGGTGAGCTTTCTGGTCGACTCGCCGCAGCAGGTCATGCAGATCGAGGCGTGGGCACAGGCCCGTCAATGGACGGGGCGTTGGCCGGTGCTGCTGGAAATGGGCATCCCAGGGCAGCGAACCGGTTGCCGGGACAGCGGGCAGGCGCTGGACCTGGCGCGGCGCATTCATGCCAGCCACTGTCTGCGCCTGGTGGGCGTGGAGTGCTACGAGGGACCGTTGGCCAGCTGCGATCACGACAAGGATCGGGCTGGGGTGCGCAAGCTGATGGACCGTGTCGAGGCGGTGGCCAGGGGCGTGGTCGCCGAACAGCTTTGCGATCTGACCGAGGCCGACGGGGGGGCGTTGATCCTGAGCGCCGGCGGCTCGGCCATCTTCGATCTGGTGGCCGAGCGCCTGTTGCCCGACCTGGGCGTTCCTGTGCGTGGGGTGCTGCGTTCGGGCTGCTACCTGACCCACGACCACAGCCGCTACCAGCGCTACCTGTGCTGTGTCGGTGAGCGCCTGAACCTGCGCGAGACCCTCAGGCCAGCCATGGAGGTGCTGGCCTGCGTGCAGTCCTGTCCCGAGCCAGGGCTGGCCTTGCTGACCATGGGCAAGCGCGATGTCGGTCAGGACATGGGGCTGCCCGTTCCCCTGTGGTTGGCCGATGGCCGGGGTGGATCGCCCAGGACCACCCCTGGTCATTGGCACATCGATGCGCTCAATGACCAGCACGCCTATCTGCGGTTTGACCCTCAGGCGCCCGGGCATGAGCACCCACAGGTGGGGCAGACGGTGGCGTCAGGGATTTCGCACCCTTGCACCACCTTCGACAAGTGGCGCTGGATGCCGGTGGTGGACGATCGCTACCGTGTGGTCGCGGCGATCACCACCTGGTTCTGAGCCTCGGCCCGAGCGGGCGTCAGTCGCCGACGGGCTGGCCAATCGCGTAGAAGAAGCCGCCTGCGACATGGTGCAGGCTGCGCAGATCGTCGGGCGCCGTCTCGAAGTGCCAGCGTCCATCGGAGAACACCCGGTCATCGGCGCTCGACTCAATGACTTCCGCGAGGATGAGGTCATGCGGACCCGCCACATGCGCCGTGGCGGGCAGCACTCGGCACTCCAGATGGGCGATGCAGCCTGAAACCAGGGGCGCGCCTGTGCGGGGCCCTGGCGCATGGCTGACGCCGCATCGCACCAGCTTGTCTGGATGCTGCAGGCCGCTTTCGCTGCCCACCGCCCGCACCAGTGCCGCCTGGGCCACGCAGGGCACACTGACCACGAGATGGCCGGAGGCTTCCACCAGCTGGCGGGTGAGGGTGGCCTTGTCGATCACGACCGCCACCTTGGGGGTGTCGAAATCCAGGGGCATGGCCCAGGCCGCCGCCATCACGTTGGCCCGGTCACCGGACCGGCTGCCCACCAGTACGGTGGGCCCGTGGTTGAGCAGCCGGTACGCCTTGTCCTGGGGAACCAGGCGGAACATCAGGCCAGTTCGGCGATCAGTTCGATTTCCACGCAGGCCCCCATCGGGATCTGGGCGACCCCGAAGGCGCTGCGGGCATGGGCACCAACCTGCGGACCGAAGACCTCGCCGAACAGCTCGCTGGCACCGTTGGTGACCAGGTGCTGCTCGGTGAAGGTGCCGGTGCTGTTGACCAGGCTCATCACCTTGACGATGCGCTTGACGCCGTTGAGATCGGTCCCGGCCGCCTGGCAGGCCGCGTGCAGCGTGCCCATGAGGTCGATGGCGATGGCGCGCGCCGCGGCCTTGCCTTCCTCGGTGCCCATGGTCAGGCCCAGTTGTCCTACCCAGGGCTTGCCGTCTTTCTTGGCGATATGGCCGCTGAGGAAAACCTGCTTGCCCGTCTGCACGAAGGGCACGTAGGCGGCGGCGGGCACGGCCACCGGGGGCAGTTCGATACCCAGTTGGGACAGTTTGTCGTAAACGCTCATGAAGGGGCTCCTCTTTGTGACCGGACATTCTAGGATGCCACTGTCAGTCCCGCTTCAGTGGACTGCGCTGATAATCAGGAGTTTGCCCCCATAAGGAGATGCCATGAACACCACCCCCAGCGGTTTGCAGTACGAAGACACGGTCGTCGGACAGGGCGAGGTTGCCCAGGCCGGCCGGTATGTGCAGGTTCATTACACCGGCTGGCTCTACAACGACGGCGTGCAGGGCAGCAAGTTCGACTCCAGCAAGGACCGTGGCCAGCCGTTCGAGTTTCCGCTCGGCGCCGGCCATGTCATCAAGGGTTGGGACGAAGGCGTGCAGGGCATGGCTGTGGGTGGCACCCGCCGTCTGGTCATCCCGCCGCAACTGGGCTACGGCGCGCGTGGCGCGGGCGGTGTGATCCCCCCCAATGCCACCCTGCTGTTCGAGGTGGATCTGCTGGCGGTCTGACCGCCTGCCGTCGACGCAAGCTGAACAACAGCACCAGGCCCGTCGGGCACTGGTGCCATCGGTGGCTGGAGGGCCGCCTCAGGAGACATCACACCATGACATCCCGATCCATCCGCTGGGCAGCTGTCGCTGCCGCGTTCCTGCCTGCGCTGGCGCAGGCCGCTGATCTGGACGGCAGCCAGCTGTCCATCCTGTGGGGCGTGCCCTTTGCCGGCATTCTGCTGTCGATTGCCCTGATGCCGCTGCTGGCGCCGATGTTCTGGCACCACCACTTCGGCAAGGTGTCGGCCGCCTGGGCGCTGGCCTTCCTGCTTCCGTTTGCGGTCTTCTTCGGTCCCGCGGCCGCGGGCGCCGGCATCGTCCATGCGATGCTGGCCGAGTACATCCCGTTCATCATCCTGCTGACGGCGCTTTACACGGTCTCCGGGGGCATCTATATCCGGGGCAACCTGCATGGCAGCCCGGGCCTGAACACCGCCATCCTGGCCATCGGTGCGGTGCTGGCCAGCTTCATGGGTACCACCGGTGCCTCGATGCTGCTCATCCGCCCGCTGATCCGGGCCAACGACAACCGCAAGCACGTGGTGCATGTGGTCGTGTTCTTCATTTTCATCGTCTCCAACGCCGGTGGCTCGCTCACTCCTCTGGGAGACCCGCCGCTGTTCCTGGGCTTCCTCAAAGGCGTCGAGTTCAGCTGGACCTTCATCCACATCCTGCCGGAGACGGCCTTCCTGCTGGGGTTGCTGCTGGCGCTGTTCTACGCCATGGACTGGTGGTTCTACCACCGCAAGGAAGAGATCCAGCCTCAGGACCCCACGCCGGATGATCGAAAGTTCGGTTTTGATGGTGGCGTCAACTTCGTGCTGCTGGCCTGCGTGGTGGGCCTGGTGCTCATGAGCGGCCTCTGGAAGTCCGACGTGGTGTTCAACATAGCCGGCACCGAGGTCGGCCTGCCGGGCATCCTACGTGACATCGGCCTGATCATCGTCACCGTGGCATCGCTGCAGGTGACGCCGGGCAGCGTTCATGCCGACAACCAGTTCAACTGGGGGCCGATGCAGGAGGTGGCCAAGCTGTTCGCCGGCATTTTCCTGACCATCATCCCGGTGATTGCCATGCTCAAGGCCGGCGTCGACGGTCCCTTCAGTGCCATCGTCAGGGCGGTGACCAACCCGGATGGCACGCCCAACCCGGCCATGTACTTCTGGGCCACCGGCGTCCTGAGTTCGTTCCTGGACAACGCGCCGACCTATCTGGTGTTCTTCAACACCGCGGGCGGGGATCCGCAGGTGCTGATGACCACGCTGGCCCCGACGCTGGTGGCCATTTCCGCCGGGGCCGTGTTCATGGGAGCCAATTCCTACATTGGCAACGCGCCCAATCTGATGGTCAAGGCCATTGCCGAAGACCGTGGTGTCAAGATGCCGAGCTTCTTCGGCTACATGGCGTGGTCCGGGGCCATCCTGGTGCCCCTGTTCGCGATCATGACCTGGCTGTTCTTCGTCTGACCCACCCACCACGCACACCCATGAGCACACGTCCTGCCATCCTGATCGCCCGCGATGTCTTTCCTGAAGTGGTCGAGCGCCTGCAAGCCCATTTCGATGTCGAGACCACCGCGCCGGGGGTCACCCGCACCGCACAGGAACTGGCGCAGAGCCTTCAGGGCAAGGTGGGGGTGATGACCACCGGCGGCGAGCGGATCGATGCGACCTTGCTGGCCGCCTGCCCGCAGTTGAAGATCGCGGCCAACATCGCGGTGGGTTACAACAACTTCGATCTGGAGGCCATGACGGCCTCGGGTGTGCTGGGCACCAACACCCCGGATGTGCTGACCGAGACGACGGCCGACTTCGGGTTCGCCCTGATGATGGCGACCGCCCGGCGCATGACCGAGAGCGAGCATTTCCTGCGCGCGGGGCTGTGGAAGCAGTGGTCGCTGGACCTGTTTGCCGGCGCCGAGGTGCATGGCAGCACGCTGGGCATTCTGGGCATGGGGCGCATCGGTCAGGGCATCGCCCGCCGGGGGGCTCATGGCTTTGGCATGAAGGTGATCTATCACAACCGTTCGCGCCTGGATGCGGCCACCGAGGGCGCCTGCGGTGCGCGCTACGTAGGCATGGAGGAACTGCTGGCCCAGGCCGACCACCTGGTGCTGGTGCTGCCCTATTCGCCGGCAGTGCACCACATCATCGGTGCCACCGAAATCGCGAAGATGAAGCCGACGGCGACGCTGACCAACATCGCCCGCGGTGGCATCGTCGACGATGCCGCGCTGGCGCTGGCGCTGCGCGAGCGGCGGATCGCGGCAGCCGGTCTGGATGTCTTTGAGGGGGAGCCGGCGGTGCACCCGGATCTGCTCACGGTGCCCAATGTGGTGCTCACGCCCCACATTGCCAGCGCCACCCTCAAGACGCGCATGGCCATGGCCATGCTGGCGGCCGACAACCTGATCGCCTACCTGACCGAGGGGCGGGCCCTGACGCCGCTGAACCCGCAGGTGATCCCAGGGTGAGCGCATGACCGGGGATGCGATGGTCTGGGCATTGTTGGCACTTGGCCTGCTGAACCTGGCGCTGCTATGCTGGTTGTTGGTGCGTCGCCCGCCACCCGACGAGCAGGCTCAGGCCCAGCGGCAGCAGCTGTCGCAGCAGGTGCAGGACCTGTCGCGGCAGACCGAAAGCCGTCTGGGTGTGCTGGAGAGCGAATTGCGGCGGGAGGTGGGTGACAACGCCCGCGCAGGACGCCAGGAGGTGCTGCAGACCCTGGCCACCTTTCAGGAGGCGGTCAATCGGCAGGCGGCCGAGGCTACGCGCACCCAGAACGCCCAGATCGACGCGTTTGCCCAGCAACTGCTGCAGTTGCGCGGTACCTTGTCGGATACCCTCACGCGCCAGTTGCAGGATCTGAGCGAGGCCAATGCCCGTCGCCTGTCGGAGGTGCGCGCCACGCTGGAAGCCCAGTTGGGGCTGTTGCAGCAGAGCAATGCAGCCAAGCTGGACGAGATGCGCGCAACCGTTGATGAGAAGCTGCACGCGACGCTGGAGCAACGCCTGGGGGAAAGCTTCAAGCAGGTGGCCGAGCGCCTGGAGCAGGTCCACAAGGGACTGGGCGAGATGCAGAACCTGGCGCAGGGCGTGGGCGATCTCAAGCACCTGCTGACCAACGTCAAGACACGCGGCATGTTCGGCGAGGCGCAGCTGGGTGCGTTGCTGGAACAGGTCTTTGCCCCTGAGCAGTACGCCACCCAGGTAGCCACGCGCCCGGGCAGCCGCAACGTGGTGGACTTTGCCATCCGTCTGCCAGGGCGCGGCGATGACGGTGCACCGTGCTGGCTGCCCATCGACGCCAAGTTTCCCAACGAGGACTACGAACGCCTGCTGGACGCCCAGCAGCGGGCCGATGCGGAGGGTGTGGAACTGGCGGCACGCGGTCTGGAGCAGCGCATCCGTCTGGAGGCCAAGTCCATGGCCGACAAGTACCTGGAGCCGCCGCACACCACCGACTTTGCCATCCTGTTCCTGCCCACCGAAGGACTGTATGCCGAGGTGCTGCGCAGACCGGGGCTGATGGAGGCGCTGCAGCGCGACCACCGTGTCACCCTGGCGGGCCCGACCACGCTGATGGCGATGCTCAACTCCCTGCAGATGGGCTTCCGCACCCTGGCCCTGGAAAAGCGCAGCAGCGAGGTCTGGCAGGTGCTGGGTGCCGTCAAGACCGAATTCGGCAAGTTCGGTGACGTGCTGGCCAAGGTCAAGAACCAGACCCAGACCGTGCTCAACACCCTGGATGCCGCCGAAGTGCGCAGCCGAGCCATGGGCCGTGCCCTCAAGGGGGTGGAAGCCTTGCCCCAGGACCGGGCCCAGGCGCTGCTGCCGCTGGAGGGCAGCGACGGGAACGGCGATTGAACGCCGGCCTGAGGCGCGCCCTGTGGCGCCTGATCGGCGCCCAGATCTGTCTGCACGCCGCCATGACCGGTTTCCGGATGGCGGCTCCGCTCATGGCCCTGCGCGAAGGGCAGGGGCCGGCGACCGTGGGCATCCTGCTGGCACTCTTTGCGACCTCGCAGGTGTTCCTGGCGCTGCCGGCCGGACGCTACGTGGACCGGCATGGCCTTCGCAAGCCCGTGCACTGGGCCGTCGTGATCACGGTGGCGGGTGCCGCCCTGGCGGTGGCCTGGCCGGTGTTTCCCGTGCTCTGTCTGGCCGCCCTGGCCACCGGGGCGGGCTCGGGCATCACGGTCATCGCCTTGCAGCGCCACGCCGGGCGACTGGCCCAAGATGCCCACGAGCTGCGGCAGGTGTTCAGCTGGCTGGCCATCGGTCCGTCGATCTCGAACTTTGTGGGTCCCTTGGCGGCTGGCCTGCTGATCGATGCCTCGGGCTTTCGGGCGGCCTACGCCTTTCTGGCCGTGTTGCCCCTGCTGGCCTGGGCCTGGGTGGCCCGCGTCGATGAACACCCCGCCGAGGTGGCGGTGGAGCGGCCGGCGGGGCAGCGCTCCTGGGACCTGCTGCGACAAAAGGACTTCCGTCACCTGATGCTGGTCAACTGGCTGCTGGCGTCCTGCTGGGATGTGCACACTTTCCTGGTGCCAGTGCTCGGCCATGAACGCGGCTTCAGCGCCACGGCCATCGGATCGGTGCTGGGTGCCTTCGCGCTGGCCGCCACCGCCGTGCGGGTAGCCATGCCCTGGCTGGCGGCCCGCCTGCGGGAGGGCCTGGTGGTCGGTGCGGCCATGCTGGCCACCGCCTTGCTGTTCGCGCTCTACCCGCTGGTGCAGTCGGCGCTGCTGATGACCATCCTCTCCGTGCTTCTTGGGGTGGCGCTGGGCTCCGTGCAACCCATGGTCATGAGCACACTGCATCAGATCACACCGCGGCACCGGCACGGCGAAGCCTTGGGGTTGAGGTCCATGGCCATCAACCTGTCCAGTGTGGTCATGCCCTTGCTGTTCGGTTCGGCAGGAACCCTGGTCGGCGTCACGGCTGTGTTCTGGACCGTCGGATCGGTGGTCGGTACCGGCTCCCGTCTCGCGTTCCGTATCCGTCCGGCCGGACAGGAGCCTGTCAGGCTGCGCCTGAAGGATTGATCGACCGAGCCTGTGCAATGACCAGTACCGATTCTGAGATGATCGGGAACCCTTGCGTCTTGAAAGGGTCCGTTACAACTTCGGCCAGCGGCGTGCGCTCTGCGGCCTGTTCTCTCCGAGGTGTCATGACGTGCTGCTTCTGATTGTCTTGCTCCCGCTGCTGCTGGGCACCATTGCCACTGCCTGGGCAGGTTCTCGTGCCCGCATGGCTTCCGCGTGGCTGGCCGCTGCGGTCACGGCTTCCAGCCTCGGCTTGCTGCTGTCCATGGCCCCCCGGGTCATGGGCGGCGAGGGCATCCGGCAGGCCTGGTCCTGGGTGCCGGAGATCGGACTGGCCCTGAGCTTTCGACTGGATGGCCTGTCCCTGATGTTCGCCGGCCTGATCATGGTGATCGGGCTGTGCATCATCCTGTACGCGGCCTACTACCTCAGCCCCAAGGATTCGGCGGCCAAGTTCTACAGCCTCATGATGCTGTTCATGGCGGCCATGCTGGGCGTGGTGTTGTCGGACAACCTGTTGCTGCTGGTGGTGTTCTGGGAGCTGACCAGCCTGTCGTCCTTCCTGCTCGTGGGCTACTGGAGCCATCGGCCCGATGCCCGGGCCGGGGCGCGTCAGGCACTCGCGGTCACCGGGGGCGGTGGCCTGGCCATGCTCGGTGGTTTCGTGCTGCTGGGCCAGATTGCCGGCACCTTTGAACTCAGCGAGATGGTCGGGCGGGCCGCCGAGATCCAGGCCGATCCGCGATTTGTACCGGCCCTGCTGCTGATCCTGTTGGGCTGCTTCACCAAGAGCGCGCAGTTCCCGTTTCACTTCTGGCTGCCCGATGCCATGGCGGCGCCCACACCGGTGTCGGCCTACCTGCATTCGGCCACCATGGTCAAGGCGGGCGTCTTCCTGTTGATGCGCATGTACCCGGTGCTGGGCGGCTCCGGCTGGTTTGAGGCCATCGTGACGGCCGCCGGCCTGGTGACCGTGCTGTTTGCCGCCTTCATCGCCATCTTCAAGCACGACCTCAAGGGATTGCTGGCGTATTCCACGGTCAGCCATCTGGGGTTGGTGACTTTTCTGGTCGGACTCGGCTCGCCCCTGGCCGCTGTGGCGGCGGTGTTTCATGTGCTCAACCACGCGACCTTCAAGGCCTCGCTCTTCATGATCGCGGGCATCGTCGATCACGAAACGCACTCGCGCGACATGCGACGCCTGGGTGGCCTGTGGTCGCTGATGCCATGGACGGCCACGCTGTCGATGGTGGCGGCCGCCTCAATGGCGGGTGTGCCGCTGACCAATGGCTTCCTGTCCAAGGAAATGTTCTTCACCGAGGCCGTCAATGGCACAGCCGGCATCTGGGCCTGGCTGGTACCCGCCGTGGTGACCCTGGCCGGCATCTTCAGCGTGGCGTACTCGCTGCGCTTCGTGCACGACACCTACTTCAACGGACCGCTCGGGGATGTTCCCAACACCCACCCGCACGAGCCGCCCCTGGGCATGAAGCTGCCGGCGATGCTGCTGGTGACGCTGTGCATCGCGGTGGGCCTGCTGCCGGCGGCCACCTTCGGACCCCTGGTGGATGTCGCGGCGACGGCCATGGTGGCGCGTCCGCTGCCCGAGTACCACCTCTCGATCTGGCACGGCTTCAACCTGCCGCTGCTCATGAGCGTGGTTGCGCTGGCCGCCGGTGTCGGCCTATATGTCTGGCTGGCGTCGGGTCGACGGCTGCATCGCCTGGCGTCCGAGCAGTGGTTCGGCCCGGCCACAGGGCGCCAGATGTTCGAGTCGATCATCGACGGACTGTTTCGCTGGGCCGGGCAAATCACGGGCCGGTTGGAGACCGGCTCGCTGCAGCGCTATGTGGCCTGGTTTCTTCTGGCGGCCCTGGTGGTCGGTGCGGCCCCCTTGCTGGGCAGTGGCATCGGAACCGGTCCGCGTCCCACGATGGCCGCCACGCCGCTGGCGGTCGTGGTCTGGCTGGCCCTGCTGGTCACATGCGCAGTCATCGTCCTGACCCACCACCGCCGGTTCCAGACGGTGGTGCTGGTGGGGGTGGTCGGCCTGGCGGCTTCGCTGACCTTCCTCGGGTTCTCTGCCCCGGATCTTGCCTTGACGCAGGTCTCGGTCGATATCGTTTCGACCGTCCTGCTGCTGATGGGCCTGGCCCTGCTGCCCCAGTTCTCACCGAAGGAGTCGACCGCCGTGCGCAAGGGCTTGCATGCCATGCTGGCGCTGGCGGGTGGACTGGGCATGTCGGCGCTGACCTGGCTGGTGCTCACCCGTGACCACGACTCGATCTCCTGGTATTTCCTGGAGCAGTCCCTGCCCAAGGGGGGTGGCAGCAACGTGGTGAACGTCATCCTGGTGGACTTCCGAGGCTACGACACGATGGGCGAAATCACCGTGCTGGGCATTGCGGCGGTGGGTGTGCTCGCACTCATGGATGGCATGCGTGCGCGCCGGCCGCTGACCGATCCAGCAGGAATGCCCTGGTCGTTTGCCGAGCAACCGTTGCTGTTGCGCGTGGCGGCGTCGGTGGTGCTGCCTGTGGCGCTGGTGTTCTCGCTCTACATCTTCATGCGGGGTCACAACCTGCCGGGCGGGGGCTTCATCGCCGGGTTGATCACCGCGGTGGCGCTGGTCCTTCAGTTCATGGCGCTCGGGCAGGCCAGGGCGGAGGCGATGCTGGCGGCGGCTGGTGGACGGCGCTTTGTGCGCTGGATCGGCAGCGGACTGGGTATCGCCGGTCTCACCGGGGTGGGGGCGTTCATGTTCGGGCGGCCTTTCCTGACCAGCGCCTTCGGGCATCCCCACGTGCCCGTGCTCGGTGAGTTGCCGCTGGCCTCGGCGGCGGTGTTCGATCTGGGGGTCTACCTGACCGTGGTCGGGTCCACCCTGTTGACGATTTCGGTGCTTGGGCAGGTGTCCCGCGAAGGGGCTTCACCGGCCAGCACGACCAAAGGAGTGGTCGCATGAGCATGGAATTCCTGCTGGCCAGCGGCATTGGCGTGGTGACGGCCACCGCCATCTATCTGATGCTGCGGGGGCGCACCTTCCCGGTGGTGCTGGGTCTGTCGCTGTTCGGCTATGCCGTCAACGTGTTCATCTTCGTCATGGGGCGGCTGTGGAGCAACGCCCAGCCGATACTGGTCGGCGAGGGACCAGTAGCCGATCCGTTGCCTCAGGCGCTGGTGCTGACCGCCATCGTGATCGGTTTTGCCACCACCGGTTTTGTGGTCGAACTGGCGCTGCGCAGCCGGCATGAGAATGGTACCGACCACATCGATGGCGTCGAGCCGGGAGGTCGGGGCTGATGCTGCATTCGCTCATGGACTTCTGGGCGCAGCACGCGCCGGTGCTGTCAGTGGTGCTGCCAATGCTGGGGGCCGTCCTGCTGTTGCTCATCGGCGATGCTGGCGGCATGGCCGGTCAAGGTGGTGGACACGACGATGCGCGGCTGCGCTGGCGGCGCCGGGTGGCTATGCTGGTCACCCTGGCGGGTCTGGCCATGGCCGTCGGCCTGGTGCACATGGCCCAGGGCGGCGAGCTGATGGTCTACCGCCTGGGCGACTGGCCTGCCCCCTTCGGCATCGTGATGGTGGTGGATCGCCTGTCCGCCATGATGGTGCTGCTGACCTATCTGGTCGCGGTGCCGGTGCTGTGGTACGCCAGCGGGGGGTGGGATGGCCGCGGCCGCTATTTCCATGCGCTGTTCCAGTTCCAGCTGATGGGGCTCAGTGGTGCCTTCCTGACGGGCGACCTGTTCAACCTCTTCGTGTTCTTCGAGGTGCTGCTGATCGCCTCTTACGTGCTGCTGTTGCACGGGCAGGGCCGCGAGCGGCTGCGCATGGGCGTGCACTACGTGATCCTCAACCTGTGCGCCTCCGGCCTGTTCCTGATCGGACTGGCGCTCGTATATGCGGTGACCGGCACACTCAACATGGCCGACGTCGGCTTGCGTCTGTCGCAGCTGCCGGCGGACACGGTGCCCCTGGCCCGAGCTGCGGGACTGATCCTGCTCATCGTCTTTGGCCTGAAGGCCGCGCTGGTTCCCCTGTACTTCTGGCTGCCTGGCACCTATGCGTCCGCCAGTGCGCCGGTGGCGGCCTTGTTCGCCATCATGACCAAGGTGGGCGTCTACAGCATCGTCCGTGTCCACTGGGGGGTGTTTGGCGCCGACGCCGGACCGGTGGCGCAGGTTGCCGCCGACTGGTTGTTGCCGATGGCCCTGATCACCAGTGTGCTGGGTGTGCTGGGGGCGCTAGCCGCCCATTCGATGGGACGGCTGGTCGCTTACCTCACGGTGTCCTCGGTGGGCACCATCATGGCGGGTGTGGGGCTTCACACGGTGGGCACACTTTCTGCGGCGCTGTACTACCTGCTGCACTCCACCATCGTGATGGCCGGCCTGTTCCTGCTGGTGGAGCTGATTGGTGCCCAGCGGGGTGATGCGCAGGACCGGCTCAAGCCGGCGTCCGCCGTCAGGGAGCCCGTGCTGCTGGGACTGCTCATGATCTTTGGTGCCGCCTCGGCGGCGGGCCTGCCGCCACTGCCGGGTTTCCTCGGCAAGCTGATGGTGCTGGGCAGCAGTGCCGGATTGCCGGCGCAGGCCTGGGTCTGGTCGGTGGTGCTGGTGGTGGGGTTCCTGACCATCGTGGGCCTGGCACGTGCCGGTGTCATCGTGTTCTGGCATGTGCAGCCGGATGATCGGGGGCAGGGCAGCCCAGCCGGGGCCAGTGCCAAGCTCCTGTCGTCCGTCTGGGCATTCATGGGTCTTACTGTGGCGCTGGCGGTGCTGGCGTCCCCGGTCAAGCGCTACACCGATGCCGCCGCTGCGCAACTGGCCGACTCCGCGGCCTATGTGGAAGCGGTGCTCGGGGCAGAGGCAGGCAGCCAGCCCACCACCCGTCCGTATGACGGCCAACGCACCACATCCGGGGAGAAGTCACCATGAAGACCTCTGCATCCGAACCGTCCCGCCGGCCCGGGTGGTTCGACCATCCGGTTCTGTCGCTGCTGCTTGCCGCCACCTGGCTGGCCCTGTCGCGCAGCGTGGAGCCCGTGCACCTGCTGTCGGCCGCCCTCATCGCGCTGCTGGTGCCTCGCCTGCTGAGCAGTTTCCTGTGGCCTGGTCGCCCTATTGACTGGATCGCCGCGCTGCGCCTGCTGATGGTGGTGCTCTGGGATATCGTGGTGGCCAACATCACGGTGGCCCGGTTGGTGCTCGGTCCGATGAACCGGCCCCAACCGCGCTGGATGGCAGTGCCCCTGGCCAGCGATCATCCCCGCGTGAATGCCCTGTTTGCCAGCATCATCACGACCACCCCGGGCACCGTGTCGGCCGTGGTGGATGAGCAGCAGGGAGTGATCTGGGTGCATGCCCTGGACTGCAGCGACGCCGGGGCCATGGTGGCGGACATGAAGGGGCGCTACGAGACTGCCCTGCTGCGGGTGTTTCGTCTGCCTGAAGGAGGGCGCGCATGAATATCCTGGAAATGGCGCTGAACATCGGCATCGCCGCGGTGGCCGTGGCCATCCTTCTGTGTACCTGGCGACTGGTGGGCGGACCGACCCTGACCGATCGCATCCTGGCGCTGGACACGCTCTATCTCAGCGTGGTGGCGTTGGTGGTCATGCTGGGGCTGCGCTGGCAGACCTCGCTGCTGTTCGAGGCGGCGCTGATCATTGCCATGCTCGGCTTTGCCGGGACGGTGGCCCTGGCGCGCTACCTCAGTCGTGGTGATGTGGTCGAGTGACGGGAGGAATCGCTGTGCAAACCGCCATCGAATGGCTGGCCGCCATCTTCATTCTGGTCGGCGCTTTTTTCCTGCTGGTCGGCGCGATCGGGCTGGTCCGTCTGCCTGATTTCTACATGCGTCTGCATGCGCCCACCAAGGCGTCCACGCTGGGGGTGGGCGGCGTGCTGTTGGCGTCCATCGTGCTGTCAGCCGTTCAAGGGCGGCCGGGCATTCCCGAGTTGCTGATCACGCTGTTCGTTTTTGTGACGGCGCCGGTGTCGGCCAATCTGCTGGCGCAGGCGGCGCTGCATCTGCGGCTGCCTTCCCGTGCGCCGCTGCCTTCCGCTGTGGAGCCGGCGCAGGCGGCGGAGCCAGATCAAAGCCCAGCCCCCTGAAATAGGTATCCATGGTGTGCTGTCCGACCAGCTCCAGGTCGAAGGCGGCCGGGTCGAGCAGCCAGCTCTGGAGCAGACCATCCATGACGATGTGAAGACCCAGGCTGGCCGAGCGCAGAGGCACCGGCAAGCGGATGCCGGCACGTTCTGCCGCCACAGCGATTTTTTGGGCGCTCAGTTCAAGGTACTGATTGCGGATGCGCAGGTGCCGTTCCCGCGCGCCCGCCATCTCGGCGTTGTATTCCACCTGATGGGTGGCGACCTCGAACACCCGCCGGATGCGCTCGTCGGTCGCGATCAGGTGCAACACGTAACGCATGCCTGACCGCAAGGCTTCCAGGGGCGCTTCCAGTGCCTCTGCCGGTGTCTCCAGGTCCGGAAAGCCGCACTCCATGGGCAGGGTTGCCCGGTCCATCATGGCATTGAAGAGATCGGCCTTGTCCTTGAAGTGCCAGTAGATGGCGCCACGTGTGGCGCCCGCCGCCGCGGCAATCTGTTGTAACGACGTGCTGGACACGCCCTGGGCCTGGAAGAGCGTCTCGGCGGCGTCCAGCAGACGATGCCGGGTGACCTCTGCGTCGGCCTTGGTGCGTCGTACCATGGCATAACTCCTGCATGATGGGTTTTGGCGTGCTGCCAATACCCCGATTATGCACATACATTCAGGAATGAATGTATACTTCGCCGCATGCCCGTTGACCACCGGTCATGCGGGTTTCATTCGTGCCCGGATTTCTTCCTTCTTTCAAGAGAACACCATGCCCGCCGACAGCACCTCATCCTCTTCTTCACAGCGACCGGCACCGTCCCGTCTGGTCATGACTTCGCTGGCCGTGGCCCTGGCGGCGGCCACGCTGGCGGCCTGCGGGCAGGGCGACAAGCCTGCCGCAGGAGGAGGTGCACCCGCGGGCGGCATGCCACTGCCTGAGGTGGGTGTGGTGACCGTGACGCCCGGTGACGTCGGACTGCAGACCGAGTTGCCCGGGCGGCTGGAGGCTTCGCGGGTGGCCCAGGTGCGCGCACGCGCTGCCGGCATCCTGCAGCAGCGGCTGTTCACCGAGGGCAGTGACGTGAAAGCGGGGCAACCCCTGTTCCGCATTGATCCTGCGCCGTACGAAGCCGCGCTGCAATCGGCGCGCGCCTCCCTGGCAAAGGCCGAAGCCAGCCTCACCCAGGCGACCGCGCTGGCCGATCGCTACAAGCCGCTGGTGGCCGAAAACGCGATCAGCCAGCAGGAGTACGCCAACGCCCTCGCGGCGCAAAAGGTGGCCGAGGCCGATGTGGCCGCCGGCAAGGCGGCGGTGCAGACCGCCACCATCAACCTGGGGCATGCCAATGTCAGCGCGCCGATCTCTGGCCGGATCGGGCGATCGCTCGTCACCGAAGGTGCCCTGGTCGGGCAGGGTGAGGCGACCGCCCTGGCGGTGATCCAGCAGGTCGATCCCCTGTACGTGAACTTCACCCAGTCTGCGGCCGAAGCCATGCGTCTTCGCCGTGCGATGGAAGCCGGGCAGCTCAAGTCGGCCGGGGAGGGTGCCGCGCAAGTGCGTGTGGTCCTTGACGACGGCTCCGAGCATGCCAAACCGGGCAAGCTCCTGTTCACCGATCTGACGGTGGACACCACCACGGGTCAGGTCACTCTGCGGGCCGAGGTGCCCAACCCGGGCGGCCGCCTGTTGCCGGGGCTGTACGTGCGCGTGCGGCTCGAGCAGGCCAAGGTGGCCAACGCAATCACACTGCCGCAGCAGGCTGTGGCGCGTTCGGCTCAGGGCGATTCCGTCAAGGTCGTGGGTTCCGAAGGCAAGATTGAGACGCGCCCCGTGAAGGTGGGTGGTCAACAGGGCGGCCGCTGGGTCATCCTGGAGGGCCTCCAGGCGGGTGAGCAGGTCATGGTCGACGGCTTCCAGAAAGTCCAGATGCTGCCCCCGGGGACCCCGGTCAAGGCCGTGCCGTGGCAACCGGGTGCGCCTGCTGCGGCGAAGGCGCCTGCCCAACCGGCGGCAAAATAAGGAGCGGCCGACATGGCGAAGTTTTTCATCGACCGCCCCATCTTCGCGTGGGTGATCGCGCTGTTCATCATGGTGGCCGGCGCGGTGGCCATCACGCAGTTGCCGATTGCCCAGTACCCACCGGTGGCACCGCCGTCGGTCAACATCAGTGCGGCTTACCCGGGCGCCTCGGCCAAGACGCTGGAAGACAGCGTCCTGTCCATCATCGAGCAGGAAATGAACGGCTCGCCGGGTCTGATCTACATGGAGTCGGTGGCGCAGGCCAACGGCACCGGCCAGATCACCCTGAGTTTCGAACCTGGCACCGATCCCGACTTGGCGCAGGTGGATGTGCAGAACCGTCTGTCCCGTGCCACCCCCCGTCTGCCGTCGGCGGTGACCCAGCAGGGTGTCCGGGTCGAGAAGGCCCAAAGCAACTTCCTGATGGTCGCGGTGCTCTCGTCCGACAACCCCGCATGGGACCCGGTGGCACTGGGTGACTACGCCGCGCGCAGCGTGCTGCCCGAACTGCAGCGGGTGCCCGGCGTGGGGCAGGCCCAGCTCTTCGGTACCGAGCGCGCCATGCGCATCTGGATCGATCCCGCCAAGCTGCAGGGCTTCGGTCTGAGCGCGGCCGATGTCAACGCGGCCATCCGGGGGCAGAACGCCCAGGTCTCCGGCGGTGAAATCGGCGCCTTGCCCAACGTGGCCGGTCAGGCCATTTCCGCCACCGTGGTGGTCAACGGTCAGCTGGGATCGGTCGAGCAGTTCGGCAACATCGTCCTGCGTGCCAGCACCGACGGTTCCACTGTCCGGCTCAAGGACGTGGCACGCATCGAGCTGGGGGCACAGGCCTATGCCACCTCTGCCCGTCTCAATGGCCAGCCGTCCACCGCAATCGGCATCCAGCTGGCGCCCTCGGGCAACGCGCTGGCCACCGCACAGGCGGTTCGGGACCGTCTCACCGAGCTGCAGCGCTTCTTCCCGGAAGGCATGAAGTGGGCCACGCCCTACGACAGCTCACGCTTCGTGAAGATCTCCATCCAGCAGGTGGCCATGACCCTGGCCGAAGCGGTGGTGCTGGTGTTCCTGGTGATGTTCCTGTTCCTCCAGAACTGGCGTTACACCGTCATTCCCACCGTGGTCGTGCCGATCGCGCTGTTGGGTACGTTTGCGGCCCTGCTGGCGCTGGGCTTCTCCATCAACGTCCTGACCATGTTTGGCATGGTGCTGGTGATCGGCATCGTGGTGGACGACGCCATCGTGGTGGTAGAGAACGTCGAACGCATCATGAGCGAGGAAGGGCTGCCGCCTCGCGAGGCCACCCGCAAGGCCATGGGCCAGATTTCCGGGGCCATCGTCGGCGTGACGGTGGTGCTGATCTCGGTGTTCGTGCCGCTGGCGTTCTTCAGCGGATCGGTGGGCAACATCTATCGCCAGTTCTCGGCGGTGATGGGGGTGTCGATCGCCTTCTCGGCTTTCATGGCGCTGTCGCTCACACCCGCTTTGTGCGCCACGCTCCTCAAGCCGGTGGAAGCCGGTCACCACCACGAAAAACGCGGCTTCTTCGGCTGGTTCAACCGGGGCTTCTCCCGAACCGCCAAGCGCTATGAGGCGGGTGTGGCCCGTCTGCTGCCGCGCGCTGGTCGCACCCTGATCATCTATGTGGCGATCGTCGCCGCCGCGGCGGTGGTGTACAAGCGACTGCCAACGTCGTTCCTGCCAAACGAGGACCAGGGCACCATGCTGGTGAACATCCAGCTGCCGCCCGGGGCCACCCAGGAGCGGACCCTGTCGGTGATGGAGCAGGTCGAGGGCTTCGTCCTCCAGCAGCCCGAGGTGCAGAGCATGGTCAGTGTGCTCGGCTTCAGCTTCTCGGGGCAGGGCCAGAACGCGGCACTGGCTTTTGTGACGCTCAAGGACTGGTCCGAGCGTGAGGGTCCGGGCAGCTCGGCGCAGGCGCTGGCCGGTCGTGCCTTCGGGGCGCTGTCAGGCATTCGTGACGCGTTCATCTTCCCGCTGAGCCCGCCACCCATTCCCGAATTGGGTGCTTCTCAGGGCTTCAGCTTCCGCCTGCAGGACCGCGCCGGGCTGGGGCGTGATGCCCTGGTGGCGGCGCGCAACCAGCTGCTGGGCATGGCCTCGCAGAGCAAGGTGCTCACGCAGGTCCGTCCGGATGGGCTGGAAGACGCGCCGCAGTTGCAGATTGACATCGACCGCGACAAGGCCAACGCCCTCGGGGTGGCCTTCGAGAGCATCAGTGCGACCATCGGCACCTCGCTGGGGTCGAGCTATGTCAACGACTTCCCCAACGCCGGCCGCCTGCAGCGCGTGGTGGTTCAGGCCGATGCGCCGGCCCGCATGCAGCCTGAGGACCTGCTGCAGCTGACCGTGCTCAACAACAAGGGACAGGTGGTGCCGTTCTCGGCCTTCGCCAGTACCCGCTGGGTGATCGGTCCGATGCAGACTGTGCGCTACAACGGCTACCCGTCGATGCGCATCAGCGGCAGTGCCGCGCCCGGCTTCAGCACGGGTGACGCCATGGCCGAAATGGAGAACCTGGCCGCCAAGCTGCCGCAGGGCTTCGGCTTCGAGTGGACGGGCCAGTCGCGCGAGGAAAAACTGGCCGGCGCCCAGGCCATCATCGTGTACGCCTTCGCCATCCTGGCGGTGTTCCTGTGTCTGGCCGCGCTCTATGAAAGCTGGTCGATTCCATTCGCCGTCATTCTGGTGGTGCCGCTGGGCGTGCTGGGCGTGTTGCTGGCGACGCTGCTGCGCAACTACGCCAACGACGTCTACTTCCAGGTGGGTCTGATCACGATCATCGGCCTGTCGGCCAAGAACGCCATCCTGATCATCGAATTCGCCAAGGATCTGCAAGCCCAGGGCAAGGGCGTGATCGAGGCCGCGCTCGCGGCGGCCCATCTGCGGTTCCGCCCCATCGTCATGACCTCCATGGCCTTTACCCTGGGTGTGCTGCCGCTGGCCATTGCTTCTGGCGCCGGCTCGGCGAGCCAGCGTGCCATCGGCACCGGCGTGATCGGGGGCATGTTGACCGGTACCGTCCTGGCGGTGGTGTTCGTGCCCATCTTCTTCGTGGTGGTCCGCTCGATCTTCAAGGACAGCGAGCGCCAGCACCGTATTCACGCCGAGCAGGCTGCCCACATGGGAGTGCACACCGATGACCGATAAAAAGATAACCATGGCGGCGCGCCAACGTCCTCTGGGCCTTCTGGCCGCCTCGCTGTCGCTGGGCCTGCTGTCCGCCTGTTCTCTCACGCCCGAGTACGAGCGGCCGGCGGCACCGGTCCCGACGACGTTCGCCGGCTCGGTGTCAGAGGCCGCCGTACCGGTCTTGCCGGCGTGGTCCGACTTCGTGGCCGACGACCGCCTGCGTCAGGTCGTCACGCTGGCCCTGCAGAACAACCGCGACCTGCGGGTGGCCATGGCCAACGTGGAGCAGGTGCGCGCGCAGTACCGCATCCAGCGGGCCAACCAGGCGCCGACGGTCAACCTGGGCGTAACGGGTAACCGTCAGGCCAGCGAGGGCGGTGACATCACGAGTACGTACACCGCAGGCTTGCTGGTCAGTGCGTGGGAGATCGACTTCTTTGGCCGGCTCGGCAGCCTCAAGGAGGCCGCGCTGGCCCAATACCTCGCCAGCGAAGAGTCCGCACGGGCGGCGCAGACCAGTCTGGTGGCGTCGGTGATCAGCACCTGGCTGTCACTGCAGGCCGATGAAGAGCTGCTGTCGTTCACCCAGCAGACGCAGGCGACCCGCGAAGACTCCCTGCGCCTGACCCGGCTGCGCTTTGACAATGGCGCGGCCTCTGCGCTGGACCTGCGCCAGGCCGAATCGCTGGCGGCATCGGCCCGCGCCACGCTCGCCCAGCAGCAGCGCCAGCGCAGTCAGGATCTCAATGCCCTGGCATTGCTGGTGGGGCAGGCGGTGCCTGCCTCCTTGCTGCCCTCGGTCCCCAAGGAGGTCGACAGGTCGTCCCTGTTGCGTGACGTGCCGGAGGGGCTGCCCTCGGACCTGCTGGAGCGTCGTCCCGACATCCGGCAGGCCGAGCAGCAACTGCTGGCGGCCAACGCCAACATCGGTGCGGCCCGGGCGGCCTTCTTCCCGCGCATTTCGCTGACCACCTCGCTCGGCTCGGCCAGCACCGAGCTGTCCGGGCTGTTCAAGGACGGGTCCTGGGGCTTCACCCTGGCGCCGCAGGCCTTGTTGCCGATTTTTGATCTGGGGCGCAACCAGGCCGCGCTTGACGCCTCCAAAGCGTCGCGCGAGTCGGCGGTCGCCCAGTACGAGAAGGCCATCCAGGTGGCGTTCCGGGAGGTGTCCGATGCCTTGGCGGGCCGAGCCACCCTGGGTGAACAGATCCAGGCCCAGCAGAGCCTGGTGCAGTCCGAGTCCGAACGTCTGCGCCTGGCGGAGCTGCGCTATCGCAACGGTGTGGCCAGCTTCCTCGAGGTGCTGGATGCCCAGCGTTCGCTCTTTGCTGCCCAGCAGGCCCTGACGCAGACGCGCCTGGCGCGCCAGCTCAACCAGGTGGCCCTGTACAAGGCCCTGGGCGGCGGCTACTGATCAGGCTGCCTTGCCCTCGGCACGGCAGGGGCTGGCCGGGGGCAGGTTGTAGAAGCGCACGATGTGGTCCCAGGCGGCCTTCGGGTCGTCGACGACCACGAACAGATCCAGGTCCTCCCGCGAGATGGTGCCTTCTTCGACCAGCACCTCCAGGTCCAGCAGCCGCCCCCAGTAGTCGTTGCCGAACAGGACGATGGGCACCGGTTTGGCCTTCTTGCACTGCACCAGGGTGATGACTTCGAACAGCTCGTCCAGGGTGCCGAAGCCTCCCGGGAAGGCCACCAGCGCCTTGGCTCGCATCATGAAATGCATCTTGCGCAGCGCGAAGTAGTGGAACTTGAAGCTCAGTTCGGGGGTGATGTAGGGGTTGGCCGACTGTTCATGAGGCAGGGCGATGTTCAGCCCGACGTTAGGCACACCTTCGTCGTGGGCCCCCCGGTTGGCGGCCTCCATGATGCCCGGGCCACCGCCGGTGCAGATGAACAGCTGGTCCTCGCGCGGGCAGCCCTTGCTGTAACGGGCGACCATGCGGCCGAACTCCCGCGCCTGGTCGTAGAAATGCGCGTTGCGCAGCAGTGCGCGGGCGCGAGCGATCGCCTGGGCGTCACCGCTGGCCTCGGCCTCCGCCAGGCGCTCGCGGGCGATGGCCGGCTCGCGAAAGCGCGCGCTGCCGAACACCACGATCGTGTTCTCGATCCCCGCATCCTGCTGTGCCAGGTCGGGTTTGAGCATCTCCAGCTGGAAACGGATGCCGCGGGTCTCCCGGCGCAGCAGAAACTCGGGGTCGGCGAAGGCCAGCCGGTAAGCATCGGCCTGAAGGGCGATGCCGCCGTTGGCGTGGGCCTGCAGTTCGGCCCAGGCATCGGCCAGCCGTTGTTCGCTCAGGTGCTGGGTGGTTTCCATCTGGCTTCCTTATGATGAGTTGGCGGGGAGGCCCGAGGCCTGGCTCCAGGGCGATCCGTTGATTGGACCCCCGGAAAGCGAAAAGGCTCCCGTGGGAGCCTTTTGCTGGCGCGAGTCCGATCAGACGCGCTTCTTGTATTCGCCGGTGCGGGTGTCGATTTCGATCTTGTCACCCTGATCCACGAACAGCGGCACAGGCACTTCGAAGCCGGTGGCGATCTTGGCAGGCTTGAGCACCTTGCCCGAGGTGTCGCCCTTGACGGCGGGTTCGGTCCAGGTGATCTCGCGCACCACGGTGGTGGGCAGTTCCACGGAAATGGCCTTGCCGTCGTAGAACACCACTTCCACGGCCATGCCGTCTTCCAGGTAGTTCAGGGCGTCGCCCATGTTCTCGGCTTCCACTTCGTACTGGTTGTACTCGGTGTCCATGAACACGTACATCGGATCGGCGAAGTAGGAGTAGGTGCACTCCTTGTGGTCCAGGATGATCTGGTCCATCTTGTCGTCGGCCTTGAAGACGACTTCGGTGCCGATGTTGCCCAGCAGGCCCTTGAGCTTCATGCGGACGGTGGCCGCGCCACGGCCGCCACGGGCGTATTCGGTGCGCAGCACGATCATCGGGTCCTTGCCGTGCATGATCACATTGCCGGCGCGGATTTCTTGAGCGATTTTCATAAATGTTCCAACGGTTGGGCCGCGGGTTCCGCAAAGGGGCTGTGACCCGGGGAACGGTGAATCAGGGGGCGATCTGTGCGGCGAGGCAGACGACGCTCCGGTGCGAGTACGCGATCACGGAGACAGCCATGTCGCTGTGCCCAATCAGACCGATCTCGCAAAACCTTGAATTTTATCGCTTTTCCATGACGAATCCCAGCAGCTGGCTGCACAGGTCGGCCTGGGCCAGCAGACGGTCTCGTGCCTGGAGGGCGCAGGACGCCCATTCACCGATGGCGTCCCAGCCCGGCCAGACGGTCTCGCCGGGGCTCATGCCATTCCATCCATGGTGGAACGCGCGCCAGGATGGCGGGGCCTGCAGCCAGTCCAGAACCGCATCGAGCTTGGCGTGATGGGCGTTGTCGTGCTGGGGATAGATCTGCCAGACGAAGGGCTTGCCTGCCCACAGGGCGCGCACCAGAGAATCCTCGCCGCGCACGAAGTTCAGGTCGCAGGACCAGAGCAGCCGGTCGTAGTCCTGCTGGGTCAGACGGGGCAGGCGGATCGGCCGGCATCCCTCGCCGGGAGGCTCTTCCCCCAAAGCCTGGTCCACCGCCGCGCTCGCGCGCCCTGGGGTGATCAGCCAGTCGGCGGGTGACGCGTCCAGTCCGGCCGATCGCATCACGTTCCCCAGTGACTCGGGTTCGTAGCAGAACAGGCTCACGCGCCGTCTGCCATCGTCGACCGGCAGCCCCAGATTCCGCAGCCAGCGGGCCGGCTCATGGGCCAACTGTCGGGCTGGCAGGGTCGCTTCGCGAAGAAGACCGCCCGTGGCAGGCGTGAAGCCCGGGTAGAAGAACCATTTGGTCAGACCCTTCAGGGGTCCGCTCATCACCGGTGAAGGCAGGCGGTGGCAGCGTTCCACCCAGGGCTCGGCGCTCATGTACTCCAGGTTCAGCCACACGGGGGGCGTCTCACCGGCGGCCAGTCGCCCGGCCAGCGCATCGATGCACTCCCTGGCAGGGTCGCAGCCGAAGGCCTCCACCCAAACGTCGGCCGGCGGCAGGGCATCGGCCAACCCGGGCGCCAGCGGTTCGGTCCAGTGAAGCACCTGCACCCCCGGATGAAGGCCCTGTCGCGCGCCGGGCGCCATCCAGTCCAAGTCATCCGGGCAATCGATCCACAGCCTCACCTGCTGGCCCCGGGACGCCAGATCGGTGCACAGCCGCCAGCAGACACCGATGTCGCCCAGGTTGTCCACGACCCGGCAGAAGACATCCCAGCGCAGGGCGGGTCCGCGGGTGCTGGCGCCGATCGAATGTGTGTCCATGCAGCGATCTTGCCGCAAACCGGGGCGCTGGCGGTTCACAATACGCCCCCATGGCCGAGGTCCATTCCGAACAACTGCTCAGCGAGGTCGCGGCACTGCCCGCGCTGCCCGGCGTCTACCGCTATTTCGACGCCCAGGGGCAACTGCTCTATGTGGGCAAGGCGCGCAACCTGAAGAAGCGCGTCAGCAGCTACTTCCAGAAGAACCACGACGGCACCCGTATCGGCCACATGGTCAGCCGCATTGTGCGGATGGAGACCACGGTGGTGCGCTCCGAGGCCGAGGCGCTGCTGCTGGAAAACAACCTCATCAAGACCCTGAATCCGCGGTTCAACATCCTGTTCCGCGACGACAAGAGCTACCCCTACCTCAAGATCACGGGCACGCGGGAGACCTGGCGCACGGCTGGTCCTGGCGCGGCCCCGGCCATCCTGTTTCCGCGCATGGCCTACTACCGGGGCGTGGTCGATCGGCGCCACAGCTACTACGGTCCCTATCCCAGTGCCTGGGCGGTCAAGGAGTCGATCACGCTGCTGCAGAAGGTGTTCCGGCTGCGCACCTGCGAGGACACCGTCTTCGCCAACCGGACGCGGCCTTGCTTGCTGTACCAGATCAAGCGATGCAGCGGTCCCTGCGTCGATCTGATCCATGTCGAGGACTACGCGCGCGATGTGACCGCCGCCGAGCGGTTCCTGCGCGGAGAGACCCAGGCCGTGCTGGACGAGTTGCAGGACCGGATGATGGCGCACGCCGAGAAGCTGGAGTTCGAGCAGGCCGCTGAAATCCGCAACCAGATGGCGGCCCTGTCGCGGGTGCTGCATCAGCAGGCCATGGACACCGCCAGCGACCGCGACGTGGACATCCTGGCCGTCAAGGTTCAAGGGGGCAAGGCCTGTGTCAACCTGGCCATGGTGCGGGGCGGTCGACACCTGGGTGATCGGCCTTACTTTCCGGCCCATGTGGACGACGCCACACAGATCGATGAAGGCATGGAGGCTGAGACCGAGAGCGATCGGGTGGCCGATCCGGCGGAGCGTCTGCACATTCGCGTGCTGGAAGCCTTCATTGCCCAACACTACCTGGGCGCTGCGCTGCCCCACACGCTGGTGACCAGCCACCCGGTCGGCAAAGGCCTGATCGACGCCCTGATCGAGCAATCTGGCGCCCGCGTCCATGCGGTGCACCAGCCGCGCGAACACCGGCGCGCCTGGCTGGACATGGCACAGAAGAATGCCGAGATCGCGCTGGCGCGACTGCTGGCTGAAGAGGGCTCCCAGCAGGCACGCACCCGCGCGCTGGCCGAAGCCCTGGGTCTGCCCGACGACAACCTGGACGAACTGCGCATCGAGTGCTTCGACATCTCCCACACCGCCGGAGAGTCCACGCAGGCCTCCTGCGTGGTGTTCGAGGGCCACAAGATGCAGAACAGCCAGTACCGGCGCTACAACATCGACGGCATCACGCCGGGGGATGACTACGCGGCGATGCGCCAGGTGCTGCTGCGGCGATACGGCAAGATCGCCCAGGCGCTGCGCGCAGAGCGTGGCGACGAATTGCCTGCGCCGCGTGAGACCGGTGCTGCCGATGACGCCGCCGATGCACCCGGCACCGAGGTGGTCGAGCCGGCTGGCGAGGCACCGAAGGGACCGAGGATGCCGGATCTGGTCCTCATCGACGGCGGCAAAGGGCAGGTCAGCATGGCCCGGGAGGTGTTCGTTCGACTCGGCCTGGACCTGTCGCTGATCGTGGGCGTCGAGAAGGGTGAGGGCCGAAAGGTCGGTCTGGAGGAGTTGGTGTTCGCCGATGGACGCGAGAAGGTGTACCTGGGACACGATTCCGCGGCGCTGATGCTGGTGGCCCAGATCCGCGACGAGGCGCACCGCTTCGCCATCACCGGCATGAGGGCGCAGCGGGCCAGGGTGCGCACCGGTGGCAGCAAGCTGGAAGACATTCCGGGTGTCGGTCCCAAGAAGCGCGCCCGGCTGCTCCAGCGCTTTGGCGGCGTGCGTGGCGTGGCCTCGGCCAGCGTCGAGGATCTGGCTACCGTGGAAGGCATTTCCGCAGAACTCGCCGACACCATCTACCGTGCACTGCACTGAGCCCCCACGCTCCGCCGCTGCGCGGGTCGCTGCCCCCCGAGGGGGCTGATCCGGCTTGGGGCGGCCCGGCGCCGGATCAACACTTCTGCAGCCACGCTACTCCATAATGTCGCCATGTTCTTCAACCTTCCCACCCTGCTGACCTGGGCGCGCATCGTCGCCATTCCCCTGATCATCGGGGTCTTCTACTGGGAGGGCATGAGCGTCGCCCAGCAGAACCTGATCGCGACCGTGCTGTTCGTGGTGTTTGCGCTGACCGACTGGGCCGACGGCTACCTGGCGCGCAAACTGAACCAGACCTCGGCCTTTGGTGCCTTCCTTGATCCGGTGGCCGACAAGTTCCTGGTGTGCGCCAGTCTGCTGGTGCTGGTGCACCTGGACCGTGCCAACGTGTTCGTGGCTTTGATCATCATCGGCCGCGAGATCGCGATTTCGTCCTTGCGGGAGTGGATGGCCATCATCGGCGCCACCAAGAGTGTCGCGGTCCACATGATCGGCAAGATCAAGACCTCGGTCCAGATGGCGGCGATTCCTTTTCTGCTGTTCAATGGACAGCTGTTTGGCGTGATCGACACGCACCTGTGGGGGACCTGGCTGATCTGGGCCTCGGCCGTGCTGACGATCTGGTCGATGGTCTACTACCTGCAGAAGGCCTTGCCCGAGATCCGCGCCCGTTCGCGATGAATGCGCCTGTGCCTGCGGGCGACAACCAATGGATCCGGGCCATGCCCTGGGTGTTCGTGCTGATCTGGAGCACCGGCTTCATCGTGGCGCGCTATGGCATGCCGCATTCGCCGCCGATGTCCTTTCTGGCGGTTCGCTACACCTTGTCCATCCTGTGTTTCCTGCCGTGGATCTGGTTGGCCGGCGTGCGCTGGCCCACCAGCCGCCAGCAGTTCCTGCACCTGTCCATCACCGGTATCCTCATGCACGCCGGTTACCTGGGCGGTGTGTGGGCCGCCGTCAAGGCGGGCATGGGCTCGGGCTTGTCCTCGCTGATCGTCGGTCTGCAACCGGTGCTCACTGCCATCTGGCTCAGCAGCATGGGTGGCGCCGGTCAGCAGCCCAGCCGGCGCCAATGGGTCGGACTGGTCCTTGGTTTTGCCGGTCTGGTGCTGGTGGTGTCGCGCAAGTTCACCGATGGCGGCCCCGGCGACACCGCGACCTGGACAAACCTGTCGTTTGCGGTGATGGCACTGTTCTCGATCACCATCGGTACGCTCTATCAGAAGCGTTACGTTCAGCCTTGCGATGTGCGCACGGCGAACGCCGTGCAGCTCTCTGCCGCCCTGCTGGTGACCCTGCCACTGGCCCTGATGGAGGCCGAGTCCATGCGCTGGAATGCCGAACTGGCGGGCGCCATGGCCTGGTCGGTGCTGGGGCTGACGCTGGGAGGGAGTTCGTTGCTGTACATGCTCATCCAGCGTGGCGCGGCTGCGTCGGTCACCAGCCTGATGTACCTGGTGCCGCCTTGCACCGCGCTCATTGCCTGGGTCCTGTTTGCGGAGCCCATCACCGTCACCACCGTGGCGGGCACGGCCCTCACGGCTTTCGGCGTGAGCCTGGTCGTGCGCCCGCCGCGCTGACCGGTCGCCAGGGTTCGGCGCGAAAGCGCTCGGCCAGGAACTCCACCATCAATCGGATCCGTCCGGGTATCTGTGGCCGGTAGGGTGCCAGCCAGTGGATGTCCGCATCCGGCATGGACCAGTCGGGCAGCACCTGAATGAGCTTGCCCTGCGAGAGCAGCGGCGCCACATCCCAGAGGCTGCGCAGCATGATGCCTTTGCCCGCCAGGCACCAGTCGCGCACCACCTCGCCGGCATTGCTGGACAAGGGGCCACGCACCGGCACATGCCTTGGTTGACCGCCTGCCTGCCGCAAGTGCCAGTGATCCACCCGCTGGCCTGGTTCCAGGTTCTCCCTCACGACCAGACAGTCGTGCTGGGTCAGGTCCTGCGGGTCCGCGGGCATTCCGCGCCGGCGAAGATACCCGGGCGACGCCACCATCACCCGCTGGTTGCGGGCCAGACGTCGCGAAGTCCATTCCGCCTGTCGTGTGAGGGGCGCATGCCAGAGCCAGATGGCGCCGTCGTAACCGTCGACCGCCAGGTCAGGCAACTGTTCTGTCAGGTGCAACTGGATGCTGACCGCGGGATACAAGGCCTGGAAGTCGGCCAGGGCGGGGGCGACCCAATGCCGGCCAAACCCGAAGGTGGCCACCAGGCGGATGGGGCCTGAGGGCGCCGAGCGGCGTTCCCGCATCTCGGACTCGGCCGCGTCAAAACCCTGCAGCAGCACGCGGGCGTGGTCACACAGGGACTCTCCCTCCGCCGTGGCTGTCACGCGTCGGGTGCTGCGCTGAAACAGCCTGACCCCCAGTTGCGCCTCCAGCGCCGCCAGTCGCCGGGTCACCCCGGGGGGCGTCAGACCCAGGGTACGGGCGGCGCCGGCCAGGCTGCCCTGCTGCCGGATGGCGGTCACCAGTTCCAGATCCAGTCGGTCCATTATTGATTTTCAGGCAACGATCAGTTGCAGGATTATTTCACCGGAACAGCTTAAGCTGGAGGCCTTCACTCATCCACACCAACGGAGCGCATCCATGAGCCAGCCCCACCGCATTGCCGTCATCGCCGGCGACGGCATCGGAACCGAAGTCATGCCCGAAGGCATCCGGGTCCTTGATGCCGCCGCCCGGCGCTTCGGGATCGGTCTGCAGTATGACCACTTCGACTTCTCCAGCTGCGACTACTACGAGAAGCACGGAAAGATGCTGCCGGACGACTGGAAGGCGCAGATCGGTGGGCACGATGCCATCTATTTCGGCGCCGTGGGCTGGCCGGACAAGGTGCCGGACCACATCTCGCTGTGGGGCTCTCTGCTCATGTTCCGGCGCGAATTCGACCAGTACGTGAACCTCCGTCCCGCACGGCTGATGCCCGGCGTGACTGCCCCGGTGGTTCGCCGAGACGGCAGTCCGCGTCAGCCCGGCGAGATCGACATGATCATCGTTCGCGAGAACACCGAAGGCGAATACAGCAGCATCGGCGGGCGCATGTATGCCGGGACCGAGCGCGAGATCGTGATGCAGGAGACGGTGATGTCCCGCCACGGTGTCGACCGCGTGCTGCGCTATGCCTTCGAGGTGGCGCGCTCACGTCCGAAGAAGCACCTGACCAGTGCCACCAAAAGCAACGGCATCGCCATCACCATGCCGTACTGGGACGAGCGGGTCGAGGCGATGGCCAGGGAGTACCCGGACGTGAAGGTCGACAAGTTCCACATCGATATCCTGACGGCGCATTTCGTGCAGCGTCCGGATTTCTTCGACGTGGTGGTGGGCAGCAACCTGTTCGGGGACATCCTGTCGGACCTCGGGCCGGCATGCACAGGCACCATCGGCATTGCGCCCAGCGCCAACCTCAACCCGGATCGACGGTTCCCGTCGCTGTTCGAGCCGGTGCATGGTTCGGCGCCCGACATCGCGGGCAAGGGCATTGCCAACCCGATCGGGCAGATCTGGTGCGGGGCCATGATGCTGGATTTCCTGGGCCATCGTCAGGCACACGATGCCATCCTGGGTGCCATCGAGTCGGTGCTGGAGCCTGGCAGCCAGGCGCCCCGCACACCGGACCTGGGGGGCACGGCCAGCACGACCGAACTGGGGCAGGCCATCGCCGATGCGGTGGCGCAACGCTGATCGTCACAACCTTGACGTGAAGCTTACGCAAGGACGCGGTGTGGCCGCCTTCGCGGTCAGTGAAAACGTCTAGAATCACGCCTCCCGAGACGGCGGCGACCGCTCATGGGGCTCGCATGTATTGACAGTCCGTCGAGGGCATGGGTCTAATCAGACAGCGCCTGCAGGATTGCGATTCATGCGGTGCCCAGCATGACATTCATGCCGGGTCGATGCCTACCCGGCACCGGCCCTTCTTCGGTCCAACCGGTACTCCAACACTTCATGAGGGGCTATTTGTGAACAAAACAGAACTCGTCGAACACATCGCCAAGAATGCCGACATTTCCAAGGCGGCCGCTACCCGCGCCCTGGACTCGACCATCGCCGCCATCCGCACCACGCTCAAGAAAGGCGGCACCGTGTCGCTGGTGGGCTTCGGTTCCTTTGCGGTGACCAAGCGCCCGGCACGCAAGGGTCGCAATCCCCGCACCGGCGAAGAGATTAAAATCAAGTCTGCTAAAGTGCCGAAGTTCCGCCCGGGCAAGGCACTCAAGGATGCGCTGAACTGATCAGCCATCTGCAAGTTAACGGTGGGGTGCTTAGCTCAGTCGGTAGAGCGGCGCCCTTACAAGGCGTAGGTCGGCGGTTCGACCCCGTCAGCACCCACCAAGGCACAAAAGGCGAACACGGGTTCGCCTTTTTTGTTGTTTTTCCGGGCATCGGGCCGGCAGCGGTCATCAGTCCCTTCTGTCAGTAGCAGGATATTCACGGCATGTTCGAGTCCATTCGCAATCACAAGAAGTTCTTCATGGGCTTCCTGCTGATTCTCATCATCCCGTCCTTCGTGCTGTTCGGCATCGAGGGGTACACCCGGTTCAACGAGCAGACCGAGCCGGTGGCCACGGTGGACGGGCATGACATCACCAAGGCCGAGTGGGAGCAGGCCCATCAGGCCGAGGTCCAGCGCCGCCAGCAGGAGTTGCCCGGTGTCGATGTGAAACTGTTCGACACCGAGCAGGCCCGCTACGCCACCCTGGAGCAGCTGGTGCGTGACCGAGTGGTGGCGCTGGCCGTGGACAAGCAGCATCTCTACACCAGTGACCAGAAGCTCGCGCGTGAACTTCAGCGCAACGAGATGATTGCCACCCTTCGCCGCCCTGATGGCACGCTGGACGTCGATGCCTATCGGCAACTGGTGGGCGCTCAGGGCATGACGCCCGAAATGTTCGAAGCGCAGGTGCGTGCCGACCTGTCGCGCCAGCAACTGGTCGCGGGCCTGGCGGGTACGGCGTTCTCGCCCAAGGCGGTGGCCGACCGTGCCCTCAACGCCTTCTTCGAGCGTCGCGATGTGCGCGTGCGCCAGTTCAAGGCGGCCGATTTTGTGAACAAGGTCAATCCCACGGACGCCGACATCGAAGCCTTCTACACGGCCAACACCGCCATGTTCCAGGCACCCGAGCAGGTGGACGTGGAATACCTGGTGCTGGATGCGGCGGCGATTGCCAAGGACATCACGCTCAATGAAGCCGATCTGCGCAAGTACTATGACGAGAACGCCGCCCGGCTGGCCGGCCCCGAGGAACGGCGGGCCAGTCACATCCTGTTGACCTTCGAGGCCGGTGCCTCGCAGGCGGACAAGGACAAGGTCAAAGCCAAGGCGCAGTCGGTCCTGGAGCAGGTCCGCAAGAATCCCGCCGGGTTTGCCGACATCGCCAAGACCGAATCGCAGGATCCCGGTTCGGCCTCGCGTGGGGGTGATCTGGACTTCTTCGGCCGGGGCGCCATGGTCAAGCCGTTCGAAGAAGCCGTGTTCGCCATGAAGAAGGGTGACATTTCCGACCTCGTGGAAAGCGAGTTCGGATATCACATCATTCAGCTGACCGATGTCCGCGCCCCCAAGACCAAGAGCTTCGAGGAACTGCGGGCATCGCTGGAGTCCGACCTCAAGAAGCAGCAGGCGCAGAAGCTGTTCAGCGAGAAAGCCGAAGCCTTCAGCAACATGGTCTACGAGCAGTCGGACAGCCTCAAGCCCGCCGCTGACGAGTTCAAGCTGCCTTTGCGCACGTCGCAGGGTCTGACCCGCCAGGCGGGTCCCCAGGCGGGTGTGCTGGCCAACCCCAGGGTGATCGAGGCGCTGTTCTCGGCCGAGTCGGTCGAGAAGAAGCGCAACACCGAGGCCATCGAACTGGGCAACAACCAGCTGCTGTCGGCCCGGGTGGTCAATCATCAGCCTGCCCGGACCATGCCCCTGGCCGAGGTCCGTGACACGGTCCGCGCACGCCTGGTGGCCCAGAGCTCGGCCGAACTGGCCCGTGAGGAGGGTGCCCGTCAACTCGATGCCATGCGCCAAGCCGCCGATGACAAGGCCATGGGGGCGGTGCAAACGGTCTCCCGTGACAAGGATGCAGGCCTGCCCGCCGCGGTGCTCGATGCGGCACTCAGCGCCGACCCGCGACAACTGCCTGCCTGGGTGGGCGTCACGCTGGGTGACCAGGGCTATGCCCTGGTGAAGGTGGAGAAGATTCTTGAGCGCGAGGCACGCGAGCCGCAGGCGCTGGCGGAGGAAATGCGCCAGTACAACCAGTGGTGGGCTGCTGCGGAGGCGCAGGCCTATTACGACTGGCTCAAGCAGCGTTTCAAGGTCAAGATGCTGGTGCCCGCCCCCAAATGAGGTTCCGGTATGGAGTCTGGTGAAAAGGCCAGACTTCGCGCTATAATGCAAGGCTCACGGTGGCTGTAGCTCAGTTGGTAGAGTCCAGGATTGTGATTCCTGTTGTCGTGGGTTCGAGTCCCATCAGCCACCCCAGGTAACATAAGGAAACCCTGCTATCCAAAAGGTAGCGGGGTTTTTTCTTTTCCGCTGCTTGTAGGCAATCTGTAGGCAAGTTGTCCGAATGCAGCCCCAGCGCCAACGACAAAAGTCCCACGGCGGGGGGCTTGGCGAATGTCACCACGGATGATGTGTAACGCCTGCAACAGTTGTTAGACTGTCCAAAACAGGGGGTAGCCATCATGGGCATCATCAGACAGATTTGGACCGGACGGGCTGGATTGGCTCGCACCTACTGGCTCTATGGCGTAGTCGTCAGCTTCGGGATTGGCTTCGCTTTGACCTTCGTCACTCCTGGCAGCGTGAGTGCCAAGCTGATGTTGTTGCCTCTGCTGGCCTATTTCATCATCCTGAATGTAGGCATCTGGCGCTCGGCCAGTCTGTATGAAGGGCCGAAAGTCTGGGCCGTGCTGGCAAAGATGGCGGTTGCCGCGTGGCCTGCGATTCTCATTGTCGGAACAATCCTTGGCCTAGTTCTGCCCATGGTCGACACCCGAGAACAACAAAAGGCGGTCAAGTCGTCCGATGCTGAGTGGTGGAAGCAAGATACCCCGGTCGGGCCCGCAAAGCAGGAAGTCTCACCGTATCCCGGACTAAAGCCGTTCACGGGAAAGCTGGATGGAGAGCAGCCACCGTCTTTGGAAGAAGCAAAGTACTGGACACAAGAAAACACGGGAACCATTGAAAATGGTCCTTGGCTGGCGCACGCGCCTGCGGGTTCGCGCTTTTGCCGACTGAGTGATGGGTCTATCGTTGTCGTATATCCACCCGGCATGAAACCGAGCGCTGAGGCAGCAAATGTATTTTGTGCCAATGTCAGCGTCACATCGCCACAAGAACTTGGGCATGCGTCTTCTAGCAGTCTCAGACCAAAGTCGCCCGATGCTGAATTGAAGTTCGACCCGTCAACTGCAAGACTGGCCGAATAAGTCGTCCGATGCTGAGTGGTGGAAGGCAGGACCTGCAAAGCAAGAAGTCTCCCCGTATCCTGGACTCAAGCCATTTACGGGCAAGCTAGACGGCGAGTAGCCACCAGCCAAACTTTGCGTGCTAAAACCCGCCACCATTTCGGCCATGTTTCTTGTGCCCCAGAACAATGGCCCAAGCCCTTGCATGCACTGATGTACCCGGCTTGAGGGCAGCCAGTCGCACGGCACGTTCAGCATCCGACAACGAACGCCTGCGCACATTGGTCCGTGTCGCTTCAAGCTGCGACAAACGCCTTTCAAGGTTTGGCATGTTCAGGGTCATCCTTCACGACAGGGAGCGCACTTGGGCGGCGACCAACCAGCGTCAGCACGGCGGTGTACATGCCCTTGGTGAACATTGGGAACGTCCCGGCATGCGCGAGCAGTTCCGCATCCGTCATCCTGTTCAGGTGAAAGCAGGTGACAGCCTGTTCCATCTTGGTGACGCGGGATTCAAGGGCCGACATGAGCAAGCTCCCTCCGTGAGCGAACTAGAAACTGCACTTCTGTTTCATCGTCGAGACGGTCTATGGTGAAGTCGCCACACCGCAGCCCAACCAGCCCCAGTGTTGGACTGACGAACTGCACCACGCTGGTCGGTGATTTCACCGCGCCGTGAACCTGCTCCAGCCGTTCGATGCGTTTCTCAAGTGCTGACATTTTTTTTCTCCAAGGCAGCCACACGTTCGGCTAGTTCATCAATCTCGGTCACGCGGGCCAGTGCACCGATGGCACCGACCAGCGCGGCCCCTTGCCCCGGCGCAAGCTCACCAGAAGCAACAGAAGCCAGCACAGCACGTCCTTGCTCAGTCAGTGACCCATCGGGCAGGGTCAACGGCTGGGGCGGTTCTATGGCCTTCAGCGGGGCTATGGTGCGCTCCAGCAACAGGCGGGCGGCGCCCACATCGCCATCAAGGGCGCGGGCCATCATCGCGGCCAGCAGTTCAGGTACACGGTCCGCAATGGCGGCGCGCAGCTTTGCCACTTCCCCCGAACCTTTGGGCTTGCCTGCCGGGTTGCCACTCTCGCCAGGCTTCCACCTGCCGGGTCGTTTTCTCGTGTCAGTCATCTTGATTCCTTCCTGATTTTTCAGTTGTTCAGGTGCGCGAACACATCCCGCAAGTCACGCGCTACGAAGGCCACGCCACCAGCGCACCGGATGCGCTCAATAAACGCAGCTTGCTCAGTGCTCACGCGTCCTGCCTTCGCTTTCACTTCCACACCCAGCAGGCGGCCATCTTTCAATTGCCCCAGCACATCAGGGCAGCCCGGCCAGCCAAAACGGATAAAGCGGTTGCCCACCTTTGCGGCCCCGCTGTTCATGCGCTCAGCCCATGCCACGGCGGGATGTGCTCGTAATGCCTTCAGGACTTCCACCAGGGCGGCAGCCTCGGGGCGGCGGTTGGTTTGGGGCGTCTGTATTTCATCCCCCAGCAAGTCAGTGCCAGCAGCAGGTGCGGGGCAGGTGCGGATTGGTGCACCCCTATAGGGTGCTGCACTCATCTGCACCTTTTTTGCCCGGCGGTGCGGATTGGTGTTTGCATCAGTTCGCACCATTTCGCACCTCCACATTGGCCGTCACAATCCCGATGCACTCCAACACCTGCCCGGCCACCACCAGCTTTTTAAGCTCGCGGTACACGGCGCTTTTGTCGTACAGCGGCTGGAAGTGTTCCACCACCTCGCGCTTTTTCTTTCCGGCGGGTTGGGTGCGCAGGTACTCCAGCACAGCCCCGCCCACCTCAGATAAGCGCTTGCCCTGGGGCTTGTCTGGCGCGTCAGCAGGCACCACCACACAGGACGTGGCAGGTGCTCCCCATTTGGTGCTTCCCAGCGTCACCGTGTCCAGGCGAAATCCGATGCGCTGCCCCTTGGTGCTTAAATCCCGTTGCTTTGTGATTTCAGCGCACCGGCCAGCAGGCGAGTCCGTCACCTCGATTTCGGTGTCCACGGCGGCGCGGATGCCACTCCAGCCACGCGCACCATTGGCGGCAGCTTTCCCGCTATGGTGAATCAGCAGAAAGTGCGCATTGCAGGCGCTGCGGATGCGGTCAAAGCGGCGCACCACCAGACCCATGTCCTGCCCGGCGTTCTCGTTCGCCCCGGCGCTCAGGCGTGCCAGTGTGTCGCCCACTATCAGGCGCACCTTTTGCCCTCGCTGGCGCTCTAGCTGGCGCACCACCGATATGACGGCCTCGGTGTCTGCATCACCATCAAACAAGTCGATAGGGCTCTGCACAATGGCGAAGTTCGGAACCCTCACCCCGTGGTGTCGTTGATAGGCTTGCAGGCGGCTGCGCACGGATGCGGGGCTTTCGGCAGCCAGGTACACCACCAGTCCCGGCTCGGTGTTGCGGCCCATCCATTGCACGCCACGCGCCACAGCGGCGGCCATGTCGATGACGAAAAAGGTCTTCCCGCTGTTGCTGTCACCGTACAGCACGGAGCCATCGCCAGCAGTTAAAACACCTTCCACCAGTTCGTCAGGCGGCGTGAAGGTTTCGGGTAACTCATCGGCAAAGGCCACAGACAAGGGCAGCGGCGGCGGTGCGGGCTCTGTTGCAGCCTCCAGCAGTGCGGCCAGCACGTCGCCCCCTTCACGCTGGGCAAGGTCATTCGCGTCAAAGTTACGTTCTTCACCCTTGGGCATGTAGGCCACGGCGCATTGCAGGGCCTGGGCAATGTCTGCGGCGCTTTCTTCCTTGCCCACGTCAGGCACCAGCACCAGCCGGGCGGATGCGTCACTCTGGCGCAGTTCTTCGGCCACCTTGCGCACATTACCCCAGCCGAAAGCCACCACGGCGGCATGCCCGGTTGCCTGCCAGCAGGCCCACGCAGTCCCGATGCCCTCGCACAGATACAGCGGCGCACCGGCCACCATGTCGCCCACCGTGAAGGATGCCCCGACCATCGGCACACCGGGCAGGTTCAGCTTCTTTCCGGCACCAGGCGGTGGTATCAGTTGCAGGCTTTGCAGTTCACCTTCTGGGGCATAGGCTGGCACCACCAAAGCCCCGGCCATGCTCTGCCCGGCAATGCGCAGCGGGTCGCCAGCGGGCACCACGCGCAGCCCATCCAATGGCGCACCGGCGGCGTGCTTTGCCACGATGTAGGCATGCTCGGCTGTAGCGGCTTCGCAGCGGCCCCACACCTCGGCAGGGCTCATGCCTGGGGCTGGCTTGCGCGGCGGCTCTGCGTGCTTCCTGGGGGCTTGCATGGGCCTTTGTTGTGGCCTTTCACCCATGCGCCATCCATGCTCGGCGGCCACGCGGTAAAGCGTCCCAGCCCCTACACCCTTGCCCGGCTTGATGCTGCGCCACACCTCACGGCAGGCTCTGGCGTCATAGTTGCCAGCCCCGGCGCTCCAGGCGTCGAAGTCATCAAAGCTTACTCCAGCAGCATGTGCACCCATACCCACCTTCACCCACTCATCGCGGGGCAGGTCGGGCGGGATAGATTGCAGCGCGTTGATTGCTTTTGTTGCATCGGTCATCACGCTGCGCCCCCATTCAGCGCCAGGGCTTGCGCGGTGTACTTCGGGTCCAGGCAGTACAGCGCAATCACACGGTCGGGGCTTTGCTCGGTCGGGCTCGGCACCTCGATGGTTTCCACCGGCCAGCCCAAGGTGCGCAGGGTGAATATCACGGCACCCAAACGCCAGGATTGCGTGCTGTTCTCGAAGTCGGGATGGTCAATCATTTGGCCATCCATCAGCATGCCCAGCGCCTTGTCGGCAAGGGTTCCACGCGTCGGCCATGTAGGGCAAAATGGCGGCGGCGGCAGAAACGAAAGTTGCTCACCGTAAGCCCCTGCTACTTTGGACGGTTCGGGGGCTTTTCTTTTGGGGGCTGTCATCACCGGTCCCCTTTCTTGCGAAGCCAGCAGGACGGCATGGCGCACCACAAGCGCACCAGCAGGCGGTTGATAGCGGCCACCATCACGCCACTCCCAGTACGCGGCGAAGCTCGGCCACCGGCCACGCTAGGCGGCCATTGATGCGGATTGGACGGATGGGGCCATCTTCACGGCAGGCCCAAATGCGCAGTGTCTGCTGTGCGCGGTTAAGGTGCCCGGCGGCCTCTGGTGTCGGCAGTGCTGTGCGTGTTTCCTGCGCCAGCGGTGTGAGTTGAATAGTCTTTGCAGCCATATTTAAACCCTCGGGTTTGTTTTACATGGCTCCATTTCGATGGCGGGGTTTGTCTGGCGCTTGCAACCCCGCCCGCTTTCACTCTGCAACCCCGCCAGGTCGGGGCAGTCAACCCCGCCCGGTCGGCGTTATTGCCCCGGTCAATCGGGGCTCCTTGGGTCGGCTACTGATTTCAGGTTGTAGACCTTCGGGAAGTGCCTCTCCAGCAGCTCCCATGCTTTATCGGGACTCAGCTTTCGGCCTTTGCGGCGCTTGGGATTTGCCAACCATTGCATAACCTCAAACGGACAGAAAAGCGGTTCAGCAGTACGTCCTCGCATCCCTTGCCCAGCCACTTTGCGGGAGGCCTGCAATGCTGGGGTGTCGGTCAAATTGTTGAACCATGTGGAGTCCATGCCCGTGAAGCTTCCAAAGGCTGCAATCAGTTGGTCGCGCGAGGCCAACATCGAACGGTTATGTACAGCCGTATTGCTGGCTTCGTTCGGGACCAAAGTCGCAGACTGCACCGCAGTGACAGCATCCGCAGTCAAATGGACGACGGCCATTGAAATTTCTTGACGGTGGCGTGCTCCTCTCTCCATTGCCAAAAGTGCGTAGTCCCGCAACATACATCCATCTGGATGGCTCTTGGCCGTGTCCTCCAAAATGCGTGCCAACAATTGCACCTCTGCACTGTCAGCGCACGCTTTCAGGTTCAACGGGTCTTCACCGCATAAGAGCCTAGCGGCTTCCAGCGGTCGCACCTCCATCTTTTTGGCCCACTGCTCAATATCCAATCCACCACATGTGCCATAGAAGGCGAGCGTGAATGCAGCGTCCCCCGCAGGTGTCGGTACAAATCCCTCGAAAACCAGGCGCTGAATTTCCGGGTCAGAAATGACCGGGTCAAAGTCCAACGCCACCAGCCGTTCGTGTGCTTCATCATCAACCGGTACCATGTTCTTCAAAAGAGTCTCACCGTCCGGCCCGTACCGCATGCAATGCATCGGCTCAAACTCATCTTTCCAAACGTAAACGCCAGCAGGGAGTATTTCGAGTGCTCTTCGCCGCCACTCCAGCAAGCCTGTTGCCGGTGTGTTACCTGTGGCCTTCATGGATTCGTTCAGGGCGGTGAACTGCCAACAAACCTCGTTTTCCCACTCTCTTGCGGGAATTGGGCGCGAGCCTTCATAACACCGAAAGGCCTGTAGCCCTTTGAAATGAGGCTCGCCCTCGTTCCAAGCCAGCGCCTGCGCAACAACGTCAGGACTCATCGTTTCCCAGTGGGTCAGCAATGGAATCGCCCGAACAGGCACGGCCTCACGGTCACCAATTTTGATAATAACTTTCACCCTCGCACTCCCTTATTGCAACCCTGAAAAGGTGCCCCAGCAGGCGGGCAGGGAAACCCGCTTTTCGGTTCGCGGGCCTAGCTGGGGCAATCAGAGTCCAGAGGCGAGCTACGTCTTCATGAAGCCCTTGCTCACCCAGTTCAAGTTGGTCATGCTTATCCCATCCTTGTTTGATTAGGTACAGAGTACGTTATCCGAGTACGTTATCCGACCACCCTAAGCTTGCCATTCTCGGCCTGTGTGTCGAACTTCACTCCGGCCTGTTCCAGAATCCACGCCTCGATGCGCTCATGGTGTACGCGCAGCAGTTCCAGCGGGCGCACCTTGTAATGCTTCTCTGCCGTGGCGCTGGGCTTGTGGCCTTGAATCTGAGCGACCACACCGGCGGGCACCTCCAGCCATTCGGTCAGACTGGCAAAGGAGCGGCGCAGACCATGCAGGGTAAGCCCCTCCAGCCCGGCAGCCTTGCAGGCCCGTGTGTGCGGGTTGTTGGGTTCTGTCAGGCGTCCGCTCGCGCTGGTGGGGCTGGAAAACACCCATTCATTGCGGCGGGGCAGGGCGGCCAGCAAGTGATGCATGTAGGGCGTTGCGGGAATCTCGCGCGTGCCTTCCACCTTGTCGCGGATGCTGATTCCCTTCCATTTGGTATTTATGTCCTCCCAGCGCAGCGCCAGGACTTCGCCAGGGCGGGCACCAGTCAGCAGCATCATTTGCAGGCTGGCGGCAATAACGGGGTTTTGTATCTGTTGCACGGCGGCAAACCATGCGGCCAGTTGCTCACGCTGCAACACATCAGATTTCGTGCCGGGTTTGCCCAGCGCCTCGCGTGCTTTCTTGGTCTTGGCTGGGTTCTTGTCAGGTAACAGCGGCGCATATTCCGGCTGTTCCGCACACCAAGTCAGAAACACGGTCAGCAGTCGCCACGCCAGCCGGGCGGATGATGGGCGGGTCTTGCCCTCGTTGGCTGCCCATCTTTCTATCGTGGCTTGGTCAAGGTCTTTCAGCGCCAAGGGCATCAGTGCGGCCAGCGGCCCCGGCTTGGTCAATTGCTTGCCTCCACCACGGCGGCCCGATGGCAAGCCCCCGGTCTTAGCTTTGTCGATATGGTCGCGATAGTGCAGGTCGCCCCAAAACGGGCGGCGCTTTTCTAGGTAGTCCGCCCAGACTTCGCCCACGGTAACTGCGGCCACTTTGTCAGCTTCCACCTTTGCAACGGCTGCGGCTTTGTCGGCAGCCTGGGCGGCCTGTTGCTGACGCTCAATCTCTCGGGGGTCTTGCCCACTGTCCACCAGCATCTTCAGGCGCTGCGCTTCGCCTCTAGCCTTTTCAATCGGCCAGTCGGCGGCAGTGCCAATGTTCACGCGCAGGGTTGCCCCGTTCAGGCGCGATTCAAACACGTAGGTTTTACGGCCCGTAGGCGTCACACGCAGCGCCAGGGCGGGGGCTTCGGTGTCCCATAGAAAAGCCTGGGACTTGCCAGCCGGGCAGGTGAAGGCGTCAACCCTGCCAGCGGTCAGCCTCACGCGGTTTTGTGGCTTGCTCATGGTGCCCCTTTGGAATCTGTAGGCAATCTGTAGGCAAATTCGCTAGAAACTGCCGCATTTCAATCAACACGATAGCTGTCTACATATCCAGTTCAGTTCGCGTAAAGTATTGATTTATATGTATTCTATCAGCGCCAATCAACGGGGGCAAATACTAAAAAGTCAGGATTGTGATTCCTGTTGTCGTGGGTTCGAGTCCCATCAGCCACCCCAGATAGATGCAAAGCCCGGTCTCGCACCGGGCTTTGTCGTTTCTGGCCGGACCCAGTCTGTCGTCCTAGCGAACGGGGCCCTCCAGTTGTTCGCTCAGTTCGACGCAAAGACGGGCGGCTTCTTCAAAGTCCATCTGTTCAATGGCCGCCAGCAAGGGCACCAGTGCCGGCTGCTCGTGGGTGTGGGACTCCAGCGGCGCACACACCTCGAAGACGGCCATGTCAGAGGCGAGCAGCAAGGGGTGTAGCGCCGCCAGGAGACGCCCGACTTCGCTTGGGTTGCCTGCTGCAGTCGCTGGCGCTGGTGGTTCAGCCGGTCCTGGCGTCAAGGCCACTTGCGCAGGGCGGGTCTCCGGCTGGATCAGTCGCTCGATGTCATCGAGCAACTGCCGCAGCGGTCCGGCGATGTCCATTGAAGCGGGATCGATCGGGTTCTTGCACAGCATTTCCAGTCGTGCGGCCTCTTGGGCCTGATCCGGCATGCCCAGGGTGCCGGTGGCTCCCTTGAGGCTGTGCAGTTCGCGGGCAAGCTGGCCCCGCCTGCTGGGCTCCGTCGACGCTTCGATTCGCTGGCGCGTCGTCGGCCAGTCATGGGCAAAGCGCGCGATCATCCGGTCCAGGAAAGCCGCGTCCCCACCCAGTCGGGCAATGGCCTGAGCGCGGGCATCGTCCTGCCGGTTCGTGGCCTGGCTGCCGGGCGCCGGCGCATGGTGCCCGGTGACCTGGCAGATCAGGCGCGAGAGCTCATGAATGTCGAACGGCTTGCCGACGTGTTCGACCATGCCGGCCGCCAGACAGGCCTGCCGGTCGCTGCCCATCGCGTTGGCGGTCATGGCGATGATGGGAGGGCATTGGTCGCCCATGCGGGCCAGCAGTTCACGGGTGGCGGTCAGACCATCCATGAACGGCATCTGCATATCCATCAGCACGAGATCGAAGCGCTGGGGTTGGGGCGGGGAATCGAAGGCATCGATGGCTTGCAGGCCATCGTCGGCCAATGCCACCTCCGCACCCTCGGCCTGCAGCAGTTCCTGGGCAATCTGCTGGTTCAGCCGGTTGTCTTCAGCGACCAGGATCTTCAGGCCCAGAAGAGGGCGTGGTCTCTCCATAAGGTTGTCACGCGCGCTGGTCACCGAGGGACGGGGCGGCCCCTCGGTCTTGAGCAGCTGCTCGACCGTTTCCTTCAGTTCCCTGGGGGTGAACGGCTTGGACAGCAAGGCGTCCGGACCTTCTATCAAGGCGTGTTCGCCGCTGAGCTGTTCTCGGTCGAGGGCGCTGACCAAGGCCACGATGCGCAGGTGTGCCAGCTCCCGCTTGGCCCGCAACCGGCGGAGCAGTTCACCGCCCGGCATGTCGGGCAGAGTCCAGTCCAGCAGGACCAGATCGGGGACCATGGCGCGATTTCCGTCGCCCTCGATGGAGACGCTCGCCAGGGCCTGTACGGCGTTGTCCGCCGTTTCGATCTTCCACCCTTGGGCACTGGCCGTACGGCCGATCACGCTCATGGTGTGCGGGTTCTCTTCGACGATCAGGATGCGTGGCTGGGGCTGCCGGACGGTGGCGGGCGGTCTGCTTTGGGGCATCGGCGCCAGGGGAAGGCCGAGTTCAAACCAGAATCGGCTTCCCTGGCCGGAGCGGCTTTCCAGGTGGATCTGGCCGCCCATCAGGGCCAGCAGCTGGCGGGTGATGGCCAGGCCCAGTCCACTGCCACCAAATCGCCGGGCCGTGGAGGCCTCAGCCTGGGTGAAACCGTCGAAGATCCGCTCCTGATGTTCCGCGGCAATGCCGATGCCGGTGTCCTGAACCTCGAAGCGCAGCCGGGTGTGCCATCTGTCGGTGGACAACTGCGTGACCTTTAGCACCACCTCGCCCTGCGGGGTGAATTTCACCGCATTGCTGCCCAGGTTCAGCAGCACCTGCTGCAGGCGCAGCTCATCGGCGACCACCCATTCCGGCAGGTCATGGTCGATGTCGTAGATCAGCTCGACCGGCTTGTCACCGGCAGATACCGTGAGCAGGTGGGACAGGTTGCGCAGCAGGTTCTCCAGGCGCATGGGTTGCGGATCGAGTTCGAGCTTGCCGGCTTCGATCTTGGAGTAATCCAGGATGTCGTTGATGATGCCCAGCAGCGAGCGCGCCGCGCCTTCGGCCTTGCTGGCGTAGTCGGCCTGCCTGGGCGACAGGGGTGTCTTGCCCAGCAGCGCCAGCATGCCCCGGATCGCATTCATGGGGGTGCGGATCTCGTGGCTCATGGTGGCCAGGAATTCGCTCTTGGATCGCGACGCACTCAGGGCCGCCTCACGCGCCTGAACCAGCTCGGTGATGTCGATGCGGAAGCCGACGGTGTAGCCGTCGGGCGTGCGCCGCTCGGCGATGCGCAGGATGCGCCCGTCATCGAGGGGCTGGATGAAGTCCGAGCTCTCCTTGTGGCGCAGGGCCAGACGCTCTGCCACCCATTCGTCTTCCCGTCCGACGGCGTGCTGATATTGGCCGGCACGGGCTCCGTGGCGGAGGATCTCCTCGAAGGCCACGCCGGGGCGGATGAGCTCCGCGCTGTGCCGGTAGACCTGACGGTATTTCTCGTTGCAGTAGACCAGCCGGTCTTGCGGGTCGTACAGAGAGAAGGCCTCGTTGAGGGCACCGATGGCCTCTTTCAGGATGCGCTCGTTCTTTTCGGCCTCCTGCTGCGCTTGCCTTCGGGCAGTGATGTCCATGAAAGTGATCACGTGGCCCCCGCCCGGCATGGAACCACCGCGAATTTCCACCCAGGTGCCATCGGGTCGTTTGCGCTCGATGACCTGGCCGTTCAGCACCTTCTGCAGGTTGTGGTGCCCTCGCTGGAGGAGCACCCCGATGTCGCCTTCTCCATACTCGCCCTGATGTGCGCCATAGCTGACGAGATCATCCAGCGTCACCTTGCCAGAAAGCAGCATGTCCGAGGGCAGATCCATGAGGCGGATGAACTCGTCGTTCCAGAGGGTGACGGTCCTCTCGGCATCCACCGCGCACAGACCGCAAGGCAGGTTGTGCAGCACCGCCTGCAACTGCGTCCCGCGGCGCTGCAGCTCCTGGCGCAACTCGATCCATGAGGTCACATCCTGCACCGCGCCAATCAGCTGGGTCGTGCGACCCGCCTCCCGCTGGGCCTCTCCGACCATCCGTACCCAGCGCTGGATGCGTCCCTGTGGCGCCATGGGCAACTCAAGGTCAAAGGGAATGCCCTCAATGATGCAGCGGCGAATGGCGGCCGTGAGCATCTGCCGTTCCTCGGGGGGATAGACGCCCAGCGCCTCCTCGGTGCTGGGTCGGTGACCCTCGGGCACACCGTGAATGCGGCAGGTGTGGGCCGACCACTCCAGCGTGTCGCTCTGGACATCAAGCGACCAGCCGCCCAGGCCCGCCACCCGGCCTGCGTTGTCCAGAAACGCCCGGCTCTCGTGCAGCCTGGCCTCCTGCCGGCGCTGCTCGGTCACGTCCTGACAGATGCCGATCACCTTGATTTCGTTGTCATGCCGAACGTCTCCCAGGACTCGCGCCATGTTGCGCAGGATCCGATACTCGCCACCAGGCAGGCGTACGCGGTACTCCGAGGCGTAGTCCTGTCCGGTGTTGAAGGTGTTCACCAACCGTTGCCGGGCGAGCTTGAGGTCTTCAGGGTCGACATGCGTCCGCCAGTGCGTCTTGACTGTGGCTGAATCCGCCGGACCGGTCAGGCCATGCAGGCGGCACATCTGTTCGTCCCATTGGGTCTCTGTCCCAGGCAGCTGGATCTCCCAGACGCCGATGCCGGCACTCTCTGCGGCCAGACGGAACCGCTTGCTGACCATCTGGCGTTCGAGCTGGATCAGCTTGCTCTGGTGGATGTCCTGTTGCGTGCCGGCGATCCACAACGGGCGACCGTCTTCGTGGCGTTCGCTGACCTTGCCGCGGGCCAGGATCCAGACCCAATGCCCTTCACGGTGCCGGATCCGCATTTCGGCCTCGTACATGGCCGACTCCCCATTGAGGTGCCGCTCCAGGGCCACCATGGCCTGCGACAGGTCGTCCGGATGCACGCGTTCGGACCAGGTGGCAATCGTGGTTTTTCCGAAGCTGGCCAGGTCCTCGCCCACCATCGCGGCGCCGCGCTGATCGAACTCGGTTTCACCGGTGTCCACGTTCCAGCGCCAGGTGGCCACAGCCGTGCCTTCCATGATCTGGTGCAGCCGCTCCCGCTCCTGGCGCAGGGCCAGCTCGGCCTCCTTGCGCTGCGTGATGTCGGATTCGATCGCCATGAAGCCGGACAGACTGCCGTCGCTGCCCCACATCGGCTGGATCTCGATGGCCAGCCAGTATTGGCGTCCATGCTTGCCGCGGTTGAGCAGCTCACCCTGAAAGGGCTGCCGGGCGTCCAGGGCTCGCCGAAGCCGCTTGAGTTCCTGTTGGTCTGTTTCGGGACACTGGAGCATGCTGCCCGGCGAACGGCCACGGACCTCCTGCAACCGGTAGCCCGTGATGCGCTCGAAGCCATCGTTGACCCAGGTGACACGTCCATGCGGGTCGGTCATGATTACGGCATTCGACGTGCGCTTGGCCACCAGGCTCAGCCGCTCGATCTCGGCGGCCATGGCCCGGGAGGCCTGTTGGTCCCTCAGATCCCGGATGAACAGCGTCCAGCCGTCTGACGTTCCCCCGGGGGACATGTGGGGTGTCTGGGTGATGCTGACCGGCACCTGTGTGCCGTCCGGACGGATCAGGACGGTGTCGCTGACCATTCGCCCGGTCGGACTATGGGTGGTCACGGCTTTGCGCAGCTCATGCTCTGTCAAACCCAGGGCTGACAGCGGCTGTCCGATCAGCTCAGCTTCATTCCGGCCAGCAATCGTCAGTGCGGCCGCATTGCAGAACCGGATGTGCCCGACGGCATCGAGAGAAACCATGCCATCCCGGGTGTCGACCAGCAAGGCCGATGCCCGACGCTCGGTCCGCATTGCCCGGGCAGCCTCCAGGGCATGGGTGGCGGCGGTGGCCAGGTGGGTCAGGGCCTCCCGCTGGGGTGCCGTCAGGCTGCGAGGCTGGCGGTTGATCACGCAGAGGGTGCCGACGGCCTCGCCGCTGGACAACCTCAGCGGCACACCCGCGTACAGGCGGATGTGAGGCTCACCCAGCACCAGCGGGTTGTCGGCAAACCGCGGGTCCAGGGTGGCATCGGGGATTTCCAGCAGACCATCCTCCAGGATGGCGTGGGCGCAGAACGCCACATCCCGGTGGGTTTCGCACACCCCTGGCAGACCATGTGAGGCCTTGAACCATTGGCGCTGCTCATCGACCAGGCTGATCAGCGCGATGTCGGTGTCGCAGCAGGCAGCCGCAGCACCCACCAGGGCATCAAATGCGGCCTCGGCGGGGGTATCCAGCACCTCCAGGGCGCGCAGCGCGGCCAGACGCCGTTCTTCATCGGGAGGGAGGGGGGCGATCTGCATGCGTGTGGGCCTCGGGGACAGTGGGGCGCACACCGGCCGGTCGACGCCACCTTCAGTCCTCTTCATCGGCCATCCAGGGCCATTCCTTGAGACGGCGCATGAGCAGCGGCGTACCCAAAGAAAAGCCCGCCGGGAGGACGGGCTTTCAGGGGCGCGCGGGCGATCTCAGTTGACCAGCACCAGCTTGCCCTTGACCGATCGGGCGCCCATGATGGCGTAGGCCTTGTGCAGATCCTTCATCGGCAGGGTCTGGTCGATCACCGGTTTGATCTGGCCCTTGAGGTACAGGCCGGCCAGGGTCTGCATCATCGCCGCGTTGGCTTTGGGTTCGCGCTTGGCAAAGTCACCCCAGAACACGCCCACGATGCTGGCGCCCTTGAGCAGAGCCAGGTTCAGTGGCAGACTGGGGATCGGACCGCTGGCAAAGCCCACGACCAGATACCGGCCGCGCCAGGCGATCGAGCGGAAGGCCGGCTCAGCGAAATCGCCGCCCACGGGGTCGTAGATGACGTCAGGTCCTTTGCCGTCGGTCAGGCGCTTGATCTCGTCGCGCAGGCCCTGCTGTGGCGTGTGGATGCTGTAGTTGATGACTTCATCGGCACCCAGCAGCCGGCACAGGTCGCATTTCTCGTCGCTGGAGGCCGCTGCGATCACCCGGGCACCCGCAGCCTTCGCGATCTGGATGGCCGCCGTTCCGACGCCACCGGCCGCGCCCAGCACCAGCACGGTCTCACCAGCCTTCAGTTGTGCGCGGTCCATGAGGGCGTGCCACGACGTCGCATAGATCATGATGAAGGCGGCCGCGTCCACCGCCGGGAACCCGTCGGGCAGCGGCATGCACAGCGCGGCAGGGGCCAGGGTGTGGGTGCCGAAGCCGCCGGTGCCGCTGAGGCAGGCCACCGCCTGTCCCACCTTGAGGTGGGTGACACCATCTCCCACCGCGCGGACGATGCCAGCGTATTCCGAACCTGGCACGAAGGGCAGGGGCGGTTTGATCTGGTACTTGTTCTGAACGATCAGCAGATCCGGAAAGTTCAGGCTGGCCGCCTGGATCTCGATCAGTACTTCTCCGGCCTTGGGCTCGGGGGTGGGCAGTTCCTTCCAGGTCAGGGCTTCGACCCCGGTCGGGTTTTCGCACAGCCACGCTTGCATCGTGTCTCCTTGGGTGGTGTCGTCGGAAGATCGCATGATAGGCAGCCTGGCCGTTCGACAGGGTCCATCCACCGTCTGGCCGTGTCTCCCCGGTGACCGACCGGCCGTCGGCCTGCAACTCCTACAATCCCCCGGATGAAGATACTGCTGTGCAATGACGACGGATTCCGCGCACCTGGCATCGAAGCCCTGTATGAGGCCCTGCGCGGGCTTGCCGACGTCGAGGTGGTGGCGCCCGAACACAACAACAGCGCCAAATCCAACGCCTTGACCCTGCATTCCCCGCTGTACGTCCACAACGCGGCCAACGGGTTTCGCTATGTCAACGGCACACCGGCCGACTGTGTGCACATTGCGCTGACAGGGCTGCTGGGTTACCGGCCTGACTTGGTCGTCTCCGGCATCAACAACGGTGCCAACATGGGCGACGACACCATCTACTCGGGAACGGTGGGCGCGGCCATGGAGGGTTATCTTTTCGGCATCCCGGCCATCGCCTTTTCCCAGACGGAACGTGGCTGGGGTCATCTCGACGCGGCCGCGGCCAAAGCCGCCGAACTGGTGGCCCGCCTGTTGCCGTCTTTGCCCAAGGCCGATGAACGCGCGGCGCCCTGGCTGCTCAACGTCAATATCCCCAACCTGCCGGCAGACAAGCTGCGTGGTTTCAAGGTCGCGCGCCTGGGGCGCCGCCATGCAGCCGAGCAGGTCATCATCCAGCAGAACCCGCGCGGCGAGACCATGTACTGGATCGGCAGCGCCGGCCCGGCCAAGGACGATGCCGAAGGCACCGATTTCCATGGTACCGCCCAGGGCTACGCGACCATCACGCCGCTGCAGGTGGATCTGACCGATCACGAACGTCTTCCCTACTGGGCGCCTTTGGCCGCGCAGTTGTCTGCGGGCGCCGTGGCGCCTGTCGAAGGCCATGGGGCATGAAGAAACCCTTGTCGCCTGCGCCCAGGGGGGCGTCGGTGCCCGCGGGTGCCGAGCGTCCCCGGCCGTCGTTTCCTGCACGCCTTCCGGCGTCCGCCGCGCCGCAGCCCGCGCGCAAGGGGGCTGTGAGCATTCCGGCCGTACAGCCCGCCGCAGCCGCGCCCGTGCGGGACGAGCGGGTGGGTGCGGTCGGCGCGCAGGCCATGCGCATGGCCATGGTCCAGAAACTGCAGCGTCAGGGGTTGAGCCATCCGGCGGTGCTGGCGGCCATGCAGGCGGTGGAGCGGCACCGTTTCGTCGACAGTGCGCTGGCCAACCAGGCCTATGAGGACACCAGCCTGCCGATCGGTCTGGGGCAGACCATCTCCAAGCCGAACGTGGTGGCCCGGATGCTGGAGCTGTTGTGTGAGGGTCGCAGTGAGCGGCTGGGGCGCGTGCTGGAGATCGGCACCGGTTGCGGCTACCAGGCCGCGGTCCTGAGCCATCTGGCCCAAGAGGTGTACACCATCGAGCGCTTGCGAGGTCTGCATGACCGTGCCCGGTCGAACCTCCGTCCGTTCCGGCTGCCCAATGTCCACCTGCTGCTGGGTGATGGCATGCTCGGATTTGCGGACGGTGCGCCCTACGCGGCCATCATCGCGGCCGCCGGCGGCGAGGCCATTCCGCAGGCCTGGATTGATCAGCTGGCCGAAGGGGGGCGGTTGGTCGCTCCGGCCCTGGTCGGGCCTGGCCAGCAGCGGCTGGTCGTCATCGACAAGACACCCGCCGGTCCAAGACAGCAAGTGCTCGAACCGGTGTTGTTCGTACCTCTAAAATCGGGCGTGTCCTGAGCCCGTCGAAACGGGAGTCTCAGGTTTACGGATCACGAACGGGCACGGGCCAGGCGCCGGTGTCCCCATGGGAGTCGTCAGACATGAAACAACACGTGGAACCCTTGCACCTTGAATGCGGCCGCACCGCGCAGCTCTGGGTGCAGCGGATCACCCTTCTGGCGCTGGTGGCCGGCCTTGCCGTGACAGCGGGTTGCTCGACCCGGCGCGTCGCGCAGCCGGCACCCGTGGAAGAGCGGTCGGGTGCCAAAGCACAGGATGCGGTCAAGGCCTTGCCGGGGGCTGAGAACGCTGGCAAGCCAGGGTACTACACCGTCAAGCCAGGGGATACGCTCTACCGCATTGCACTGGAAAGCGGACAGGCCTGGCGCGATTTGCAGGCATGGAACAACCTGGCCAATCCCAACCTGATCGAAGTCGGTCAGGTGCTGAGGGTGGCGCCGCCGGTGCCTGCTGCCGCGCCAGTTGCTCCCGTCGCGGTGGCGCCGGTGCCCAGCAGCGCCGTGGTCGGGCGGCCGATTGGTCAGGCGGCTGCCACGTCGGCCCCGGCTCCGGCAACCGCGCCTGCGCCTGCGCCTGCCGCTGCGACAGTGGCCCCTGCGCCGGCCCCGGCGGCCGAGCAAGCTTCCGGTCCCGACGAAATCGCTTTTGTCTGGCCAGCTCAAGGTGGGGTGATTGCCACTTTCGACGAGGCGCGCAACAAGGGGGTCTCGATCGGTGGCAAACCGGGTGACCCCGTAGTCGCAGCCGCCGACGGCCGGGTCGTGTATGCGGGCGCCGGTCTGCGGGGTTACGGCAACCTGGTGATCCTCAAGCACAACAACACCTATCTCACTGCGTATGCTCACAACCAGGCCCTGCTGGTGCGTGAGGACCAGCAGGTCAAACAGGGTCAGCGCATTGCCGAAATGGGCAGCAGCGACACCGACCGTGTCAAGTTGCACTTCGAGGTGCGCCGCCAGGGCAAGCCGGTCGATCCGCTCAACCACCTGCCCAAGCGCTGAGGCGAGCCGCCTTGAGCTGGCCTGTCCTCGTCTTCGACATCGAGTCGGTGCCGGACGTGGCAGGCCTTCGCTTGCTGCGCGCAGATCCTGCCGGACACAGCGACTCACAGGTTTACGAGGCGTGGCTGGCGGAGCGCAAGGAAAAGGGGCAGGGCGATTTCGCTCCGCTGCACCTGCAGCGGGTGCTGGTCATCAGCGTGGTCTTTCGCAACGCGGAGGGTTTGCGCGTGCACTCCTTCGTCGACCGTGACGGGCAGAGCGAAGGCAAGGTCATCCAGACCTTCTTTCACACGATCGAAAAACACCAGCCGCAGCTGGTGAGCTGGAACGGCGGCGGTTTTGACCTGCCGGTGCTGCACTACCGCGGCCTGCGCCACGGTGTCGAGGCCAGCAAGTACTGGGACATGGGCGAGGACGACCGCGAGTTCAAGTGGAACAACTACATCAGCCGCTACCACATGCGCCATCTGGACCTGATGGACTTGCTGGCCATGTACAACCCCCGGAACAACGCACCGCTGGACGCGCTGGCCAAGCTGTGCGGTTTTCCCGGCAAGCTGGGCATGGACGGTTCCCAGGTGTGGCCCCAGTACCAGGCGGGTGGTCTGGAAGACATCCGTCGCTATTGCGAGACCGACGTGATGAACACCTACCTGGTGTACTGCCGCTTCCAGAAGATGCGTGGTGGTCTGACCGAGGCCGAGTATGCGCAGGAGATCGACTTGGTGCGGGAGACCGTGGCGCAACTGGCCACCGGTGAGCCGCACTGGCGGGAATACCTGAACGCCTGGACCGATGCGGGCAGCGTCGGGACCACGCCCGGATCAGGCGGCGCCACCGTCTCCTGAGACAATCGGGGCATGAGCCAAGAGATCCCCGACAACACCGTTCCTCCCACATCCCCGTCCGGCGGCCTCCCCGAGGGTTGGCTGGCCGTCGAGTCCCTGGACATTGAAGCCCAGGGCATTGCACACCGGCCCGATGGCAAGGTGGTCTTCATTGAGGGCGCACTGCCGTTCGAGCAGGTCAGTGTCAGCGTCAACCGGCGCAAGAACAACTGGGAAGCGGCCACCGCCACGGTGATCCACCGCGAGTCTTCACAGCGGGTGCGCCCCGGTTGCCCGCACTTCGGGCTGCATGCCGGTGCCTGTGGCGGCTGCAAGATGCAGCACCTGCACGAGTCGGGTCAGGTGGCCATCAAACAGCGGGTGCTGGAGGACAACCTCTGGCACCTGGGCAAGGTGAAGGCGGAGACCTTGCTGCGCCCGATCCAGGGACCGGCCTGGGGCTACCGCTACCGGGCGCGTCTGTCGGTGCGCTACGTGCACAAGAAAGGCGAGGTGCTGATCGGTTTTCATGAGCGCAAGAGCCGCTACGTGGCCGACATGAAGGTCTGCCACGTGCTGCCGCCGCATGTCAGTGATCTGCTGCTGCCGCTGAGGGAGCTGATCTTCAGCATGGATGCCCGCGAGACCTGCCCGCAGATCGAACTGGCCTGCGGCGACGAGGTCACGGCGCTTGTGCTGCGGCACCTGGAACCCCTGTCCGAGGATGACCAGAGTCGCCTGCGTGCCTTTGCGCAGCAGCACGGTGTGCAGTGGTGGTTGCAGCCCAAGGGCCCGGACACGGTTCGACTGCTGGATGAGCAGGGACCGGTGCTGTCCTACCGACTGCCCGAGTTCGGCGTCCACATGCCGTTCAAGCCCACGGATTTCACCCAGGTCAACCCCCACATCAACCGGGTGCTGGTGGCACGTGCCCTGCGTCTGCTGGACGCCCAACGCGATGAACGGGTGATCGACTGGTTCTGCGGCCTGGGCAACTTCACGCTGCCGATCGCCACGCAGGCTGGCGAGGTGTTGGGCATCGAAGGCAGCGAGGCGCTGGTGGCGCGTTCACGGGACAACCTGCGCCACAACCAGACGGACCGGCTTCAGCCTCTGGCACCGACGTCCTTTGTGGCGCGCAACCTGTTCGAGATGACGCCGGAACTCCTGGTGGCCGATGGCGTCGCCGACCGCTGGCTGGTGGATCCGCCACGCGAGGGCGCATTTGCCCTTTCCAAGGCGCTGGCCGATCTGCACCAGGATCCGTCACGCCGGGCGGGGTGGACGCCGCCGCGCCGGATCGTCTATGTCAGTTGCAACCCGGCCACCCTGGCGCGTGATGCCGGCCTGCTGGTGCATCAGGCTGGCTACCGCTGCACGGCAGCGGGGGTGGTCAACATGTTCCCTCACACGGCACACGTCGAAAGCATCGCGGTGTTCGATCTGTCGGGCTGAGGACCCGGAAAAAGGCTCAGGACCGGCGCGCGCTGCCGGTCTTGCGTTCGGGCAGGATGATCTCTTCGATCGGCTCATCCGCCTTCGGCACATCCTTCGAGGATTCGGACTCGTTCGGCATCCCGACGATCTCGTTCTCTCGCATGTACTGATCCATTTCCTTCCAGCCCGCGAAGACCGCCGCCTTGCCGGCCTTGGGGTTGGATCGGAAGCAGTCCTCGATGCTGCGCACCGCGTGGCGGCAGGCGCTGCCGATGGCCTTGCCTTCGGCCTCCTTGCGCGCCGCCACCTGGCTGGCGGTCTCGATCCCCAGCAGGTCGCACCCGGCCAGCAAGCCGGTGGCGCTGAGCATCAGAAGGAGTCGTGCAGAGCTGAACATGTCTCAAATGTCGGCCGGCACCTGGAAATCTTGAGCGCTTTCGGGCCTGAACGGCCACGAAAAAGGGGGCCGAAGCCCCCCTGATCAGACGGACGAGACCTTGGCGTCACTCACGGTCACCACCGAAGATGCCCAAGAGGGCCAGCAGGCTCTGGAAGATGTTGTACAGGCTCAGGTACAGGCCCAGGGTGGCGGCAATGTAGTTGGTCTCGCCGCCGTCCACGATGCGCTTGAGGTCATACAGCAGATAGAGGCTGAAGACCACGATGGCCAGCGTGGCGATGGCGGCAAAGGCCGCCGGGCTGCCGACGAACACGTTGATGATGCCGCCGATCATGATCGCCAGGGCACCGGCAAACAGCCATTTGCCCATGCCCGAGAGATCTCGCTTGATCACCGTGGACAGGTTGGCCATCACGAAGAACACGCCGGCGGTACCCGCGAAGGCGGTCATCACCAGGTCAGAGCCATTCTTGAAGCCCAGCACCACGGCCAGCATGCGCGAGAGCATCAGGCCCATGAAGAAGGTGAAGGCCAGAAGAATCGGCACGCCGGCGGCAGAGTTCTTGAACTTCTCGATGGCGAACATGAAGCCGAAGGCGCCACCCAGGAAAACCACCAGACCAATACCGCCCGTCAGGCCGGCGGTGATGCCGGTGCGAAGTCCCACCCACGCACCCAGGGCGGTGGGCAGCAGCGACAGCGCAAGCAGCCAGTAGGTGTTGCGCATGACCTTCTGGCGCTCGTAGGCCAGACCTGTGGTCGTGTGACCGAAGGTGCCGGTCTGCAGGGGTTGCTGGTTCATGACGTACTCCTGTGGATGACGGGGGTGACGATAAAAGTCCGCATTCTAGGGGCCGTTCCCGATCCCTGTCGGTCAGCCCCTGCCGCAGTCAGATCATTTTTGACTCCCATGACAGCAATTGCTGCGGTATGGTTGCCAGCCTGAACGTCCTGCTTTCCAATCATGCGGACGATCCGTCAGACCTTCAACACAGGATAAAGTTCATGAAAAACAAAGCCGTACTCGAACTGGCCGATGTCAAGGCGGTGGCTGCCGCCGCCGAAGCCGAGGCGCTGAAAAACAACTGGGCGGTCACGATCGCCATCGTGGATGACGGTGGTCACCTGCTGTGGCTGCAGCGTCTGGACGGTGCTCCCCCGATCTCTGCCCACATCGCACCCGCCAAGGCCCACACGGCCGCGCTGGGCCGCCGTGAGAGCAAGGTCTATGAGGACGTGATCAACCAGGGCCGCATGTCCTTCCTGAGCGCACCGGCCATCGAGGGCATGCTCGAAGGCGGGGTGCCCATCCTGGTGGATGGCCAGTGCATTGGTGCCGTCGGCGTCAGCGGCGTGAAGTCCAGCGAGGATGCCCAGATCGCGAAGGCGGGGATCGCCGTCCTGGGTTGAGCCGCTTCGGTTTCAAAGGTGAAAAAATGCCTGGCTAACGAAGCGTTCAGACTTCCTGGCTGGCAAAAAACGACGCTCGGGAATGATGTTCCCGGTGTCGCCCCACGATGAAACAGATGGATGGCGGGCGGGCTGTCCTTACTTGGTGAGGATCAGCTTGCCCTGGCGGGTGGTCTGCAGGCGGTAGACCGACCCGTTGTGTTCGATCACGATGGCATGGCGACCTTGCAGGAGGTCGTTGCTCTGCAACACAGGGCCGTGCGGTGCGGTGGCGGGTGTCTGCACGCCAGTGGGCGTGCTTCGGACAGGTTCCTGGCTGGCAGGCATCACGCAGTCGGGCATGTCATCTCTCCTCGTGTGTCAGCGGGTCAGGGGGTGGCCGGCTCGGTGATGAAGCCGATCTTGCGCACGCCGGCACGCTGGGCTGCGGCCATGGCCTGGGCCACACGTTCGTAGCGCACCGCCTTGTCGCCCCGGATATGCAGTTCGGGCTGAGGCTCCTGGGCGGCCGTCTGGGCCAGGCGCTGCTCGAAGTCGGCGTCCTCCACCCGCAGCTCGTTCCAGTAATACACACCCTCCGCATCGACCGACAGGCGCACGTTCTCGGGCTTGTCGAGCACCTTCTCGTTGCTGGCACGTGGCAGGTCGATGTTCACCGCGTGTTTGATCACGGGGACGGTGATGATGAAGATGATCAGCAGCACCAGCATCACGTCGATGAACGGGATCATGTTGATCTCGCTGAGCATCTCGTCGCTGTCGTCCTGGGTTCCAATGGCCATGGTTTGACTCCTCAGGCCTTCTTCATCGGCAGCACTTTGCCGTCGCCACCCGCGGTCACCCGCGCACCGGTGACGAAGTAGGCATGCAGGTCGTGGGCGAAGCGGTTGAGCTTGTGCGTGATGGCCTTGTTGCCTCGCACCAGGGCGTTGTAGCCCAGCACGGCAGGGATCGCCACCAGCAGTCCCAGCGCGGTCATGATCAGGGCCTCTCCGATCGGGCCTGCCACCTGGTCGATGCTGACCTGGCCGGCGGCACCGATGCCCAGCAGTGCGTGATAGATGCCCCACACCGTGCCGAACAGGCCGACAAAGGGGGCCGTGGAAGCAATCGAGGCCAGCACCGTCAGGCCACTCTGTGCCCGGGCCGTGTGGTCGTCCAGGCTGCGGCGCAGGCTGCGTTCGACCCAGTCGCTGACGTCCAGGCTGTCATGCAACTGCGGGCCTGTGCGCCCGTCCTTGTGCAGGATGTGGCGCGTGGCTTCACGGCCTTCGGTGGCCAGCGCCCGGAATGGGTTGCCATCGGCCTCGCCCAGCTTGTCCAGCCCTTCGGCAAAGTCGGCGCTGTGCCAGAAACTTTCGCAGGCCTTGGCCTGCTTGCGGTAGCCGCGCTGGTCCAGCACCTTCCACAGGATGATGATCCAGGTGGCCAGCGACATGATCAGCAGCACGATGGCCACGGCGCGGGTGACGGCGTCGCCCTGGGTCCACACGTGGGCCAGGCCGGAAGAGGCGAAGTTCGAATCCATGGGTAGTTGATCTGCGGTCGGAAAAAAGTCAGAGCAGGGCAGGGCCTCACTCCAGCACAAAGTTGATGGGTACGTTGAACCACATGGCCTCGGGCACTCCTGCCCGTTTGCCAGGAACATAGCGCCACTTGAGCACCGTTTGCAGCGCGGCCTGATCCAGGCGCTCAAAGCCACTGGAGCTCCGGATCTCGGCCTGGCTGGCGGTGCCGTCGGTGCCGATAAGGACGCGCACCACCACGCGGCCCTGCTCACCCAGGCGCCGTGACAGCGGCGGGTACGCAGGTGCGGGATTATTCAGGTAGTCGGCCGTGCTGGAGGGCAGCTGAACGGCTGGCACGGCGGGCTCAGCTGGCCTGGCCGGCGCCGGGCTGGGTTCTGCGGGTGCAGGAGGAACCGGGGCGGGGACGATGGGCGCGTGTTCCGAAGGGGCCGGGTCGGCCACGGCCACCGGCAGTGGGGTGGGCTGTGGCCTGGGTGTTTGGCGGACCACCGGTTGTGGCTTGGGCGTCGGTTGCGGTGCCGGAGGGGGTGGGGTCGGTTCCACCTTGGGCTGGGGCAGCTCGATCAGGTCAGCGATCACCTGGACCGGCACCACCATTTCGACCGCACGGCGTAACAGACCCGACTGCAGGGCCCACAGACCGGCGATGTGCAGGCCGATGACGGCGGCAACAATGAGCAGGCGGCGGTTCATGCGTGCGCTGGGCGTGACCGGTCGGAACCCGTCCAGGGGTGCGGTGGCGGTGGCGTGGGTGGAAAGCATAGTGTATGTACAGGAACTCTCAGGTCCGCAGGACCCACCATGCTGCACCCAGGATCAGGCTGCCGCCGAGGATGGACAGTGAGATTGCCATGGTTGCGGTGGGTCGTTGAAAACTGATATTCGTATTATAAATACGAATTCTTCGCATTGGCGAATGCGAGAGAAATTTTTCCTCAAACTGATCTGAGCAGTTCGGGCTGGACATCTTCCAGTGTCCGGCATCCCGTCAGAGCCATCGCGATCTCCAGTTCATCGCGCAGCAGGCGCAGCACATGGGCCACGCCCGGCGCGCCGGCATTGGTCAGGCCGTGCAGCACAGGTCTGCCCACCAGCACGGCCGATGCGCCCAGGGCCAGGGCTTTCAGGATGTCGGTGCCCCGTCGGATCCCGCCATCCACCAGGACGGGTACCTCGCCTCCGATGGCGGCCACGACATCGGGCAGCGCGCGGGCGGTGGGCTCGGCCGTGTCCAGCGTTCGGCCGCCATGGTTGGAAACGATGACACCGGCGGCTCCGAGGTCCGCCGCCATCCGGGCATCGGCAGGATGGGTGATGCCCTTGAGCAGGATGGGCAGGGACGTCTGCGCTTTCAGCCAGGCGATGTCGTCCCAGGTGGGCGCGCTGCAAAGCAGGCCGTCGAACAGCGCGCTTGTTCCCGCCGCCGGGACGGGCTGGCGAGTCAAAGGCTGCTCATGCAGGTGGACCGCTTCAATGTCTGGCGGCAGCCGGAAGCCGGTGCGGCGTTCGGCGTCCCGTGCGCCATGTACAGGGGCGTCGACGGTGAGCACCAAGGCTTCATAGCCCGCATCCTCGGCGCGCCGGATCAACCGGCCGGTCCAGTCCCGGTCGGCTTGCAGGTACAGCTGGAACCACAGGGGCCCCCGTGCGGGTTCGGTCAGCATCAGGCGGGCCACCTCCTCCATGCTGACGCTGGACTGGGTGCTGAGCACCATGCCAGCACCCAGGACGGCGGCCGCCAGGGCCGCGGCGGCTTCACCCTGGGGGTGCGCCAGGCGTTGGTAGGCCATCGGTGCCACCAGCACGGGATGGGTCCACTCCTTGCCCAGAAGGGTCACCCGGGTGTGTCCTCCGGCCAGTGGGCGCAGCACCCTGGGCCGAAGGCCGATGGCCTGCCAGGCCCGCTGGTTTTCGGTGGCGGTGATGCCGTCGCCGGCGGCGCCACACAGATAGGCCCAGCGGTCGGCGGGCAGGCGCTGGCGGGCCAGCGCCTCGTGGTCGGCCAGGTTCACCACCGACGGCGGCAATGCGGGCTCGCTCATGTCTCAGCCCACAGGCGCAGCAGGTTGTGGTAGGTGCCGGTCAGGGCGGTGGTTTCCTCGCATTCACCCAGGCGCTGGCGCAGCGACAGCAGGTTCATGTCCATGTCGTGGAGCAGACGCCGCTGCTCGTCACTGCGCACCATGCATTGCACCCACAGAAAGCAGGCCACGCGGGCACCGCGGGTGACCGGGGTGACCTGGTGCAGGCTGGTGCCGGGGTACAGCACGGCATGACCCGCGGGCAGTTTCACACCGCGCGTGCCATAGGTGTCACTGACGGTCAGTTCCCCGCCGTCGTACTCGTCGGGGTCGCTCAGGAAGACCGTGCACGACACATCGGTGCGGACATATTCGGTCTGGCCGCCAGCAGCGGCGCGCAGGCGGATGGCATTGTCGACATGGTTGCCATAGGCGTTGGCGGCGCCGCTGTACCGGTTGACCCGCGGGGTGAAGATGCGCAAGGGCAGGGCAGCGCTGAAGAACAGCGCCGAGCGATTCAGCCCCTGCAGAACCATTTGCCGGATGACGGTGGCGGCTTCGCAGTCGTGGGGCAACTGCTCGTTGTTCTTGACCATCTGTGCCTGGGGGCCGGCGCTCTCGCGCCCGTCGTCCCAGGGGGCCTCGGTGAGCAGACGGCGTGCCAGGGCCAGTTCGCCAGCGCTGAGGATATCGGGAAGGGTGATCAGCATGGTGTCAGCAATCCGGACATGAAAGGAATAAGGCCGCCCCGCCTGGGGCGGAGCGGCCTTGAGAGGCCTGCGATCGGACTGTGAAAAGCGATCAGAATTTCAGGCTGGCGGTCACCTGAAGCGTGCGGCCCGCACCCGGGATGTAATGGGCCGGGTACAGCTGGTCGGCGTACAGCTTGTCGGTGACGTTGGTCAGGTTGGCCTTGAGCGTCAGGCGGTCGAAGTCGAACTTGTATTCGGCCATCAGGTCAGCGGTCACGTACGAGGGCACGGTCCATTCCACACGGGTGGGCTTCTGCTTGCCGCGGAAGTTCAGGCCGGCACCCAGGCGCAGTCGCGGGGTGAACTGGTAGGTGGTCCACACGGTACCGCTGTGCTCGGGCGTGAGGGCCGGGCGGTCACCCGGGCGCTCGCCGGGGCTGCTTTGGGCGCATCCACCGGTGCGCGGGCAGGGGGCCGCTTTGTCGACCTTGGCGACCGGCAGCCACATGTAGGAACCGAAGACCTCCCACTGCGGCGTCAGGCGGCCGGCGATGTCGGCCTCGAAGCCCGCCACATGCCGTTTGCCCGAGAGGGTGACCACGGGCAGGTCAGGGTCGGTGTTGCGCTCGTTGTACTTCTCGGAGCGGAACACGGCCAGGCGGGTGCTGAAGCGTTTGTCGGCCGAGTCCAGCTTGGCGCCGATCTCGAAGTTGCGGCTCTTCTCGGGCGGCGTGTCCACGTTGTCGGCGCCCAGCGAGTAGGCGTCACCCGAGGTGTTGAAGGACTGGCCCACCGAGGCGTGGAACGAGTGCAGCGGTGTGGGCTGGAACAGCACGCCGGCGCGCGGGCTCCACTCGGACACCTTCATGCGGTAGCTGGTGGTGGTCGTGGGACCCGCAGCGGCCGCGGGGATCGAGAACGCATCGTAGTCACCGGTCAGGTTGTCGTAACGGATACCCGCCACGACCTTCCAGGCCAGCGCAATCTGCACCGTGTCCTGCACATAGGCGCCCCAGCCCTGCGAGGTGTACTGGTTGTTGACGCGCAGTACGCGAGAGCCTTCATTCACGCGGGCGCCATCGTCCGGGGTGCCGACGCGGGTGGTGGGCTTGGTCAGGTCGACACCGCCCTGGGCACGTGAGCGGGCCGCGAACACCGTGCGTTCCTCGCGCGAGACATCGACACCGGTCAGCAACTCGTGCTTCATGCCCAGGGCGTCGAACTTGCTTGAGTAGTCGCTCTGGAACTGTGCGGTGTCCATGTCCTGGATCTTCAGGTGGTTACCGCGGGTGAAGATCGTGTTCGGGCCGAAGTTCTCGAGCGTGTTCGAGGTGGGGCACTGCGGATTGGTCACGGCGCCGGTCTGCTGGTTCACGCCTCGGGTGCACAGGCGGATGGCCCCCGAGCGCTGGTCACGCTCGAACTTGCCGACACGCACTTGCGTCTTGAGTTCGCTGTCGCGGCTGAAGCGGTGGGTATGCGCAAAACCGGCAATGGTGGCACCGCTGTCGTTGTAGTCGCTGTCCAGGCCGTAGTAGGCGTCCGGATCCAGCGGCAGCAGCACGCGATTGGTGGCGGTGCGCGTGGGCGCAATGAACGGGATGCCGTAGTTGATGCCGTTGTTGTTGTCCAGGTGGTACAGGCTGGCCTGGAACTCGTTCCTCTCGCCGATGCCCCAGCGGTAGGCGGCGGCCAGGCCGCGCTTGTCGATGCTGGAGCCGCTGCCGTTGTTGTCGGCCTTGGTGGCCATGGCATTGATGCGCAGCGCGGCGCTCTCGCCGGTCTTGATGTTGAAGTCGCCCGTGGCACGCACGTATTTGTGGTTGCCCAAGGTCAGGTCGACCTGGTGCTCGTCGATCAGGCGGGGCTGCTTGGACACCTGGTTGACAGCGCCACCGGTGGATCCCCGGCCGAACAGCATCGAGGCAGAGCCGCGCAGCACCTCAAGGCGGTCCAGGTTGAAGGTGTCGCGGTCATAGATGGCCGGGTCGCGCATGCCGTCGATGAACAGGTCGCCGGTCGCCTGCAGGGCGAAGCCGCGCAGGCGGATATCTTCTTCGCCACCTTCGGCGGCCAGGAAGGTGATGCCGGCGGTGTTCTTCAGGGCTTCCTTGACGGTGTCCAGATTGCGGTCGTCGATCAGTCGCTCGGTCACCACGGTCACGGATTGCGGAATGTCGCGCAACTGCTGCTTGCCCTTGCCGATGGTGACTTCGGTGGCGCGCACGGCGTCCTTGCCTTCCGGTGCTTCGGCGCTCTCGCGGACGGTGACGGTGCCCAGGGTCCGGCCCGTGTCGGTCGGCACAGCGGGTGTCGTCTGGGCCATGGCGTTCAGGGAGCCAGCCAGCAGCATGGCGCCCAGGGGCAGGAGGACGGCGTTGGAATGGGAAGCAGGGGGAGGTTGCAGGCGGTGCGCCTGCTGTCGGCCGCGGGCGGCTTTCTTGCGTTGGGACATGGCTCGGATGCGTTGAAGTTGTCGGCTGGCTTCAACGACCCGGCGTTGTGGCTGGCTGGAGGCCGAAATCTTATTCTAAATGCGAACGATTCGTAAAGTATTTTAAAGAGAGTGTGGTGTGAGAATGACGCTGTCGTGCTGACGATGCTGCGCCGCATCACAAATCTATGGGGTGGATAGGAACTATCAATATTGATTTTTAATAGAAGTCAGCTATGATTTGCTACGTTGCAGTGCGGCAGTACTGCACACCAGTTCCCAACCACCCTTGCAGAGGAAAAAACCATGTCCCTGATCAACACCCAAGTCCAGCCGTTCAAGACCACCGCTTTCGTCAACCGCGACGGTGGCAAGGGCGAGTTCATCGAGATCACCGAGAAGAACCTGCACGGCAAGTGGTCCGTCCTGATCTTCATGCCGGCCGCCTTCACCTTCAACTGCCCGACCGAAATCGAAGACGCCGCCGACAACTACGCCGAGTTCCAGAAGGCCGGTGCCGAGGTCTACATCGTGACCACCGACACCCACTTCTCGCACAAGGTGTGGCACGAAACCAGCCCCGCCGTGGGCAAGGCCCGCTTCCCCCTGGTTGGCGACCCGACGCACCAGCTGACCAACGCTTTCGGCGTGCACATCCCTGAAGAAGGCCTGGCCCTGCGCGGCACCTTCGTGATCAACCCCGAAGGCGTGATCAAGACCGCCGAAATCCACGACAACGCCATCGCTCGCGACGTCAAGGAAACCGTGCGCAAGCTCAAGGCTGCCCAGTTCGTGGCCAACAACCCTGGCCAGGTCTGCCCGGCCAAGTGGAACGAAGGCGCCAAGACCCTGGCTCCTTCCCTGGACCTGGTCGGCAAGATCTGATCCACCCCCGCGCCGCGCCTGCGGCGCGTCACCCCCTCAAGGGGGCAGTGCCTGCGGCCCGGCAAAGCCGGTTCCGCGGCACTCTGGACCGGGTCACTCCGTTTCAACGTCTCCTCGGCAGTTCTGCTGCCCGCTGGGCTTCTCGCAGGCCCAGCCACCAGCGGCATTGGTTCCGCGTTCCCTTTTTCCCGCATTCAAGGAGTCCAACATGCTTGACGCCACCCTTAAAGCCCAGCTGCAGCAGTACATGGGCATGCTGCGCCAGCCGATCCGCCTGATCGCCTCGCTCGATGACAGCGCCGCCAGCCAGGAGATGCGTGGCCTGCTGGACGACATCGTGGGCGTGTCGGACAAGATCAGCCTGGATGTGTCGGGCCAGGACGCCCGCAAGCCGTCCTTCGTGATTGCCCGCGAGGGTGAGACCTCGGGCGTGCGCTTTGCCGGCCTGCCGCTGGGCCATGAATTCACCTCGCTGGTGCTGGCTCTGCTGTGGACGGGTGGCCATCCGCCGAAGGTGGAGCAGGAGGTGATCGATTCGATCAAGGCCCTGGACGGCGACTTCGCCTTCGAGGTCTACATGTCCCTGTCCTGCCACAACTGCCCGGACGTGGTGCAGGCCCTGTCGTTGATGGCCATCCTCAACCCCAAGGTTCGGACCGTGGTGATCGAGGGAGGCACCTTCCAGCAGGAAGTGACCGATCGCGAGATCATGGCTGTGCCCATGGTCTTCCTCAATGGCCAGGTGTTCGGCTCGGGTCGCATGACGGTGGAGGAGATCGTTGCCAAGCTGGACACGAACGCCGGTGAGCGCGAAGCCGCCAAGCTCAACGCCAAGGACGCTTACGACGTGCTGATCGTCGGCGGTGGCCCGGCCGGTGCGGCCGCGGCCGTCTATGCCGCTCGCAAGGGGATTCGCGTCGGTGTGGCTGCCGAGCGTTTCGGCGGGCAGGTCAACGACACCCTGGCCATCGAGAACTACATCTCGGTGCTGGAGACCGACGGCCCCAAGTTCGCGGCCGCGCTGGAAGCCCAGGTGCGCCACTACGAGGTGGACGTGATGAACCTGCAGCGCGCCGAGAAGCTGATCCCCGCCACCGAGCCGGGCGGTCTGGTGCAGGTGCAGATGGCCAACGGCGGCGTGCTCAAGGCGCGCAGCGTCATCCTCTCCACCGGTGCGCGCTGGCGCAACGTCAATGTGCCGGGTGAGCAGGAATACAAGAACAAGGGCGTGGCCTATTGCCCGCACTGCGACGGCCCGCTGTTCAAGGGCAAGCGCACGGCCGTCATTGGCGGCGGCAACTCGGGCGTGGAAGCCGCCATTGACCTGGCCGGCATCGTGCAGCACGTGACGCTGATCGAATTTGCCGACCAGCTCAAGGCCGACGCCGTGCTGGTGAGCAAGCTCAAGAGCCTGCCGAACGTGACCATCCACGTCAACGCGCAGACCACCGAGATCACCGGCGCCGACGGCAAAGTCAACGGTCTGAAGTACAAGGACCGCGTCAGTGGCCAGGAACATCTGGTGCCGCTGGAAGGCGTGTTCGTGCAGATCGGCCTGGTGCCCAACACCGAATGGCTCAAGGGCACACTCGAACTCAGCCGCTTCGGCGAGATCGTGGTCGATGCCAAGGGCCACACCAATGTGGAGGGTGTGTTCGCGGCCGGTGACTGCACCACGGTGCCTTACAAGCAGATCGTCATCGCCGCGGGTGAGGGCGCGAAGGCCGCCCTCAGCGCCTTCGACCACTTGATCCGCCAGCCGGCGGCCGCGCCTGCGGAATTCGTCTCTGCGGCCTGATCTTCGCTTGTGTCCGATTGCGCAAAGGGCCCCGGTTTCCCGGGGCCCTTTTTCATTGGTCCGTCTCGCCCTTGCGCTTCCATCAAGGCCCCTGGCGACTATTTGCTAGGGGCTTTCCCTATGGTTCCGCGCGGTGCCGGTGTTTCGAAATTTTGCTGTAAGAAAGCGCCGACAAAGTCCGCCCCGTAGTGCCAAAAACCGCACGGGAAAGCACGTGAAAAGACGGTACGTGGCATGCAAAGCGTGGCGGCTCGCCGCTCCATCCGCAATCACTCTGAGGAGATGACTGATATGAAAGACGATAGCAACGCGCGGGCCTATTGGTCTGCGACGCTGGGCCTGCTGACCAAGGTGCTGGTCATCTGGTTCGTTGTCTCGTACGGCTTTGGCATCCTGTTTGCCGGCGCACTCAACAACATCAGCTTCGGCGGTGCTCCGTTGGGATTCTGGTTTGCCCAACAGGGCTCCATCTATGTGTTCATTGCGCTGATCTTCTGGTACGCCAAGAAGATGGGCGACATCGACCGCAAGTTCGGCATGCAAGAAGACTGATCAAGAGGACACCACACCATGGATCTTCAAACCCTGACCTACGTGGTCGTCGGCGCAACCTTTGCGCTCTATCTGGGCATCGCCTTCTGGGCGCGTGCTGGCAGCACCTCCGAGTTCTACGTGGCCGGTGGCGGCGTGCACCCCATCACCAACGGCATGGCCACGGCCGCCGACTGGATGTCGGCAGCATCGTTCATCTCGATGGCCGGCCTGATCTCCAACATGGGCTACGGCGGCGCCGTGTTCCTGATGGGCTGGACTGGTGGCTACGTGCTGCTGGCCTGCCTGCTGGCCCCGTACCTGCGCAAGTTCGGCAAGTTCACCGTGCCCCAGTTCATCGGTGACCGCTACTACTCGCAGACGGCCCGTACCGTGGCGGTGATCTGCCTGCTGGTGGCTTCCACCACCTACATCATCGGTCAGATGACCGGTGTGGGCGTGACCTTCTCGCGCTTCCTGGGCGTGTCCAGCGAAACCGGTATCTACATCGGCCAGGCCATCGTGTTCTTCTACGCGGTGTTCGGCGGCATGAAGGGCATCACCTACACCCAGGTGGCCCAGTACATCGTGCTGATCCTGGCCTACGTGGTGCCTGCCATCTTCATCTCCCTGAACCTCACCGGCAACTTCCTGCCGCAGCTGGGCCTGAGCTCTTCTCTGGCGGGTACCGACGTGTCCCTGCTGGCCAAGCTCGACCAGGTGGTGACCGACCTGGGCTTTGGCAAGTACACCACCACTTCGGCCGGTTCGACGCTGAACATGTTCTTCTACACCGTGTCGCTGATGATCGGTACCGCCGGTCTGCCGCACGTGATCGTCCGCTTCTTCACCGTGCCCAAGGTCTCTGACGCCCGTGCCTCCGCCGGCTGGGCCCTGGTCTTCATCGCCCTGCTGTACACCACCGCGCCTGCCGTCGGCGCCATGGCCCGCCTGAACCTGTTCGGCACGGTCAACACCGCTGTGGGTATTGGTTCTGGTGCTGATGGCCAGATGGTGGTGAAGTCCGACGTGGTCAAGGCCAACGGCGACATGTTTGCTCCTGAAGCCAGCCTGAAGTACGAAGACCGTCCGGAGTGGATGAAGCGCTGGGAAAAGACCGGTCTGCTGAAGTTCACCGACAAGAACGGTGACGGCCGCATCCAGTTCTACAACGACGCCACCAAGAACGAAGTCGTGAAGGGCAAGGCCGAGGCCGCCGGCTGGAAGGGCAACGAGCTGACCGTGAACGCCGACATCATCGTGCTGGCCAACCCGGAAATCGCCAAGCTGCCCAACTGGGTGATCGCGCTGGTGGCTGCCGGTGGTCTGGCGGCCGCGCTGTCCACCGCCGCCGGTTTGCTGATGGCCATCTCCTCGGCCGTGTCGCACGACCTGATCAAGGGTGCCATCAACCCGAACATCAGTGAGAAGAACGAACTGCTGGCTGGCAAGATCTCCATGGCCGTGGCCATCGTGATCTCGGGCTGGCTGGGTCTGAATCCGCCGAGCTTCGCAGCCGGTACCGTGGCCCTGGCCTTCGGTATCGCTGCCTCGACGATCTTCCCGGCCATCATGATGGGCATCTTCAGCAAGTCCATCAACGACAAGGGCGCCTCCGCCGGCATGCTGGCAGGTCTGTTCGTGACCCTGTTCTATGTGTTCGCACACAAGGGCATCTTCTTCATCAAGGGCACCGAGTTCACCGACATGATCGGTGGCGCGAACAGCTTCTTCACCATCACGCCGGAAGCCTTCGGTACGGTGGGTGCCATCGTCAACTTCGCTGTCGCCTTCATCGTCAGCAAGATGACCAAGCCGGTGCCGGCCCACATCGCCGAGCTGGTCGAATCCGTCCGCGTGCCCAAGGGCGCGGGTGGTGCCGTGGCTCACTGATGGTGTGAGCAACACCTGCAGGGGATGAAGATCCCCTGACCGGAAACCCCGTTGGGTGACCAACGGGGTTTTTTATTGAGAGAATCCGAGCAAAGGGTGCAGTCCGCACCCGACCTATCGACTGGATGGCATGAGCATCTTCATCTTCAACTGGATCTTCCTGCTGGCCTTGTTTCCGGTGGCGTTCTTCTGGCTGCGCAGGGCCTGGCGCATTCTTATCAAGCGCGACTTTTCCGAGGTGGCCCTGAAAAAGGGCCTGCCACCGCCCAACGCAGAGAAATACGCCCCCTACGAGATGGCCATCAACCTGGTCGGTGGCGTGGTGATGGTGGGCGTGCTGGTGGCGGTGCTGGGTTTTCAGGCGCTGGCCAGTGAGGACTGGATCGCGATCGCCGGTTCCACCTTGTGGATGAAGCTGTTCCTGTCGTTCGCGCTGGGCCGCCATGCGCATGGGGGCATGACGGCGCTGGCCAGGAAGTCGGCCGAGGCGCGGGAGAAGAAGGCCAAGGGCTGAGCCTGGATGGCCGGCGGTGCAGGCTGCGCCATGCAGCGCGCCGTTCTCAGTATTCCAGCCGCTCGGGTCGCAGTTCCTGAAGGATCGTGGTCGCGATTTCCTCGATCGATTTGGTCGTCGTCGACAGCCAGCGGATGCCCTCGCGCCGCATCATGGCCTCGGCCTCGGCCACTTCCATGCGGCAGTTCTGCAGGCTGGCATAGCGTGAGTTGGGCCGGCGTTCGTTGCGGATCTCGGACAGCCGTTCCGGCGCGATCGTCAGACCGAAAATCTTCTTGCGGTGAGGCAGCAGGGCGGGCGGCAGCTTGCGCCGTTCGAAGTCCTCGGGGATCAGCGGGTAGTTTGATGCCTTGAGGCCGTGCTGCATGGCCAGGTACAGTGACGTGGGCGTCTTGCCGCTGCGGCTCACCCCCACCAGGATCACGTCCGAGCTCTCGAGATCGGTGTTGCTCTGTCCATCGTCGTGGGCCAGCGAGAAGTTGATGGCCTCGATACGGTCGTGGTATTCCTTGCTTCGGGTCACGTCCGAGAAGCGCCCGACCCGGTGGTTGGACTTGATGCCCAGTTCTTCCTCAATGGGCTGAACAAAGGTGTCGAACATGTCCATCATCCGGCCCTGGCAGTGGGTCTTGAACACCGCGAGCACCTCTTCATTGACGACGGTGGTGAATACCAGCGGCCGCTTGCCCTCGATTTCGGCGGTGTGGTTGATCTGCCGCACCGCCTGATGCGCCTTGTCCACGCTGTCCAGGAAGGGCAGGCGCACCCGGCGCATGGGGGTCTCGAACTGCGCCAGGATGGCGTTGCCGAAGGTTTCGGCGGTGATGCCGGTGCCGTCGGACACAAAGAATACGGTGCGGTTGGGCATGTCAGCTCTCGCTCGGTAGAGGAAATTTCACAGCCGATCGGCGCACCTTTCAGCTCTTTGACAGCTGATCTGGTGACGCTCACCCGATGGGCCGCCTACAATGGGCGGCTGTTTCGGCCGGCAATGACTGCATTATCCGGCCAGCCCTGATTTCAGCCCTTTGCCCGCTGCCGGACCCATAACAGAACGACAGGTCGACGCACGGTGCATGGAGCCCCCGGTTTTTTAACCTTAGGAGTCTTCCATGTCCAACCTGTTTGAGCCGACCGCTCTGGTCGTGCCGTTTGAAAAACTGCGAATGACCGACGTCGAGATCGTCGGCGGCAAGAACGCCAGCCTTGGCGAGATGATTTCGCAGTTGCCTCAAGGCGTGAAGGTGCCCACCGGCTTCGCCACCACGGCCCACGCCTTCCGCGAGTTCCTGAAGTTCGACGGCCTCACGGATCGCATCAATGCGCGCCTGGATGCACTCGATACCGAAGACGTGCGCGCGCTGGCCGAAGCCGGCGCCGAGATCCGTGCCATGGTCGAGGCGCAGCCTTTCCCGGCCGACCTGGAAAAGGCCATCCGCGAAGAGTTCGCACGCCTGAGCGAAGGCAACCCGGATGCGTCTTTCGCTGTGCGCTCTTCCGCCACCGCCGAGGACCTGCCCGACGCGTCCTTCGCCGGTCAGCAGGAGACTTTCCTGAACGTGCACGGCATTGACGATGTGCTGCACAAGATGAAGGAGGTGTTCGCCTCCCTGTACAACGACCGCGCCATCAGCTACCGCGTGCACAAGGGCTTTGCCCACGCCGACGTGGCTCTGTCCGCCGGTGTGCAGCGCATGGTGCGTTCCGACCTGGGTGCCGCCGGCGTGATGTTCACCATCGACACCGAATCGGGTTTTGAGGACGTGGTGTTCATCACCTCCAGCTACGGTCTGGGCGAGACGGTGGTGCAGGGCGCCGTGAACCCCGACGAGTTCTATGTGCACAAGCCCATGCTCAAGGCCGGCAAGCAGGCCGTGATCCGCCGCAACCTGGGCAGCAAGCTCATCGAGATGGTGTTCTCGACGCCCGAAGAGAAGGCCGCAACGAAGAAGCTGGTCAAGACGGTGGACGTGCCCGTCGAACTGCGCAACCGCTACAGCCTGACCAACGCCGAGGTCGAGCAACTGGCGCACTACGCGCTGGTGATCGAGCAGCACTATGGCCGCCCGATGGACATCGAGTGGGGCAAGGACGGCACCGACGGACAACTCTACATCCTGCAGGCCCGTCCTGAGACGGTCAAGAGCCAGGCCGCCGGCAAGGTGGAGATGCGCTACAAGCTCAAGGGCAAGGGCGCGGTGCTGGCCAGCGGTCGCGCGATCGGCCAGAAGGTGGGTACTGGTCCGGTGCGCCTGGTGCACAACATCAGCGAGATGGACAAGGTGCAGCCTGGGGACGTGCTGGTCACCGACATGACCGACCCGAACTGGGAGCCGGTGATGAAGCGCGCCAGCGCCATCGTCACCAACCGCGGCGGTCGTACCTGCCACGCGGCCATCATCGCGCGCGAACTGGGCATCCCGGCCGTGGTGGGCTGCGGCAACGCCACCGACACGCTCAAGGATGGCAACTTGGTCACCGTCAGCTGCGCTGAGGGCGACACCGGTCACATCTACGACGGCCTGCTGGAAACCGAAGTCACCGAGGTCAAGCGGGGCGAGATGCCGCCCATCGACGTCAAGATCATGATGAACGTCGGCAACCCGCAACTGGCCTTCGACTTCGCCCAAATCCCCAACGGTGGCGTGGGTCTGGCCCGTCTGGAATTCATCATCAACAACAACATCGGTGTCCATCCCAAGGCTATCCTGGACTACCCGGCCATCGACGCCGACCTGAAGAAGGCGGTGGAATCCGTGGCCCGTGGCCACGCCAGCCCGCGTGCCTTCTATGTGGACAAGGTGGCCGAGGGCGTGGCGACGATTGCCGCTGCGTTCTGGCCCAAGCCGGTGATCGTGCGCCTGTCGGACTTCAAGTCCAACGAATACCGCAAGCTGGTCGGTGGCAGCCGCTATGAGCCGGACGAAGAGAACCCGATGCTGGGCTTCCGCGGTGCGGCGCGCTACATCAGCGAGGACTTCGCCGAAGCCTTCGCCATGGAGTGCGAGGCCCTCAAGCGCGTGCGCGAGGACATGGGCCTGACCAACGTGCAGGTGATGGTGCCCTTCGTGCGCACGCTGGAGCAGGCGCGCAAGGTGACCGAGCTGCTGGCGGCCAAGGGCCTCAAGCGGGGCGAGAACGATCTCAAGCTCATCATGATGTGCGAGATCCCGAGCAACGCGGTGCTGGCGCACGACTTCCTGCAGTACTTCGACGGCTTCTCGATCGGCTCCAACGACCTGACCCAGCTGACCCTGGGTCTGGACCGCGACTCGGGTCTGGAACTGCTGGCGCACGACTTTGACGAGCGCGATCCGGCGGTCAAGGCGCTGCTCAAGCTGGCCATCGGCGCCTGCAAGGCGGAGGGCAAGTACGTGGGCATCTGCGGTCAGGGCCCCAGCGACCACCCGGATTTCGCCCAGTGGCTGCGCGACGAGGGCATCAGCTCGATCTCGCTGAACCCGGATTCCGTGGTGGACACCTGGCAGTTGCTGGCGGCAGGCTGATCCGGTCTCCGGTCAGTTGGAAAAGGGCGGCGGTGGCGACACCGGCCGCCCTTTTTTGTGGCGGCGCAGTAAGCACAGGGTCAGTGCCGGACGCACAATGGAGCCAGACAAAGCGGTGGGCCATGGCCGACCGCACCCTGGAGACGCAGAGATGTTCGAAGGCCTGGTGGCACAACGGCTCGCGGCGCTGTTCGTGGCGGCGCTGCTGCTGTTGAATTTTCCGCTGCTGGCCCTTTGGGACCATGACCTGCGCGTCTGGGGCCTGCCCCTGTTTCCGCTGGCACTGTTCGGCATCTGGGCGGCGCTGATCGTGGCCGTCGCCTGGGTGGTCGAGCGGCCGGGGTCGGCCCGGGAACCCGACACCACCGACTGAGGACGCACCCATGATCCCCGTCGCGCTGGTGGTGGCCGTCTCGTTTGCCTACCTGTTGCTGCTGTTTGCCGTGGCCTACTGGGCCGATGCCCGTTCGCGCCAAGGCCGCTCGGTCATCGGCAATGCATGGGTCTACGCCCTGTCGATGGGGGTTTACTGCACCGCATGGACCTACTTTGGCAGCGTGGGGCGGGCCGCCGGTTCGGGGGTGTGGTTCCTGCCCATCTACCTGGGCCCCATGCTGGCCATGATCCTGGCGTGGATGGTGGTGCGCAAGATGATCCGGATCTCGCGTACCTATCGCATCACCTCGATTGCCGACTTCATCGCCAGCCGCTACGGCAAGAGCCAGTGGCTCGCCGGACTGGTGACCCTGATCACCGTGGTCGGCATCATTCCCTACATAGCCCTGCAGCTCAAGGGCGTGGCCAGCGCGTTTGCCGTGCTGACCCAGCCCTTGGGCGGCGTGGCCTCCCCGGCCGTGCCCTGGTGGCAGGACACGACCTTGTATGTGGCCCTGGCCCTGGCCGGCTTCACCATCATTTTTGGTGCCCGTCACCTGGACAGCACGGAGCGGCACGAGGGCATGGTGGCCGCCATAGCCGTCGAATCGCTGGTCAAGCTGGTGGCCTTTCTGGCCGTCGGCGTCTTCGTCACCTGGGGCCTTTTCCAGGGCATGCAGGACATCTTTGCGCAGGCCGACGCCGAGCCCCGGATTCGCCGCCTGCTGCTGTTCGGTCAGGGCCAGCCATTTCCCTACGCGCAGTGGATGGGCATGACACTGCTGGCCATGTTTTCGGTGATCCTGCTGCCGCGCCAGTTCCAGGTAATGGTGGTGGAGAACGTTCAGGAACAGCACCTGCGGCGCGCGGTCTGGGTGTTTCCCACCTACCTGCTGCTGATCAACGTATTTGTGCTGCCGATTGCGATCGGCGGCCTGCTGTACTTTGGTGACCGGCCGTTCAACCCGGAGACTTTTGTGCTGTCCCTGCCGCTGGCCGAGGGTCAGACCGCGCTGGCGTTGCTGGCCTTCGTCGGCGGTCTGTCGGCGGCCACCGGCATGGTCATCGTCGAGGCCATTGCCGTCTCCACCATGGTCTGCAACGACCTGGTGATGCCCTTGCTGCTCAGGATGCGGCGCTTCAGTGCCTCCCGCAGCGGCAACCTGACCGGTCTGCTGCTGACCATCCGGCGGCTGGCCATTCTGGGCATCCTGCTGCTGGGCTATCTGTACTTTCACCTGGCCGGTGAGGCCTATGCCCTGGTGAGCATCGGCCTGATCAGCTTCGCGGCGGTGGCCCAGTTCGCTCCCGCCATGCTGGGAGGCATGTACTGGAAGGGCGGCACGCGCCGCGGAGCCATGGGCGGCCTGCTGCTGGGCTTTGCCCTCTGGGCCTATACCCTGATGCTGCCGTCGCTGGCCAAGTCGGGCTGGCTGGCCGACGATTTCCTGCAGAACGGCCTCTGGGGCCTGGCCTGGCTCAAGCCTGAAGCGCTGCTGGGCCTGCACGGGCTGGACAACCTGACCCATTCGCTCTTCTGGAGCCTGCTGGTCAACCTGGCCGCCTACGTGGGACTGTCGCTTTGGCGTCCGCCCTCGGCAGCCGAGGCCAGCCAGGCCTTGCTGTTCGTTGATGTGTTCCACCGCCAGGCCGGCGCCCGGCCGGTGTTCTGGCGGGGCAAGGCCCAGGTGTCCGAGCTGCGTGGCCTGATGACGCGCTTTCTGGGGGCCGCCAGGGCTGAGCAATTGCTGCGCGACTATGCCCGCCAGACGGGCGTTGCCGATGTCGCCCAGATCGTGCCGGATGCCCGTCTGGTGCAGTTTGTGGAAACCCAGCTGGCCGGGGCGATCGGCAGTGCCTCGGCCCGCGTGATGGTGGCTTCGGCGGTGGATGAAGAGGCGCTGGACCTGGACGGGGTCATGCGCATCCTCGATGAGGCGTCGCAGCTGCGGGCGTACTCGCACGCCCTGGAGGAGAAGTCCCAGTCGCTGGAGCGGGCGACCGCCGAACTGAGGGAGGCCAACGAGAAGCTCAAGAGCCTGGACCGCCTGAAGGACGATTTCATGTCCTCGGTCACCCACGAGCTGCGCACCCCTTTGACCTCGATCAGAGCATTGTCGGAACTCATGCACGACGATCCTGACATGGACGGTGCCCAGCGGCAGCAGTTTCTGGACATCATTGTGGCGGAGGCCGAGCGTCTGAGCCGGCTGGTCAACCAGGTGCTGGACATGGCCAAGATCGAGTCGGGTCAGGCCGACTGGCATGCCAGCAATGTGGACCTCAGGCAGGTGCTGGAGCAGTCGGCCGGCAGCATGGCGGAAACGTTTCGCGAGCGGGGTATCCGCCTGGTGCTGTCCCTGCCCGATGCGGTACCGATGGTCTGGGCAGATGCGGACCGACTGACCCAGGTGGTGCTGAACCTGCTGTCGAACGCGGCCAAGTACGCCCCCCGCGATACGGGCATCGTGAACGTGCACCTGTGGGCGGATGCGCGGCGGGTGTCGTTCGAGGTGAAGGACAACGGTCCCGGCATTCCGCCGGACCAGCAGGCCATGGTGTTCGAGAAGTTCCGGCAGGTGGCCGGCGACCAGCACTACCGGCCCGGAGGAACGGGGTTGGGGCTGCCGATCAGCCGCCAGATCGTCGAGCACTTCGGCGGTCGTCTCTGGCTGACCTCGACGCCGGGGCAGGGTGCCTGCTTCGGGGTCGAGCTGCCACTGGACGCCCGTGGCCGCGGTGAAGAGACACACTGACACAAGAGGAGTACAAGCGCATGAGTCACAAGATCCTGATCGTCGACGACGAGCCCAACATCCTGGTCTCCCTGGAGTTCCTGATGAAGCGGGAGGGCTACCAGGTGGTCACGGCGCGTGATGGACAGGAAGCCATCGAAGCCATTGGCAGGGAGCAGCCGGACCTGGTTCTGCTGGACGTGATGATGCCGGTCAAGACTGGCTTCGATGTCTGCCACGAGGTGCGGGCCAACGATGCCTACAAGGGCGTGATCATCGTGATGCTGACTGCCAAGGGCCGCGACACCGACGTGGCCAAGGGGCTGGCCCTGGGTGCGAACGCCTACATGACCAAGCCGTTTTCCACCCGCGAACTCGTACAGAAGATCCACGAACTGCTGGGCGACGCCGCATGAGTGCGCAGCAGAAGACAGACCGCCGGTTGTGGTGGCTGCTGGGCGCCGCGGCGGCCTTGTCGGTGCTGTGGCTGCTGGCCACCATCGGGCTGATCGGAGCCACCCTCGAGACTGATGATCGCGCCACCGTCTGGTCACTCGTGGGGGATCGGCTGGTGCTGATTCTCCTGACCTGGAGCGCGGGCATGGCGGCCATCGCCTGGGGGCTCAAGCGATGGTTTGACCATTGGGTGACGCCATCCGTCCAGCTGGCCGAGGAGGCCCAGGTGGTGCTGCGCACGGACGTGGTGCGGGCGCTTGCGCTCAAGGGCAACGTCGAGACGCGCGAGCTGGCCCGGCTGTTCAATCAGCTGGTCGAGCAGCGCGAAGCCCTGCGCCGGGAAATGGATGAACGGGTCGCCGAGGTGGCCCGCGGGATCGAGCAGGAGCGCGGTCGGCTGGCGGCACTGATGTCCGAGCTGACCCAGAGCGTGGTGGTCTGCAACCTGGACGGTCGCATCCTCCTCTACAACAACCGTGCCCGTCTGCAGTTCAAGGCCCTGTCCCAGGCACCGGGCGTGGCCGGTGGCGCGGAGATCATTGGTCTGGGGCGATCCATCTACAGCGTGTTTGACCGCAAGCTGGTCGCGCATGCGCTGGAGAACATCCAGCAGCGCATCCTGCGCGGGGCATCGCAGCCGTCGGCGCAGTTCGTGACGGCCACCGCGTCCGGCCAGTTCCTCCGGGTACAGATGGCGCCCGTGCGTGCGCCGTCCGGTACGCCACAGGAGACCACCGAGGCCTTGACGGGCTTCGTGCTGATGCTGGACAACATCACCCGTGATTTCGAGGCCGAGGCGGCGCGTGACCGGGTGCTCCACACCCTGACCGAGCGCAGCCGCGCAGCACTGGCCAACATGCAGGCCGCGCTGGACATGCTGGACTACCCGGATCTGGAACCGGCGATGCGCGAGCGCTTCCTGGGGGTGATCCGGGACGAAACCCGCACGCTCGGACAGCGCATCGGTGAACTCGAAGGGGATGCTACCCAGACGATCCAGACGCGCTGGCCGCTGGAGGAGATGCTTGGCGCCGATTTCGTGGCCGCCGCACTTCGTCGCATCGAGGCGGTCACCGGGGTATCGGCTTCGGCGTCCTCGGTGGACCCATCCTTGTGGCTGAACGTCGAGAGCTTCTCCCTGCTTCAGGCACTGGTCTATCTGGCTGGCAGGTTGGGCGACGAGTTCGGTGTCCGGGTGCTGCACTTGCGGCTGGCGCCCGACCCATCCACCAAGGGCAAGGCGCATCTGGACCTCGTCTGGTCCGGTCAGGCCATGAGCACCGAAACCGTGATGAGCTGGGAAATGGATGCCATGACGGTGGGAGGCGAAAGCACCCGCCTGAGTGTTCGCGACGTCATTGACCGTCACAACGGCGCGTTCTGGTTCGAGCGCGAACGCCAGCGGCACGAGGCCTTCTTCCGGTTCCTGCTGCCGGTGGCCACGTCGGTGGAGCAGGCACAGCAAGCGGTGGCTGCCGTGCTGCAGGTCAGCAGCCGACCGGAGTACTACGACTTCGATCTGTTCAAGTCCACCGAGCTCACCCGCAGTCTGGACGACCGGCGGCTGGTGGACCTGGTCTATACGGTCTTCGACACCGAGACCACGGGCCTCAATCCGTCACAGGGGGACGAGATCATCCAGATCGGTGCCGCGCGCATCGTCAACAACAAGCTGCTGCGGCAGGAGTGCTTCGAGCAGCTGGTGGATCCGCAGCGTCCGATCCCGCCGGAAGGCATTCCGATTCATGGCATCCAGCCCGAGATGGTGGTGGGCCAGCCCACGATCGACCAGGTCTTGCCCGCGTTTCACGCCTTCGCCCAGGACACGGTGCTGGTGGCCCACAACGCCGCCTTCGACATGCGCTTCCTGCAGCTCAAGGAAAAGCGCACCGGGCTGAGCTTCGACCATCCGGTGCTGGACACGCTGCTGCTATCGGCCGTGGTTCATCCCCATCAGGACTCTCACCGACTGGAGGCGATTGCGGAGCGGTTCAACATCACCATCATCGGCCGCCACACGGCTCTGGGTGATGCCATCGTCACCGCCGAGGTGCTGCTGCGCCTGATCCCGCTGCTGGCCGAAAAAGGCATCCACACGCTGGGACAGGCCCGGGAAGCCGCCGAGAAGACCTACTACGCCCGCCTCAAGTACTGAGCGGCGTCGCCCAAGGCGTCAGAAGCGGCCGGCCTGATAGCGCTGGCCCAAAACGCCCTGCAGCGACTGCACCACCCCGAACGCATCCTTGAGCTGGCTGCGCTCGAAGCTGGAGATGTCGTCGGGGTTGAGGAAGTTGTCGGGCCTCTGGCCTGCAGCAATCTGCCTGGCCTGATGCTGGATGCGCGTGAAGGCCAGGAACTCCAGTGCGTCCCTCAGATCCCGTGCGCTGTCTTCACTGATGGCTCCACCGGCCGCCGCACCGAGCAGGCGATCGTGCGTGTTGACGGCCGGATCGCCCCCCGCCAGGGCATACACCCGGGCCAGATCGACGATGGGCACCACCCCGGTGTGCTTCAGATCGATCGTGCCCTTGTGCTCGCCACTGCGAATGGTGGAGAGGCCCTTGAACATGCCCAGCGGGGGCTGGTGGGTCAGCGCGTTGCCCACCATGTAGGCCAGGAAGATCGTGTTGCCCCGGGTCTGTGCCAGGACGTCCTGACGCAGGCCGTCCAGCAGCGCCGATTGCCCGTAGACGGCCCTCAGATCGAAGAACACGCAGGTGAGCATCAGCGCTTTCGGGTCCGGCTGTCCGGTCCATCGGGCAAAATAGTCGGCCCACCGTCGACGCGGCTGGCGCCACTGATCGGTCATCGCCATCATTTCTCCCGGGCAGTAGACGTAGCCGCAGGCATTTAGGCCATCGCACACATACTGCGACAGGGCACGGAAGTACTCGCCGTGCTGCGCCGGGTCATAGCTGTCGTCCAACACCATGCAGTTGTCCTGATCGGACTTGGCGGTCTGCTCGTTGCGCGCCTGGGACCCGGCCGCCACCCACACGTAGTCGACCGGCGGCGGCCCCAGTTGTGCCTCACCCAACTGCAGCAGCCGGCAGGTGATCGCGTCGGTGATTGCCGTGACGATGTGCCCCGTGCTGTACGCCGAGGCCTCGGCGGCCGCCAGGTTCTGCTGCAGCCGGCCCACCTTCGCACTGATGGACTGCAGGCCTTCCACCGTCTTCTGCTTGTAGACGTCGCCCGCCAGGTACACCGCCGAGGTGCTGTGCTGCTCGGTGAGATCGGTGGCCGTGATCATGCCCGCGATGCGCTGACCGTCGAGCACCGGCACATGGTGGATGTTGTGCCGCGCCATCAGCAGCAGCGCGTCAAAGGCTGGGTTCTGCACATCGATGGTCATGGGCGCCAGCGTGGCAATGTCGGCAATGGGCCTGGACGTGTCCATCCCCGCCGCAATCACCCGGTTGCGCAAGTCGCGGTCGGTCACCAGCCCGAACAGGTGATCGCGTTCGGTGATCAGCACCGAGGACACCCGCTGTTCGCTCATGACCTGGGCCGCATCCCGGATCGTGGTCTGCGGGCTGAGCGTGATGGGCGGACGCTTGATCAGCGAACGCACAGGCGTCGTCATCAGGTTCAGGGCCGGGTCGCCACCGCTGCGGGTCGCCACGCTGCCCGCTGGGCCATTCGCGTGCCCGTGATGCTGCGGCAGGAAATGCAGCAGGGCCGGTGCCCGCAAAGCGACATCCGAAAGGACTGACAGGTCCAGAAGGGCGACCTGGCACGGTCCTTTGGCGACCACGACCGATACCGGCAGTGCCGCCCCCATGCCGCCACCAAACCACTCGCCTTCGCCCAGTTCCAGCAGCGCCTTGCCTTCCGAATCCTGCAGCGTCACCTGTCCGTCGAGTACCCAATGAAGGCACTCGTGAAGCCCATCGCGGTCGGCGACGATGTCGCCATCCTGATGCTGTCCGGTCCGCGCACCCGCCGCAATCAGCGCCTGGTCCTGGGGCGCGAGCTGTCCGAACACACGGTGACCAGACAGCCTGTCGGCGGGAAAGGGTGTTGCGCTGCTGGTAGTTTGGTCCATTCTGGCATGCTACACGTTGAGTCTGTTTGCTCAAGGTCTACCACCGCACGCCTTGACCTGCATCAGTGAAGTCCCGATCGCCAATGTAAGAATTCAGTCAGCGCCCGACTCAGAATGGCGTGACCCTGTGGCCAATCCCATGCTCCTGTTTCTTGTGTCCGCCAAAGTCATCGTCGAGGTCGCCCTGTTATCCCTCCTGGGGCAGGGGGTGGTCGGGCTGATGGCGGGGCAGGGACGCCAGCGCAACGTCTTCTATCAGCTGCTTCGGGCCGTGGGCAGCCCTTTCGTGCGGCTCATGCGCTGGCTGTTGCCCCGCGCGATCCTGGACCGTCATGTGTCGGTGCTCACCTTCGCCACGCTGGCGTTGGCCTGGGTGCTCATCACGGTCGCCAAGATCGGGCACTGTTTGGAGATCGGACCGGAGGCTTGCCGGTGATGGCCTGTCTCCTCAACGGGAAGGCGTTTGCTGCATGAGCGTCCAACAGCGCATCCGCTACTGGCGGACCACGCTTCGCCTCACGCTGGGCCTGCTGGTGCTGTGGTTCCTGGTCACCTTTGGCGTCAGCTTCTTTGCGCGTGAACTGGATTTCACCTTTTTCGGCTGGCCCTTCAGTTTCTGGATGGCGGCGCAGGGCAGCTTGCTGATTTACGGGATCATCATCACCGTCTATGCGGTGGCCATGGGGCGCCTGGACAAGGCCCTGGAGGAGCAGGAGCGGAGGGATCGCGCGTGAGCCTCTGGCGACGTCCACCCGATTCGGGACCCAGCTTCAAGCGGCAGCTTGACCGCGTGTACCAGGTCTACACGGCGGGCTTCATCCTGCTGGTGGTGATGCTGGCCGTGCTGGAACAGCTCGGCCTGTCCCGGGAGTGGATCAGTTCCATCTTCCTGATGGTCACCATCGGGGTCTATGCCGGCATCGGCATCATGAGCCGGACCACCGACGCCACCGAGTACTACGTGGCCGGTCGGCGCGTGCCGGCGATCTACAACGGCATGGCGGTCGGCTCCGACTGGATGTCTGCCGCCTCCTTCATGGGCATGGCTGGCACGCTGTACCTCACCGGCTACAACGGACTGGCCTTCGTCATGGGGTGGAGCGGAGGCTATTGCCTGGTGGCCCTGCTGCTGGCCCCGTACCTGCGCAAGTTCGGCCAGTTCACCATTCCGGACTTCCTGGGTGAGCGCTATGGCGGCCACCTGCCGCGCCTGCTCGGCATTGCCGCCGCCATCCTCTGTTCGTTCACCTACGTGGTGGCACAGATTTCCGGCGTCGGTCTGATCACGGCCAGCCTGACGGGTGTGGCCTTCGAACTGGGCATCTTTCTGGGTCTCGGGGGCATCCTCGTGTGCTCTTTCCTCGGGGGCATGCGCGCGGTCACCTGGACCCAGGTCGCCCAGTACATCGTGATCATCATTGCCTACCTGGTACCGGTCCTGTGGCTGTCGGTCAAGCAGACCGGTGTGCCGGTGCCACAGGCCATCTACGGATTCCAGCTGGAAAAGGTCACGGCCAAAGAGCGCCTGCTCACCCATGATCCGACCGAGGTGGAGGTGCGCGACATCTACCGCCAGCGTGCCCAGGAACTGGCCGACAAGCTCAGCGACCCGGCCGCCGCGATGTTGGCCGACCGTCAGCAGGCCGAGGAGCGGCTCAGCCGTCTGAGGCAGGAGGGCGCGTCTCTGTCCCAGACGGCGGCGGCAGAGCGGCAGCTGGCCATGCTGCCCCGGGATGTGGATGCGGCGGTCGCACTGTGGACGCGTCAGAAACAGGAGGCCGACACCAAGTCCAAGCCCCTCAATGGCATGCCCCCGCATGCGATCCCCTTCACCGGCGATCCGCAGGGGAGCCTGGCAGAGCGTCGGGAATACGAAGAATCAAGACGCAACTTCCTGGCCCTGGTGTTCTGCCTGATGGTGGGCACGGCGGCGCTGCCGCACATCCTCATGCGCTACTACACCGTGCCCGATGTCCAGGAGGCGCGCAAATCGGTGGCTTGGTCACTGCTGTTCATCTGCCTGCTGTACTTCACGGCGCCGGCGCTGGCGGTGATGATCAAGTTCGAGGTGTTTCACGGGCTGGTCGGCACGCCCATGGACCAGCTGCCCCAATGGATCAGCACCTGGAACCGGGTGGATCCGGCGCTCCTGTCGGTCAACGATGTCAACCAGGATGGCAAGCTGCAGCTCAACGAGCTGACCATCGGCGGCGACATTCTGGTACTGGCGATGCCCGAGATCGCAGGGCTGCCATTCGTGATCTCGGGCCTGGTGGCCGCCGGTGGGCTGGCGGCGGCCTTGTCCACGGCCGATGGCCTGCTGTTGACGATTGCCAGTGCCCTGTCCCACGATCTGTACTACAAGATGATCGACCCGAACGCCTCCACGGCCCGGCGGGTCACGATCTCCAAGGTGCTCCTGCTGGTGGTGGCGCTCATGGCGGCCTACGTGGCGGCGCAGAAGCCGGCCGACATCCTTTTCCTGGTGTCGGCGGCGTTCTCGTTTGCGGCCGCGGCCTTCTTTCCGGCCCTGGTGCTGGGTATCTTCTGGAAGCGGGCCAACGGCCTGGCCGCATCCCTGGGCATGATCGCTGGCCTGGCCATGACCTTCTACTACATGGCCACCACGCAGCCCTGGCTGCGCGCTGTCTTCGGCATCACGTCACCCGTGGAGCTGTGGTGGGGTATCCAGCCCATTTCCGCCGGCGTGTTTGGCGTGCCGGTCGGCTTTGCCGTGATCATTCTCGTCAGTCTGGTCTCGCCACGCCCGGACGGGGCGACCCGGGCCCTCGTCGAGGGCATCCGGTTGCCGGGCAAGGCGGGCGGGGCAAAGGACGACCGCCCCCTCTGACGCCACAGCATGGCCCCGTCGGAAGCGGATTTGTCACGCTGACCTGAAATTGCTACAATGTTGGGCTTGCCTTGCCGCATCCCGTCCGACGCCGGGAGCGGTTGTTCAATCCACAAGGAGAGTCCATGCGTCATTACGAGATCGTTTTGCTGATCCACCCGGATCAGAGCGAACAGGTTCCGGCCATGCTGGAGCGCTACAAGGGCATGATCACGGCCGGCAACGGCAAGATCCACCGTGTTGAAGACTGGGGCCGCCGCCAACTGGCTTACCAGATCAACAAGCTGTCCAAGGCCCACTACCTGTGCCTGAACATCGAAGCCGACCAGGCTGTGATGGCTGAACTGGAGCACGCCTTCAAGTTCAACGACGCCGTGCTGCGCCAGCTGACCGTCCAGAAGAAGAAGGCCGAAACCGGTCCTTCCTCGATGATGAAGTCGGTCGAGCGCGAAGAAGCTCGCAAGGCCCAGCAGGAGCAGGCTTCGGCCTGAGGCGCCAGCCCAGCCTGAACGGGTGAACCAGCTCTGTTTGACCGCGTCGGTGGTGCAGGTGCAGAACCTGCGCTACACGCCGGCAGGCATACCGGCCCTGAACCTCGTGCTTGAGCACGAGTCCATGGTCACCGAGCTGGATACCCCAAGAACCGTGAAGCTGCAGGTGAAGGCGGTTGCCTTCGGTGCCATGGCCGAAACCCTGTCCAGACAAGGACTCGATTCGGTTTGCAGGTTTGAAGGGTTCCTGGGCAACGCCCGCAACGGCAAAGGCGTCGTGTTCCATATCCAAGCATTCAGCAAAACATAGGAGAGGCCCATCATGGCTGCACCCAAGCGTTTCAACAAAGACAAGCGCCCCAAGCGCAACACCCAGTCGCTGCTGTTCAAGCGCAAGCGCTTCTGCCGCTTCACCGTGGCTGGCGTGGAAGAAGTCGACTACAAGGACGTGGACGTCCTGCGTGACTTCATCGCCGAAAACGGCAAGATCATCCCCGCCCGCCTGACCGGCACCCGCGCCATCTACCAGCGCCAGGTGACCACCGCCATCAAGCGTGCCCGCTTCCTGGCCCTGCTGCCCTACAGCGACCAGCACCGCGTCTGAAAGGGAAACTGACATGCAAATCATTCTTCTCGACAAAGTCATCAACCTGGGTGCCCTGGGTGATGTGGTCAAGGTCAAGGACGGCTACGCCCGCAACTTCCTGATCCCCACCGGCCGTGCACGCCGTGCCACCAAGTCGGCCATCGCCGACTTCGAAGCCCGCCGCGCCGAGCTCGAAAAGGCCGCGGCCGCCAAGCTGGCTGAAGCCCAGGCCCTGGGTGAGAAGGTTGCCGCCGCCACCGTCAAGCTGACCCAGAAGGCCGGCGTGGACGGTCGCCTGTTCGGTTCCGTGACCAACCACGACGTGGCCGAAGAGCTGGTCAAGATGGGTTTCGCCGTGGCCAAGGCCCAGGTCCGCATGCCCAACGGCCCTCTCAAGATGGTTGGCGACTACACGGTCCAGGTGCACCTGCACACCGACGTGAACGTCGACGTCAACGTCACGGTGCTCGGCGAGACCGCCTGATCACCACCGCAGTCCGGCCGTCTTGGCCGGGTTGCCATGAAGCCGCCGCCTCCGGGCTGGCGGCTTTTTTCATGGCTGGGCGCTACCGGTGGTCGACACACCGGATGCCCACCGCCGTTGCACCGTTTATCCACAGACTTGTCCCCTGACAACGGGCGGATCGCACCGTACCATCGGGTTTTGACCTGCAGCCATGTCCGACGCCTTCTCCAGCTCCCTGTCCCCTTTCGAACCCGGCTTTGAAGATGGCGGCTTCAGTGCCGACCGCCAGATCGCCCAGCTGAGGGTGCCACCGCATTCGATCGAGGCCGAGTCCAGCGTGCTGGGAGGCCTGTTGCTGGACAACGCGGCCTGGGATCGGGTGGCCGACCTGATCAACGATTCGGATTTCTACCGTTATGAGCACCGTCTGGTGTTTTCGTCGGTGGCCACGCTGGTCAATGCCAGCAAGCCGGCCGACGTGGTCACGGTGTTCGAGCACCTGCAGAACCAGGGCAAGGCCGAAGAGGCGGGTGGTCTGGCCTATCTGAACTCGCTGGCGCAGTATGTGCCCAGTGCGGCCAACATCCGCCGCTACGCCGAAATCGTCCGGGAACGCGCCATCCTGCGCAAGCTGGTGGCGGCCAGCGACGAGATCGCCACCTCGGCCTTCAACCCGCAGGGCAGGCCGGTGGCCAAGATCCTGGACGAGGCCGAGCAGAAGATCTTCCACATCGGCGAGGAAGGCTCGCGGATGAAGGAGGGTTTCCAGTCCATGGACAAGCTGGTCGTCGACCTGCTCGACCGTGTGCAGGAAATGGCCGACAACCCCAACGACGTCACCGGCGTGCCGACCGGCTTTGTCGATCTGGACCGCATGACCTCGGGTCTGCAGGCCGGCGACCTGGTGGTGCTGGCCGCCCGTCCCTCCATGGGCAAGACCGCGTTTGCCATCAACATTGCCGAGCACGTGGCCCTGAATGAGGGCTTGCCGGTTGCCGTGTTCTCCATGGAAATGGGCGCCGCCCAGCTGGCGGTGCGTATTGTCGGTTCCATCGGTCGCATCAACCAGGGTCACCTTCGGACTGGCAAGCTGACCGACGACGAATGGCCGCGCCTGACGGAAGCCATCGAAAAGCTGCGCACGGTGTCGCTGCACATTGACGAGACGCCGGGACTGACGCCCAGTGAACTGCGGGCCAATGCGCGGCGTCTGGCCCGCCAGTGCGGCAAGCTGGGCCTGATCGTCGTCGACTACCTGCAGCTGATGAGCGGCTCCAGCGCCGCCGGTGGCGACAACCGGGCAACGGAACTCGGCGAAATCTCGCGGGGCCTCAAGATGCTGGCCAAGGAGTTGCAGTGCCCGGTGATTGCCCTGTCCCAGCTCAACCGCTCGGTCGAGCAACGCACCGACAAACGCCCCATGATGTCCGATTTGCGCGAATCCGGCGCCATCGAACAAGACGCGGACATCATCATGTTCATTTACCGCGACGAGTACTACAACCGCGAGACCTGCAAGGAGCCGGGGGTGGCCGAGATCATCATCGGCAAGCAGCGTAACGGCCCCACCGGCACCGTGAAGCTGGCCTTCCTGAACATGCTCACCCGCTTCGAGAGCCTGGCGGGCGGCACCGACGACTTCTGATGTGCCAGCTTGCGCCGCCGTTTCGGTGGCGCAAGCGGCTTACAGGACTTCGCTGGCGAAGTCCGCCAGACGTGAACGCTCCCCACGGGCCAGGGTGATGTGGCCACCGTGCGGCCAGCCCTTGAAGCGGTCCACGGCGTAGGTGAGGCCGGACGAACCCTCGGTCAGGTAGGGCGTATCGATCTGGGCCAGGTTGCCCATGCAGATGATCTTGGTGCCAGGTCCCGCCCGGGTGATCAGTGTCTTCATCTGCTTGGGCGTCAGGTTCTGCGCCTCGTCGATGATGACGTACTTGTTCATGAACGTACGGCCGCGCATGAAGTTCATGCTCTTGACCTTGATGCGGCTGCGGATCAGTTCGTTGGTGGCGGCGCGCCCCCATTCGCCGGCCCCGCCGACGTCACCCTTGGCCAGGAACTCCAGGTTGTCGTCGAGCGCGCCCATCCAGGGGCCCATCTTTTCTTCCTCGGTACCGGGCAGGAAGCCGATGTCCTCGCCCACACTGACGGTGGCCCGTGTCATGATGATTTCGGTATAGCGGCGCTCGTCCAGCACCTGCGTCAGGCCGCTGGCCAGGGCCATCAGCGTCTTGCCGGTGCCGGCTGTGCCCGCCAGCGTGACGAAGTCGATTTCCGGGTCCATCAGCAGGTTCAGCGCGAAGTTCTGCTCGCGGTTGCGGCTGGTGACGCCCCAGACGGCGTTCTTCAGGTGGGTGTAGTCCTTGAGCGTCTTGAGGACGGCCGTCTTGTCCCGGATCTCGGTCACCCGGGCATAGAGCGAGGGCTCGCCGGGTGCCTCGAAATACACGAACTGGTTGATGTGGAACTGCCCCACGGCCGGACCACTGACGCGATAGAAGGTGTGGCTGCCGCTTTGCCAGCTTTCGATGGTCTTGCTCTGGCGGGTCCAGAAGTCCTGGGGAAGGGCCAGGGCACCGGAGTACAGCAGCTCGCCATCATCCAGCGTCTTGTCGTTCTCGTAGTCCTCGGCGGCCAGGCCCAGCGCACGCGCCTTGACCCGCATGTTGATGTCCTTGGACACCAGAATCACTTCGCGGTCCTGGTGCTTCTGGCGCAGTGCGTGTACCACCCCCAGGATCTGGTTGTCCGCCTTGCCTTGGGGCAGGCTGGCCGGCAAGTCATTGAGCAGCGGCTCGGTCTGGAAGAACAGCAGACCGCGCGCGGCGTGATGGCCGGTGGCCGACAGCTTGAGACCTTTGGCCATGTCGCCTCCGGCCTGGGCCGCCAGGGCGTCGAGGTTGCGGCTGGTCTGGCGGCCGTTGCGGGCCACTTCGGTCATGCCTTTCTTGTGGCCGTCCAGTTCCTCCAGCACGATCATCGGCAGGAAGATGTCGTGTTCTTCGAAGCGGAACAGGCTCATCGGGTCGTGCAGCAGCACGTTCGTGTCCAGCACGAAAAGGCGCGCCGGCCCCTGGCCGGCAGATCGGGTGCTGGCGGCCTTGCGCCGGGCAGGCACAGGCGCAGGCGCGGCCACCGTGGCTTCCATGACAGCCTGTGCGCGTGCTGGCGCGTCCTCGGGCTTTCTTCGCGATGTCTTGCCGCCAGACTCTGCTCCATGGCGGCGCCCCCGGGCCGGCGCTGGCGTGGCCGCCGGCGCGGTCTCTGTCTTGGGCAATGCGGTGCGTGTGCGTGATCGGCCGGTGGTCTGCGCCGTCGCTGCAGGCGCCGCTGGCGCGGGCACAGTGGCGGGCGCCGGCGTTTCGTCGGCCACAGCCTTCAGGTGATAGTCCTCCGGAGAGAGCAGGGCAGCGCGTTTGGTGGGGGCGGGGGGCAGGGGCATGGATCTGGGGCCGGTCAGCCAGCGTTCGGGCAAACAAAAAGCCGCCGGGACAACCGGGCGGCTTCTGGGGCAGCGCTGGAGGCGCTGGGGGATGAGAGGGCAATCAGACTTCGTGAAGTCATGAAACCATTATGCATGACTCCCGTGACACGCCAAGCGCTCCGTGGCGTATCGGCATCGCCCGGGTATCAGGCGGACTTCTTGAGTGCCTTGACGGCCTTGAGCACCTCTTCGACGTGACCCGGCACCTTCAGGCCGCGCCACTCCTGCTTGAGAATACCGTCGGCACCGATCAGGAAGGTGCTGCGCTCGATGCCCTTGACCTTCTTGCCGTACATGATCTTGTTCTTGACGACACCGAACATGTGGCACATCTTCTCTTCGGTGTCGGCGATGAGTTCGAAGGGCAGTTCCAGCTTGGCCTTGAAGTCGTCGTGGGACTTCATGTTGTCGCGGGAGACACCGAACACCAGGGCGCCCGCCTTGACGAAGTCCTTGTACTTGTCGCGGAACTGCATGGCCTCGGTGGTGCAGCCTGGGGTGTTGTCCTTGGGGTAGAAATACAGCACCAGCGTCTGGCCCAGGTGCGACTGGTGGCTGACCTTGATGCCACCGGTGGCCTGGGCTTCGAATTCGGGTATGGGTTTGTTGACAACGACTGCCATGCTGCGAGTGCCCCTGACGTGAGTTGGTGGAGATTCGTTGGCTTCCCGGTTGCATCGTGCGCGGTCACCGCAGGCTGGGCTGCCGAAGGCGGCACGGCAGGAAGCAATCCAGTATTTTACCCTGAACACCGGGTCAATACCGGATCGCCGGGCTGTCAGGCGCCGACCAGCAGGGCCGCTGTCACTCGTCGACCCTCGGCCGCCAGGATGTTGAAGGTGCGGCAGGCCGCCACGGTGTCCATGGTTTCGACACCGATCCGTTGGCCGATCAGGCCGCGCAGCAGCGCCGGGTGCACGAAGCGCAGGCGCTGGCCGCTGCCGAACAGCACCAGCTCCGGGACGGGAGTGGCCGGCAGCAGAAGTTCCTGGAAGTGCGCCTCGGCAATCTGCTCGAAGCTGGGGCACGACCAGGAACGCACCCCCGTGTCGGACGAGATGATCAGCGATCCGGCGTGGCGTTGTCCATTGACCGCGATCCAGTCCTCGCCGTAGGAGGTGATGCTGTATTGGTCGGGTCGGTCGGCGTGCAGTTTCATGGTGGGCTGGCGGGGGGGTGCGGCCGGAGGTCCAAGGGAAAAGTGGTTCCCCGAACTGTGTTCAAATTGGAGGTTTCCCCATGAGGCCCGCGTCTGTCTTCGTACTATAGCGCTGCCTTTCGGGATCCGCCGAGCCTGCCCCATAAGACCTGACCGACACCCCGACCGGAGGGACCTTGAAGACCATCCAGAAATCCGCCAAGCTGGCCAATGTGCTGTACGACGTTCGGGGCCCGATCGTCGACGCGGCCAAGCAGATGGAGGACGAGGGCCAGAAGATCATCAAGCTGAACATCGGCAACCTGGCGCCGTTCGGCTTTGATGCGCCCGAGGAAATCCAGCAGGACATGATCCGCAACCTGCCCAATTCGGCGGGCTATTCGGACAGCAAGGGCATCTTTGCGGCGCGCAAGGCGGTCATGCACTACACCCAGCAGCAGGGGGTGGTCGGCGTGACCCTGGAAGACATCTACCTGGGCAACGGTGCCAGCGAGCTGATCGTGATGGCCGCCAATGCGCTGCTGGACAATGGCGACGAGCTGCTGGTACCTTCACCGGACTATCCCCTGTGGACGGCAGCGACCAGCCTGTCCGGCGGAACGCCGGTGCACTACCGCTGCGACGAGGACAACGGCTGGCAGCCTGATCTGGCCGACATGCGGGCCAAGATCACGCCGCGCACCAAGGGCATCGTGGTCATCAACCCCAACAATCCCACCGGTGTGCTTTACAGCGACGAACTGCTCCAGGGCATCGTGGCGCTGGCCCGCGAGTTCGGCCTGGTGCTGCTGGCCGATGAGGTGTACGACAAGGTGCTGTACGACGGCGTGACGCACACCGCCATGGCCAGCCTGTCGACCGACGTGCTGACGCTGACCTTCAATTCCCTGTCCAAGGCCTACCGTTCCTGCGGCTACCGCGCTGGCTGGATGGTGCTGTCCGGCCCGAAGGAGATTGCCAAGGACTTCATTGAAGGCCTGAACATGCTGGCCAACCTCAAGCTCGGCTCGAACGTGCCGGGTCAGTGGGCGATCCAGACCGCGCTGGGGGGCTACCAGAGCATCAAGGACCTGGTCAAGGAGGGTGGGCGGCTGCGCCGCCAGCGCGATCTGGCCTATGAGCTGATCACCCAGATCCCAGGGGTGAGTTGTGTCAAGCCGCAGGCGGCCCTGTACATGTTCCCCAAGCTCGATCCCAGGATGTATCCCATCGAGGACGACCGTCAGTTCTTCATGGAAGTGCTGCGCGCCACACGGGTGATGCTGGTTCAGGGGTCGGGTTTCAACTATCCGGACAACCAGCACTTCCGTATTGTCTTCCTGCCGCACGAGGACGACCTGCGCGAGGCGATCAACCGCCTGGCCAAGTTCCTGGAGCAGTGGCGACACCGCCACGGCACCTGAGCCGTGGCATCCATGCTGGCACGGTTGGGCATCCATTGCCGACCGGGTTGCCGGCAACATGAGGGGGTGCGATCCCGCACCCGTGTTATTTCTGGAATGAGACAAGCATGAAACCGATCCAAGTAGGCCTGCTGGGCATTGGCACTGTGGGCAGCGGCACGTTCAACGTGCTCAAGCGCAACCAGGAGGAAATTCAGCGCCGCGCCGGCCGCGGGATCGAGATCACCATGGTGGCCGACCTGGATGTGGCGCGTGCGCAGTCCGTGGTCGGCCCTGACGTCCAGGTGGTGAACGACGCCCGGCAGGTCATTGCCAACCCCGACATCGATATCGTTATCGAACTCATCGGCGGCTACGGCATCGCCAAGGCGCTGGTGCTTGAAGCGATTGCCGCCGGCAAACACGTCGTCACGGCCAACAAGGCGCTGCTGGCGGTGCATGGCACCGAGATCTTTGCCGCCGCGTCGGCCAGGGGTGTGATGGTGGCCTTCGAGGCCGCGGTGGCCGGTGGCATTCCCATCATCAAGGCCCTGCGCGAAGGCCTGACCGCCAACCGCATCCAGTGGATTGCCGGCATCATCAACGGCACGACCAACTTCATCCTGTCCGAGATGCGGGACAAGGGACTGGACTTCGACGTGGTGCTCAAGGAGGCGCAGCGCCTGGGTTACGCTGAAGCCGACCCGACCTTCGACATCGAAGGCGTGGACGCGGCGCACAAGGCCACGCTCATGAGCGCCATTGCGTTCGGCATCCCGGTGCAATTCGACAAGGCCTATGTGGAGGGCATCACCAAGCTGGGTGCGGCCGACATCCGCTATGCCGAGCAGCTGGGCTACCGCATCAAGCTGCTGGGCATCACCAAGCGCACGGCCAAGGGTGTGGAACTGCGCGTGCACCCCAGTCTGGTCCCGGCCAAGCGCCTGATTGCCAATGTCGAAGGGGCGATGAACGCGGTCGTCGTGCACGGCGATGCCGTGGGCACGACGCTGTATTACGGCAAGGGCGCCGGCAGCGAGCCCACCGCCTCGGCTGTGATTGCCGACCTGGTGGACATCACCCGCCTGCACACCGCAGATCCCCTCAACCGCGTGCCGCACCTGGCTTTCCAGCCCGATGCCATGAGCGACATGGCCGTGCTGCCCATGAGCGAGGTCGTCACCAGCTATTACCTGCGCCTTCGCGTCGCCGATCAGGCCGGCGTGCTCGCCCAGGTGACCGGCCTGCTGGCCGGCGCCGGCATCAGCATCGACGCGGTGCTGCAGCGCGAAGCCGATGAGGTGGGCGGCGAGGGTTCGACCTCCACCGACCTGATCATCCTCACGCACGACACGCGTGAGGGCACGATGAACGATGTGATCGCGCAGATGCAGGCACTGCCCAGCGTGCTGGCGCCGATCACCCGCATCCGAAAAGAAGAGCTGAACTGAGATGCTGTACCTGTCGACCCGCGGCCACCCGGACCGCAAGCGTTTCTGTGAAATCCTGCTTGAAGGCCTGGCACCCGATGGCGGCCTCTACCTGCCCGAGGCCTATCCGCAGGTCGATGCCGCCACCCTGACGCGCTGGCGCTCGGTGCTGGCCGAGCAGGGCTATGCCGCGCTGGCGCTCGAAGTGCTGTCGCTCTACATCGACGATATTCCGGCCGACGACCTGAAGGCGCTTTGCGCAAAGACCTACACGGCCGAGGTGTTCGGCACCAAGGAGATCGTGCCGCTGACGAAGCTGGAAGATGGCCTGCAGCTCGAAGCGCTGTCCAACGGCCCGACACTGGCCTTCAAGGATATGGCCATGCAGCTGCTGGGCAACCTGTTCGAGTACGAACTGGCGCGCCGAGGCGAGCAGCTGAACATCCTGGGTGCCACCAGCGGCGACACCGGCAGCGCGGCCGAGTACGCCATGCGTGGCAAGCAGGGCGTGCGCGTGTTCATGCTCAGCCCACACGGCCGCATGAGCCCGTTCCAGCAGGCACAGATGTTCAGCCTGATGGACGAGAACATTCACAACATCGCCGTCGAGGGCGTGTTCGACGACTGCCAGGACATCGTCAAGGCGGTGTCCAACGACCTGGACTTCAAGCGTCAGTACAAGATCGGCACGGTCAACTCGATCAACTGGGCGCGTCTGCTGGCCCAGGTGGTGTACTACTTCGCCGGCTATTTCTACGCCACCACGTCCAACGATCAGAAGGTCAGCTTCTGCGTGCCGTCGGGCAACTTCGGCAACGTCTGCGCCGGCCATGTGGCGCGGCAGATGGGCCTGCCCATCGACCGCCTGATCGTCGCGACCAACGAGAACGACGTGCTCGACGAGTTCTTCCGCACCGGTACCTACCGTGTTCGGGGCAGTGCCGACACCTACGAGACCTCCAGCCCTTCGATGGACATCTCCAAGGCGAGCAACTTCGAGCGTTTCGTGTTTGATCTCCTGGGCCGCGACGCCGCGCGCACGAAGAGGCTGTTTGACGACGAGCTGCGCCTGCACGGCCGCTTTGACCTGGGCGCCGATCCGCTGTTCGCCCAAGCCGCCACGAAGTACGGCTTTGCCAGCGGCAAGAGCACGCACACCAACCGCCTGGCGACCATCCGGGCCACGTTCGAGCAGCAGGGCGTGATGATCGACACCCACACCGCCGACGGGGTCAAGGTGGCGCGAGAGCTTCGTCGCCCCGGTGAGCAGATCGTGGTGCTGGAGACCGCGTTGCCGATCAAGTTCGCCGAAACCATCCGCGAGGCCCTGGGGCGCGACCCCGTGCGCCCGGCACGGTTCGACGGCATCGAGTCCCTGCCCAAGCGGGTGCAGGTCATGGCCGCCGACGTGGAGGCGGTCAAGCGCTACATCCGCGAGCGCTGCCCGCAGGTCTGAAGGACCGTGGCGCCATGAAGGTGGTGGGTTTCGCCGGTTACTCCGGTTCGGGCAAGACCACGCTGGTCGAGCAGCTGATCGCTGCGCTGCGCCTGCGTGGGCTGCGGGTGTCGGTGGTCAAGCACGCGCACCACGGCTTCGACATCGACCACCCGGGCAAGGACACCTGGCGCCATCGCGAGGCGGGCGCCTACGAGGTGGTGGCCGCGTCGTCGCAGCGCATGGCCATCATTCGCACCTTCGAGCAGCCCCAGCGCCTGAGCGCCCATGAGCTCATCCGCGCGCTTCATCCGGGTGTGGACTGGGTGCTCGTGGAAGGCTTCAAGGAAAGCAATCTGCTCAAGATCGAAGTCTGGCGCCCCGAGGTCGGTAAGCCGGTGCGCTACCCTGACGATCCATTTGTCGTCGCCATTGCCACCGATGCGCCGCAGCAGTTGCCCGAGCCCACCAGCCGGCCAGTGCTGGATTTGAACGATCCCGATGCGGTCGCCGCCTGGCTGACCGACAATGAACAGCGGTTTGAGTACGACCCGCAGGCCTATCTCTGACGCCTGGCCAGCGGGGTGACACCACGTCCAACGCGAGAGACCCATGAACGCAGCTGCGCCCAAGCACCCCCGAACCCCCTTGATGGCACTGGATCAGGCGCTGGCGGATCTGCTTGGCCATGTCGAGCCACTGGCCCGAACCGAGCAGGTGCCCACCTTCGACGCCGATCATCGCGTGCTGGCCGAGGATCTGGTCTCGGATCTTCATGTGCCTCCCCAGGACAATTCGTCCATGGATGGTTACGCCCTGCGGGTGGCCGACGTGACCGAGCCTGGCGTTGTCCTGCCGGTTTCCCAGCGCATCGCGGCCGGGCATGCCGGTGGTCCCCTGCAGCCGGGCACCTGCGCGCGCATCTTCACGGGTGCGCCGGTTCCCGCGGGTGCCGATGCCATCGTCATGCAGGAGGAGACCCGCGAGGTCGGGGGAGACCTGCACGCCGTTCACATCGATGTCTTGCCTGCCCTGGGCCAGTGGATCCGCCGCGCCGGTGAGGATGTGTCCCGGGGCAAGGTCGTGCTGGCCAGGGGGCAGCGGCTGACGCCGGCCTCCATCGGTCTGGCCGCCGGCATCGGCCGGGCATGGCTGACGGTGCATGCACGCCCGCGCGTGGCGCTGTTTTCCACCGGTGACGAGCTGGTGATGCCGGGTGATGTGCCCCCTGCTGAGATGAAGCCCGGCGCCATCTACAACTCCAACCGGTTCTTCCTGCGGGCCTTGTTGCAGCGGTTTGGTTGTGAGGTCAGTGACCTGGGTATTGTGCCCGACCGCCGCGACGCTACCCTGGCGGCATTGAAGACCGCCGCCGATCATCACGACCTCATCCTGACCAGTGGCGGCGTGTCGGTGGGCGAAGAGGACCACATCAAGCCTGCGGTGCAGCAACTGGGCAGCCTGGATCTGTGGCAGATTGGCATGAAGCCGGGCAAGCCCTTTGCCTATGGCCGGGTTCATCGGGATGCCGGTGCCGGCGATGAGCAGCGGACCGACTGCCATTTCATCGGGCTGCCCGGCAACCCGGTGTCCAGCTTCGTGACCTTTCTCCTGCTGGTGAGACCCTTCCTGCTCAAGCTGCAGGGGGCGTCCGAAGGGCACTACAAGCCCGCCTTCCGCCCGGTGATGCTGCCGGCCCATTTCAACCTGCCCAAGGCCGACAAGCGCCGCGAGTTCCTGCGCGTGCGCCGCAACGCCAATGGCGGACTCGACCTGTTCCAGAACCAGAGTTCCGGTGTCCTGACGTCGGCTGCCTGGGGCGATGGCCTGGTGGACAACCCGGCCGGCGCCACCATTGCCCACGGCGACCTGGTTCCCTACATTTCCTTTGCCGACCTGCTGGCCTGACCTGACCCGAGACTGCACGACATGACCCGATCGATCCAGTTGCGTTACTTTGCCTCCATTCGTGAGAGCCTGGGCACCGGCAGCGAGGCACTGCAGACGACCGCCACCACCGTCGGTGAACTGCGGGACGAGCTGATTGCCCGCGGAGGGTGCTACGCCGAGGCGCTGGCCCGGGGTCGGGCTGTCCGGGTGTCCCTCAACCAGACCATGAGCGACGAATCGGCGGCCCTGCCTGACCGCGCCGAGGTGGCCTTCTTCCCGCCAGTGACCGGAGGTTGAGCATGAGCAGTCGTCCGAATGCCCGCGTATCCATCCAGACCGGGGACTTCGACCTGTCCACCGAGGTGGCTCGACTGCGCGCGGACCACAAGGGGGTGGGCGCGGTCTGCAGCTTCGTGGGGACGGTGCGAGACCGCAACGACGGCCAGCCCGTGTCGGCCATGGAGCTGGAGCACTACCCGGGCATGACCGAGAAGGCCATTGAGGCCATGATCGATGAGGCGTTCCGCCGCTTCGACATCCTGGGCGCGCGCGTCATCCACCGAGTAGGCCCCTTGCAGCCCCTGGACCAGATTGTGCTGGTGGTGGTGACTTCGGCCCACCGCGGGCAGAGCTTTCAGGCCTGCGAGTTCCTGATGGACTACCTCAAGACCCAGGCACCGTTCTGGAAGAAGGAACAGACGCCCGAAGGTGCGCGATGGGTGGATGCGCGCGTCAGCGATGACGCTGCGCTGGCGCGCTGGGGCATCAGCGCCAGCAATGCCTGAGCCCGGGGCCACTTCGTGACCACGCTGCCATCCGCCGATATCGAGGCGATCGAGCGGGCCACGCTGGCAGCGGTGGCGCCCGAGCGAATCGAAACCCTGTCGGGCTGGCTGCTTCCGCTGGATCCCGGCACGGTCGGCCGTGCCCACAGCGCCGTGCCGCTGCACCACGGTGCACATGATCCTGCGTTGATTGACAGCATCGCGCGCCACTACCGGATGGCAGGATTGCGGCCGGCTTTTCGGTTGCCGGAAATTCCGTCGTTCGAGGCCTGGTGGCCGTGGTTGGCGACGGCCGGTTTCCGGCGCGAGCAACCCACCCTCACCCAGATCGGATCCCTGGACGGTCTGCTGGCACTGGCCGAGCGTGCCGACGATGTGTCGCTGGAAGAGCGGCCGGATAGCGCCTGGATGGCGATGTTTCTGGGCGAAGGTCTGGATCCGGTGGATGGTGCCTACCGCTCGCGTGCGCTGGCCCGTGCTGAGGGCACGCTGTTTGCCAGCCTTCGGCATGATGGCCGGACACTGGCTTGCGGGGCCGCCAGTTTTGCCCAGGGCTGGCTGAGCATGCACGGTCTGCGCACGGCGGCCAGCCACCGTGGACAGGGGCTGGCTGGCCGGCTGATCCGGGCCATGGCACTGGCGGCACAGCGCCGGGATATCCGGCGTGCCTTCCTGCAGGTGGATGCGGCCAACACGCCGGCGCTGGCGCTGTACCGCCGGGCGGGCATGACGACCGCCTGGACCTACGCCTACTGGAAAACCGGTTGATCTGACGCAAAGGCGCAGGCGGCATCTTCGTGTCAGATCTTGAAATGCGGCCACCGGTCGCTACATGCTGGTCAGTTCAAGATCACGGGAGCCTCTATCCATGCGCCTCGACAAACTCACCACCAAGTTCCAGGAAGCCCTGGGCGAAGCCCAGAGCCTCGCGCTGGGCAAGGACCACGCCTACATCGAACCCGCCCACCTGCTGCTGGCCATGCTGCGCCAGACGGACGGTCCGAAGTCGCTGCTGCAGCGTGCGGGCGTCAACGTCCCCGGCCTGAGCAAAGCCGCCGAAGACGCGGTCAACCGCCTGCCCGAGGTGCAGGGCCAGGAGCAGGTGCAACCCGGCCCGGACCTGATCAAGCTGCTGCAGGCCACCGAGAAGGAAGCCATCAAACGCGGCGATGCCTTCATTGCCAGCGAACTGTTCCTGCTGGCGGCGGCGGATCACAAGGGTGACATTGGCCGCATCGCCAACGAAAACGGCCTGAGTCGCAAGAGCCTGGAGGCCGCGATCGAGGCCGTGCGCGGCGGTCAGAAAATGGATTCGCCCGAGGGTGAGAGCCAGCGCGAGGCGCTGAAGAAGTACACCCTGGACCTGACCGAGCGGGCCCGCCAGGGCAAGCTCGACCCGGTGATCGGCCGCGACGACGAGATCCGCCGCGCCATCCAGGTGCTGCAGCGCCGCAGCAAGAACAACCCGGTGCTGATCGGCGAACCCGGCGTGGGCAAGACGGCCATCGTCGAAGGCCTGGCGCAGCGCATCGTCAACGGCGAGGTGCCCGAGACCCTGCGCGACAAGCGCGTGCTGGTGCTGGACATGGCCGGCCTGCTGGCCGGTGCCAAGTACCGCGGCGAGTTCGAGGAACGCCTGAAGTCGGTGCTGAAAGAGGTGGCGCAGGACGAGGGACGCATCATCCTGTTCATCGACGAAATTCACACCATGGTGGGCGCCGGCAAGGCCGAAGGCGCCATCGACGCCGGCAACATGCTCAAGCCCGCGCTTGCGCGCGGCGAGCTGCACTGCATCGGCGCGACCACGCTGGACGAATACCGCAAGTACATCGAGAAGGACGCTGCGCTGGAGCGGCGCTTCCAGAAGGTGCTGGTCGACGAGCCAACGGTGGAGCAGACGATCGCCATCCTGCGCGGCCTGCAGGAGAAGTATGAGGTGCACCACGGCGTGGACATCACCGATCCGGCCATCGTCGCCGCGGCCGAGCTGTCCCACCGCTACATCACCGACCGCTTCCTGCCCGACAAGGCGATCGACTTGATCGACGAAGCCGCGGCCAAGATCAAGATCGAGATCGACTCCAAGCCGGAGGTCATGGACAAGCTGGACCGTCGGCTGATCCAGCTCAAGATCGAGCGCGAAGCCATCAAGAAGGAGACCGACGAGGCCTCGCAGAAGCGGCTGGAACTGATCGAGGAAGAGATCGAGCGCCTGCAGAAGGAGGCGGCCGACCTGGAAGAGATCTGGAAATCCGAGAAGGCGCAGGCCCAGGGCAGCGCCCAGGTGCGTGAAGAAATCGAGAAGGCCAAACTGCAGATCGAGGAACTCAAGCGCAAGGGCGATTTCAACAAGGTGGCCGAGCTGCAGTACGGCAAGCTGCCGGAACTGGAAAAGCAGCTCAAGGAGGCTCAGGCCAAGGAAGCCGGCAAGGGCACTGAGGGCGCCACGCGCCAGCTGCTGCGTACCCAGGTGGGCGCCGAAGAGATCGCCGAGGTGGTCAGCCGCGCCACCGGCATCCCTGTGTCCAAGATGATGCAGGGCGAGCGCGACAAACTGCTGCAGATGGAAACCAAGCTGCACGAGCGCGTGGTCGGCCAGGACGAGGCGATCAGTGCCGTGGCCAACGCCATCCGCCGCTCGCGCTCGGGCCTGTCCGACCCGAACCGGCCGACCGGTTCCTTCCTGTTCCTGGGCCCCACCGGTGTCGGCAAGACCGAGCTGTGCAAGGCGCTGGCGGGCTTCCTGTTCGACAGCGAAGAGCACCTGGTGCGCATCGACATGAGCGAGTTCATGGAGAAGCACTCGGTGGCCCGCCTGATTGGCGCGCCGCCCGGCTACGTGGGCTACGAGGAGGGCGGTTACCTGACGGAAGCCGTGCGCCGCAAGCCGTATTCTGTGCTACTGCTTGACGAGGTCGAGAAGGCCCACCCGGATGTGTTCAACGTGCTGCTGCAAGTGCTGGACGACGGTCGCCTGACCGATGGTCAGGGCCGGACCGTGGACTTCAAGAACACGGTCATCGTCATGACCAGCAACATCGGCTCGCACCTGATCCAGTCCATGGTGGGCGACAGCTACGAGGAAGTGAAGGACGCCGTCTGGGGTGAGCTCAAGAACCACTTCCGGCCCGAGTTCCTCAACCGCATCGACGAGACGGTGGTGTTCCACGGCCTGGACGCCAAGCACATCGAGTCGATCGCCGCGATCCAGCTCAAGGCCTTGCAGGCCCGCCTGCAGAAGATGGACCTGCGCCTGGACGTCTCGGCTGCTGCCATGGGCGAACTGGCCAAGGTCGGTTTCGACCCGGTGTTCGGCGCCCGTCCACTCAAGCGCGCCATCCAGCAGCGCATCGAGAACCCGCTCTCCAAGCTGCTGCTGGAGGGCCGCTATCCGCCCAAATCGGTGATTCCGGTGGGGGTGGACCCGGTGCGCAACCCGGGCGTGTTCGAGTTTGGCGATCCGGTCCCGATGGCTTGAAGCCCTGCCGAACCACCAGCAGGTCATCCCCTGCTGGTGGCAGACATCTTGTTGCAACTAAAGTAACAATTACTTGCAATTGATCCCGGCCGATCGGCGCCATCCCTGTGGCGGTCCAACGACTTCGCATGGAAATGAGGCGCATCAGAAGGTATAACCTGTGAGATTGTTCACGCGCCTTCTGGTGGACCCCCTCGTTGCCCCATGCCGGTCGATTCTTCCCTGCTCGAACAGTGTTACGCCTTGGTCCTGCGCGAGGTGCCGCCCTTGCTCGGGCGCTGCGTGGACACGGCCGTTTCGGCCCTGCAGGAAGCCGAGAACCAGGGGCGTGAGGTGGCGGCCCGGGATCTGGCCGGGCGTGCCTGGTGGAGCCTGCAGCAAAAGCGCACACCGCTGACCACCCAGTATTCCCGTCGGCTGGAGCAGGCATTGCGCCAGGGCGATGTGGACAGCCAGACTTCGGCCTTGGCGCGCCTGTCCGACTCATCCTTGCTGGCCCTGGTGGACGACACCGCGGTCAACGAGTCGCTGGAGTCTGCCAAGCTGCTCCAGGCCCTGATGCCGGTGGTCGAACAGGCCTTGGCCATGGTGGATGCGCGCATCAGCTCGCTGATCGGGCTGGAAACCGTTCATGCCGAAAAGAATCCGCTGCGGCCCTCCGTGTTCGTGCGCGTGCTGCGCGACCTGATGTCCGAGCTGGAGATCGACGGGCAGATTCGCTCGCTCTGGCTCCAGCAAGTGGCTCCCGTGCTTGGCAGGGAGCTGTGCCGCCTCTATGAGCAGGTGGCACTGATGCTGCAGCGTGCCAATGTGCAGGAAGCGGGCTACCGCGTCCGTCTGGTGGCGGATGCACCGGGTTCCCGGTTGGCGCCACTGTCCTCTGGTAGCCGATTCGACGAAGGGCAGGGAGGCAGTCAATGGGGGCGCCTGAGCTATCCGGGTGAGCCGGCGCCGGCGGCTGCGTCCATGGCGATGCGCATGGGCGACCTCGCGCGCGAACAGTCTGTCCTACAGCATGATGTGATGCAGGCCTTCCTGGCCGGCGAGCAGGGCGTCTTCAATGATGCCCTGGACAACGCCTACTACGAGCAGGTCCGGCGCGAGCTGACGCGGGTCGACGCGCACGACGGCTGGCCGGCGATCGACGAGGAAGCCATCGAGCGCGAGCGCAACCAGTACCGGGATCTGCCGGTGGTGGACCGGCCTGCCAGGCAACTGGGCATCGGCTCGCAACTCAGCCCCGAGCGCTGGGGCACCTACGCCGCGCCGCATGAGCGTTCCCGGGTGCTGCTGGAACTCAAGCACCAGGCCGACAAGGTGGCACAGGCGGTCGGTCTGGACGTGGTCCGAAAGCTGGTCAACCAGGTGGCCAGCGATCCGCTGCTGCTCGCGCCCGTGCGCGAGGCCGTTGTGGCGCTGGAGCCGGCCCTGTTGCGCCTGGCGATGGCTGAGCCTCGCTACTTCAGCCAGGACGACCACCCGGCGCGCCGCCTGATCGAGAGCGTCGCCCAGCGCAGCTTCCGCTACAACGACGAGTTTTCACCCGAGTTCGAGCAGTTTTTCGAGCCGGTCCGCCAGCAGGTGGAACAGCTCAATGCCAGCGCCAGTGCCGATCCGGAGCCTTTCGCGCAGGCCCTGGCCGATCTCCAGCAGCGCTGGGTCGATGCCGATGCCGAGGACGAAGCGCGCCGTCAGCGCCAGCTGGAGGCGCTGCGCTTTGCCGAAGCCCGACAGGAACTGGCCGACCAGATCGCCTGGGAGATCAGCCACCGTCCCGACATCTACAACGTCCCGGGCATCGTTCTTGACTTCCTGTATGGATCCTGGTCGCTGGTGATCGCCTCGGCACAGCTGACCCACCCTGACGCAGGGCCTGATCCGCTGGGTTTTCGCAAGGTGATCAGCCAGCTGCTCTGGAGCACACGGCGTGAGGTCACCTTGCGCCAGCCCAAGCAGTTGTTCGATATCGTGCCTGGCATGATCCAGACCCTGCGGCGGGGGCTGGACCTGCTGGGCAAGACGCCCGACGAGACGGCGGCCTTTTTCGACGCGCTGCTCAAGCTGCATGAACCGGTGCTCAAGCTGCGGCGCCTGCGGGCGCGGGCCGAAACCGCGTCCGGGCCGATCCCGCTGGAAGTGGAGGTGGAGACTTCAGCGCCCGCGCTGCTCGAACCCGCCACCCCTGAGCAGCAGAAGCCGCGCATCCCGGCGCAGCCCTGGTTCGGCGTGCGGGAGTTGGCGTCGGCGGGCTTTGAGGACACCTTGCCCACCGAGCACGACCAACTGGATGAGGTGACCGGTGACAGCGTGGCCGGTGAGCTTCAAGCCGAATCCCATGACGCGGTCAATGCCACGGCGGTGCTGGCCAGCCTGCGCCCGGGTGACTGGGTGGACCTGCACTCCGATGGGCAATGGCTTCGGGCGCAGCTCATGTGGGCCAGCACCAAGGCCAGCCTGTTCATGTTCACCAGCCGGGGCGGGCGTGCCCACACCATGACGCGGCGCAGCTGCGAGAAGCTGCTGGCCAAGGGTTGGCTGAGGCCGGTGGAGGTCAGGGCGGTGGTGCCCGAGGCCCTCAAGGCGGTGGTGTCGGCCCGTCAGGCGCAACCCGCCTGAGTCTGGGGTCTGGACTGGCGACCCTAGCCGGGATCGGTTCCAGGTCGTACCATCCGCCCATGAGCCAAACCCCTCCCGATCTCCCCCTGCGCGCCAGTTTCGACGCCCAGTACCAAGCCAGCCGCCTCCAGGTGGATGTTCCCCTGTCGGTCCGGCGGGACCGGCTTGAGCGCGTGCGCGCACTCATCGAGGACAACGCCCAAGCACTGTGCGATGCGGTGCAGGCGGACTTCGGGGTGCGGTCGCCGGATCTGACGGAGGTGGCCGACCTGTTCGTGCTGCGCGCGATGATCGGTCAGCTGCGCAGCCATTTGCCGCGCTGGATGAAGCCGCAGCGGGTGTCCACCCCCATCTACCTGCAGCCGGCCAAGGCACGCATCCAGCGCCAGCCGCTGGGCGTGGTGGGCGTGATCGCGCCATGGAATTACCCGATCCAGCTGGCGCTGGGGCCTGCGCTGGTGGCCCTGGCCGCCGGCAACCGCGTCATGCTCAAGCCCAGCGAACTGACGCCGCACACTTCTGCCCTGATGGCGCAGCTGGTGCACCAGCGCTTTGCCGCCGACGAGTTTGCCGTCTTCCTGGGGGGGGCCGACGTGGCGGCCGAGTTTGCCGCGCTGCCCTTCGACCACCTGTTCTTCACCGGGTCCACGGCGGTGGGCCGCCGGGTGGCCGAGGCGGCCGCGCGCCACCTGACGCCCACCACGCTGGAGCTGGGCGGCAAGTCGCCCTGCATCATCGACCGCTCGGCCGATCTGGCGGCCGTCACCGACAAGATCGTGCATGGCAAGTTGCTCAACGCCGGGCAAACCTGCATCGCCCCCGACTATGTGCTGCTGCCCCGTGGGCTGGAGACTGACTTCGAGCAGGCCTGGCAGGCGTCGGTCGCCCGTCTCTTCCCGACGCTGCGGGGCAACCAGGACTACGCCGCCATCGTCAGTGACCGGCATCACGCACGCCTGCAGGACCTGCTGGCCGAGGTACGGGCACAAGGTGCCCGGGTGGTGGAGGCTGCGGTGCCGGACGCCGGGGAAGGTCATGCCCGGCAGATGCGTCCTGCGCTGGTGTTTGCGCCGGCCGAGCAGAGTCGCCTGATGCAGGAGGAGATCTTTGGCCCCATCCTGCCAGTGATGCCCTGCGATTCCGCGGAGGAGGCGATCGCCTTCATCAACGCCCGGCCACGCCCGCTGGCCCTTTACTGGTTCGGGAACGACACGGCTGCGCGCGACCAGGTACTCGCCCGCACGGTCAGTGGCGGCGTCACCGTCAACGACACGCTCATGCACATTGCCCACGAGAACCTGCCTTTCGGCGGCGTTGGGGAAAGCGGCCTGGGGGCGTATCACGGCGAAACCGGCTTCCTGCGCTTCACACACCAGAAGTCGGTGCTCGTGCAGTCGCGCCTGGCCATGGGGCATCTGTTCTATCCGCCCTATGGACAGCGCTTTCGGCAAGTGATCGGCCTGCTCAAGCGCTGGCTCTGACGGCGCCTGTCGCCCATTGGACCGACGGCCCGGGTTCGTCCCGCTAGCATCTGGCGGGATGAACGCTCCCGATACCTTGCTGCCCCCCACCGACGCCATTGACATCCCCGAGGGGTTCAGGGTGGTCAGTGTGGGTGGACATTTCGTGGCCCACAACGGTCCTCTGTACGCCCGCCTGATCGACGGGCGGGTGCAGGTGGGTTTCCGCGTGCAGTCGCACCACACCAACCCCCTGGGCATCTGTCACGGTGGCATGCTCGCCACCTTTGCCGACATGCTCATCCCTTGCGCCGCCATGTATGAGCCGGGGCTGGAGCGGCGGTTTCTGCCCACCATCAGCCTGCAGGTGGACTACATGGGTGCCGCGCCACTGGGGGCCTGGGTACAGGGTGAGGGCCAGGTGCTGCGCACCACCCGCAACATGCTGTTCGGGCAGGCGCTGGTGACCGCCAATGGCGAGCCCGCGCTGCGGGTGAGCGGCGTCTTCAAGCGCGGACCGCTGATCAACGATGGAGATGCGAAAGACCCGCTGGGCGTGCTCAACATCCTGTGAGCAGCCACCGCCATTCAATCGGCCGCGGGCACCTCGATCGGCTGCTCCTGCAGCAGGCCTTCGCTGAGCAGTTCGTGGGCGATGGGCGTCACGTCGTCGCCCACCAGCAGCGACAGCTCCCGAAGGCTTCGGCGGCCATTGGCCAGCAGCATCAGCGTGTGGGCCTGCCTTCCCACCAGCTGGGGGTAGGGCAGCACATCCCAGGCCCGGCGGGTCTTGGCCAGGCAGGCGGCGGATCGGTTGGTTTGCATCATGATTGTTCTCCCTGTGCTCGGCGCTCGGTGTGACATGGCCGGCATCATCCACGGATTGCGTGACATGCATTTGACATGCCGGCTATGCTCGGCTGTGAGCAAGTTCAAGGCCAACCCATGATTTCTGCGTTTTCTGTCCTCATCCGTGCCCGGATGAACCGTGTCGGGGCCTGCCTGGCTTCATATGTGCCCCAAGGCGGTGCGCGATGAGCACCGTCGCCATGGGTGCCATCCCGCCGGCCAATCCGGTGCCGCTCAAGGACGACGCCGCCATCATCGGCCTGGTCGGGCTGGCACATGGCACCTCGCATTTCTCGCATTTGCTGCTGGCGCCGCTGTTTCCGGTGTTCATCCGGGATTTCGGGCTGAGCTATGCCGATGTCGGCCTGCTCATGAGCGTCTTCTTCGTCATCTCAGGCATCGGCCAAGCCATGGCAGGCTTTGTGGTGGACCGCATCGGCGCACGTCCGGTGCTGTTCGCCGCCGTCAGCTGTTTTCTGCTGGCCTCGCTGGCGGCATCGATGGCCACCGGCTACCGCGGTCTGGTGCTGGTGGCCGCGCTGGCGGGGCTGGGCAATGCGCCTTTTCACCCGGCCGACTTCACCATTCTCAACCAGCGGGTGTCCGCCGCACGGCTGGGCTATGCCTTCAGCGCCCACGGGCTGACCGGCAATCTGGGCTGGGCGCTGGCGCCGGCCTTCCTGGTGGGCATCACCGCCATGGCCGACTGGCGCACCGCCTACCAGGCCGCTGCGGTGTTCTACGTGGGGGTGTTGGCCGTGCTGTTCTGGCAGCGCGACCGCCTGCGCACCCAGGTGGTGGTGCGTCACGCCGATGCCCCAGGCGGTTCCGATCTGGCCTTTCTGAAGCTGCCGGTGGTCTGGTGGTGCTTTGCCTTCTTCTTTCTCTCGACCATGACGCTGGCGGTGGTGCAGAGCTTTGCGCCGTCCATTCTCAAGGCGGTGCATGGGGTGAGCGTGGAGGCCGCCACGCTGACCATCAGCGCCTACATGCTCTGCGGCGCCGTGGGCATGTTCGTGGGCGGCTTTGTGGCCACCTGGGGGCAGCATCGGCACTGGTCCAGTGACCGCGTTGTAGCGTTTTCCATGACGGGCGGGGCCTTGCTGCTGCTGGTCTGTGCCACCGGATGGCTGGGCGCCACCGGCACCATGGTGGGCCTGGCCATCACCGGCTTCGCCGTGGGGGTGGGCGGGCCCAGCCGCGACATGATGATCAAGAAGGCCACGCCCAAGGGCGCCACCGGCCGAGTCTACGGCACGGTCTATTCCGGCCTGGACACCGGTTTTGCGGTCTCGCCGCTCATCTTTGGCGTGCTCATGGACCACGGCTGGTACGCTGCCACCCTGGCGGGTGCCGCGCTGGTGCTGCTCGTGTCGGTGTACGCCGCCGTGGGCGTGGGCCAGCGCACCCAGGCCCATTGAACCCCTTGAATCCACCACCCAACCCTTCCCTGACCATGACCCAGAAGCTTGCCGGCCACCTGCTCGTCGAATGTCTGATCGCCCAGGGCGTCACCCACGCGTTTGGTGTGCCGGGCGAGAGCTACCTGGCCGTGCTGGACGGTTTCCACGCCCATGCCGACCAGATCCGTTTCGTCATCAACCGCCAGGAGGGCGGGGCGGCCTTCATGGCCGAGGCGCAGGGCAAGCTGACAGGCCGGCCCGGCGTCTGCTTTGTGACGCGCGGCCCCGGAGCCACCAACGCCTCCATCGGCCTGCACACGGCGTTCCAGGATTCCACGCCCATGGTGCTCTTCGTGGGCGATGTGGCCAGCGATGCGCGCGACCGCGAGGCCTTCCAGGAGGTGGATTTCGCTGTCTTCTTTGGTCCCAGCACCAAGGGCATGGCCAAGCGGGTGGAGCGCATCGACGACGCGCGCCGCATCCCCGAGTACGTGGCCCGGGCCTTTGCCACCGCCATGAACGGTCGACCCGGCCCGGTGGTGCTGGTGCTGCCCGAAGACATGCTCACGCAGAGTGTGGAGGCGCAGCCCCTGCCGCGGGTGGAGCCGGTGCAGGCCTGGAGCGACCCAGGTGCCCTGCGGGACCTGCGCAGCCTGCTGTTGCAGGCGCAGCGCCCGCTGGTGCTGGCCGGCGGGGGCGGCTGGACACCGCAGGCCGCCGCGGCGCTGCAGCGCTTTGCCGAGAACTGGCAGCTGCCGGTGGCCAACACCTTCCGCTTCCAGGACACCTTTGACAACCACCACCCGCTCTACGCCGGGGACATGGGTCTGGGCATCAACCCGGCCCTGGCCCGCCGCATCCGCGAGAGCGACCTGTTGCTGGCCATCGGCCCGCGCCTGGGTGAGTCCACCACCGGCGGCTACACCCTGATTCAGGCGCCGCTGCCGGCACAGAAGCTGGTGCACATCCACGCCAGCGCCGAGGAGCTGGGCCGGGTGTACCAGCCCGTGCTGGCCATCAACGCCACCATGAACGCCGCCGCGCGCAGCCTGGAGGTGCTGACGGCGCCCCCATCCGTGCCCTGGGCAGACTGGGCGGCCGCCTGCCATGCCGACTACCTGGCCAACATCGACGTGGGCAACTACGGCACCGTGCTGCCCGGCCCCATCGACATGCCGGCCATCATCCACACCCTGCAGAGTCACCTGCCGGCCGATGCGGTGCTGACCAACGGTGCGGGCAACTTCGCCAGCTGGCTGCACCGCTTCTACCGCTACCACGGCCTGGTCAAGGGGCACAAGACGCAGCTGGCGCCCACCAACGGCGCCATGGGCTACGGCGTGCCGGCCGGCATCGGCGCGGCCATCATGACGGGGCGCACGGTCTTCACCATTGCGGGCGATGGCGACTTCCTCATGAACGGACAGGAACTGGCCACCGCCGTGCAGCATGGCGCCAAATCCATCATCCTGCTGCTCAACAACGGCACCTACGGCACCATCCGCATGCACCAGGAGCGCGAGTACCCGGCCCGCGTCAGCGGATCCGACCTGAAGAACCCCGACTTCTGCGCCCTGGCCCGTGCCTACGGCTATGCGGCCGAACGGGTCGAGGCCACCGCCCAGTTCGAAGGCGCCCTGCAGCGCGCCCTGGCGGCCGACACCGGCACCCTCATCGAGGTGATGCTGGATGCGGAAGTTCTCACCACACGGGCCACGCTGTCGTCCATTCGCCACGCTCCAAGGGCATAAGGCATGCCGCCCGGGTATTTCCCGGGATTGTGAATGGATCACAAAGTGGCGGGTAATGGCGTACGTCAGCGCGTAGCCCTTGCGGCCTACAGTTCCTCCATCAGTTCAACAAACCAACGGAGGAAATCAACATGTGGACCGCACAAGAAAAGCTCAGCAGCAACGCCCACCGCGCCCCCTTTCACACCGGGTTTGACACCAGCCACGGCAGCGGGCTGGACCCCGCCCAGCTGCACCGTGTGCTGGATGAGGTGGACTACGGCCTGATGGTGGTGGATGCCCAGGGCAGACTGCACCACGTGAACCACCTGGCCCGCCATGAACTGGCCAGCGGCCGCACGCTACTGGCGCACGACGGCGTTCTGATGGGGGCCACCATCGACATCACCGCCCAGATCCAGGCGGCCATGGAACAGGCCCAGCGCGGCCAGCGCCGCCTTCTGCTGTTTACCCGTGGCAACCGCGAACTGTCGATGGCTTTTGTGCCTCTGAGCCACCCGCTGGAAACCGATAACCCCAACGTCCTGATTCTGCTGTCACGCCAGAGTACCTGCGACAACCTTGCGGTGCGCATGTTTGCCCGCAACCAGAGCCTGAGCCCGACCGAGGAATCGGTGCTCATTTCCCTGTGCTCGGGCATGGAGATCCCCGAGATTGCGCGCCAGAACCGGGTGGCCGAGTCCACGGTGCGCAGCCAGATCAAGGCCCTGCGCGAGAAAACCGGCTGCACCAGCATCCGCCAGTTGCTGCTGCGCGTCAATGCGCTGCCGCCGGTGGTACCTGCCTTGCGGGTGATCACGCCCGTCGCGCACAATGGAGGTGAGTTCACCCAGCCCTGATTTCCCCCGCCGATGTCCGACACCCTGCCGCCAGAGACTTCCCCCCACATCGAGGCCCTGGCGGCGCAGGGTGTGTCACGCCGCTACCGTCGCGGCGCCCTGATCATCCAGGAAGGCGAAACGGGGGATTCCCTCTACATCGTGCAGCAGGGCAAGCTGCGCGCCTTCCTGGCCGACGGTCATGGCAAGGAACTGACCCTGGGGGTCTATGGGCCGCTGGAGTACGTGGGAGAAATGTCCCTGGACGGTGGGCCCCGCTCGGCCAATGTGGAGGCGCTGGAACCCAGCACCTGCGCCGTCATCACCCGGCAGGTGTTGCTGGACTACATTGCCGTCCACCCCGAATTTGCGCTGGAGATGATGGCCCGGCTCATCCGCCGCGCCCGCATGGCCACCGAAAGCGCCCGCAGCGTGGCCCTGATCGACGTGTACGGCCGCCTGGTGCGACTGCTCAACCAGATGGCGCTGGAGCCCGACGCGCAAGGCGCCCGGCGCCTGAACGAACGGGTGACCCACCAGCAACTGGCCCAGCATCTGGCCTGTTCCCGCGAGATGGTCAGCCGCCTGCTCAAGGACCTGGAGACCGGCGGCTACATCGACGTGCGCGAGCGCTGGATCTGGCTGCTCAAGCCGCTGCCGGCGCGCTGGTGACGCGCCGGTCTCGGCCCCACATCAAACGCCCTTGTCCAGCAGATCGCGCGCCACCTGCGGCGCGGCCATGCTGGTACCCACCAGCCGCACGGCGGCAGCGCTGCGCGTACCGGCTGCGCGGACACCCCACAGGGTGGCATGGTCGTCGCTGATGGCCAGCCGCAATGGCAGCTTGCGCACGCCGGCGCGTTCGGTGCGGCTGGCGTCCGGATCGGGGATGCGCGGGCTGTAGCGTGCGGCCGGATCGGTGCTGCTGGCGAAATAGCGGATGCCTCCCACCGTGACCACGTCCCGCGCGGTGGCCAGGCCATTGAAGGTGCCGCTGCGGCGGATGGGTGTCGGGTTGTCGGGGTGGTCGATGAAGCTGCCGATGTTGCCGCTGAGGTCGTAGTCGGCGTCTTCCAGGTAGGACTGACGGGCGCCGGTGGGGGCGCCCAGGGCCACGTCATCGCGCTCCACATAGGCGTCCACCACCACGGGGTGCGGGCCCCGGTTGGTGATCGTCACCTGCCAGCGGCCGGCTGGCGTCAGCGTCACGTCCTTGTCGTACCAGCTGGCGGTGGGGGCCAGGGCCACCAGCGCGCAGGTGCCGGGGTGGCCCAGCGCGCTGCGGTGCGGGAAAATGACCGCGCAGCGGGGCAACTGCGCGTCGGGCCAGACACCCGATTCACCCAGGCGGATGGGGGGCAGGGGGGCTGCCGCGCCCGGGGGCTGGATCACCACCTCCAGGTTGGCCAGGGCTTGGGGGTTGCCCGAACCCGTGCCGGGTTCCTTGCCCACCCACAGCTCCAGAAAACTCTGGCTGTGATCGTCGGGCTGTACTCGCCAATGCAGCGGCAACGACTGGCCTTTGTCCAGGGTCTGGTTGGCGTGGGTGCGGGCCTGGTAGGCATTGCCCGCGGGCATGACCAGCGTCAGCCGGCCCTGGCAGGCCTGCAGCCATTGGTCCATGGCCGCTTCGAGCACGCTGCTGCCGTTGTGCGGGCCGGCCAGGGTGCCCCAGCTGAGGTTGACGGTGATCGCGGCCTCGTCGGCGCAGCGGGTCAGCACGTAGGCCAGGGCGTCCAGCACACTGACGTTGACCGCCCCACCGGAGGTGTCGGCGATGCTGGCCCAGTCCAGCTGGGCAATCACCAGGGCCGCATGGCTGGCCGGGTCATGGGCCGGCTGCCAGTCGGGCGGGGTGTCCTCGGTGCCCAGGGTGCGGGCATAGACCGTGGGGCCTGCCGCCAGGCTGCTGACGTGTGTGCCGTGGTGGGCGTTGTGGTTGAGTTCCCACATCTGCAGCCACTGGTACAGGGCATCCTCGTCGAGGCGGCCCTGGCGGGTGTGGCGCAGGATGGCCTGGTTGATGGCTTTCTGGTCCAGCTCGTGGCCGTAGCCGATGTCGTCCGGCATGGGGCCGGCGCGGTGCGGGTCCAGCGGCACGGACTTGCGGGTGGCGGCGGCACGCCCGTGCGGCCCCTGTGTTTCATCCTGGCGCCAGTAGGCCGCCACGCGGGAGCGCCCCTGGGCATCCAGAAAATCCACATGGCCCACGGCCAGACCGCTGTCGATGATGGCCATGACCGGACCGGCTACCCGGTCCTTGCGCGGGGTGACGGGACGGTTGCCCAGTCGCGCGCGGGCCTGGGGTGGCAAGGCGTGCGCAAAGGGGCCGACTGGCAAACCCAGCTCGTAGCGGCCCACCGCGTCGCGCAGCGGCCCGGGCTTGCCCAGGTGGCGGAAAAAGCCCTTGCGCACCCGCGCGGTACAGAAGTGTGTCGACAACGGCAGCTGCTGGTAGATGCGGGGCACCTGCATCCAGTCTTCGTCACTGGCGCGCAGCAGGTCTTCCAGCGTGCAGCCGGGGCTCAGTTCGATGATGAGCGGCAGCCACGGCGGCTCCTTCTCCTGCAGCGAGGGGCGAAAGCCCGCAAAGCCGCTGGTTTCGGCCCAGGCCAGGTAAGGGTCGCTGTGGGTGAATGCGCCCGGGGCCGACCAGTCGATGCCGGTGAAGCGGCCCTTGGGCAGCGGCGACCAGCCAGCCGCCGCGCGTGGGGGCTGGCGGCGGCTCATTGCCATTCCTTGATGGCGTCCTGCCACAGCCACGACAGCAGCGGGCCGGCGTCGATGCGGTGCGGTTTGCCGTGCACGCTGCCGGCACCGCTGTCCAGCGGCTGCTGGGGTTCGAAGTCCAGCGGCTCTCCGTCAGGGCCGTGGAACTTGAGTCCGTCAAAGCCGTGTTCGCGCATCTGGCCACCCTGGGCGCGGGCCACCAGGAACTGGCCCAGCACCGTGCCCAGCATGCGGCCGACGGCCGAATCCACCGGGTAGTGGACGCCGGCCACGGTGCGGTTGACGGCGATGCGGGCGGCCAGGCGCTGCAGTTGCACCTCGGTGGCTTCGTTGCCCTTGTGGTGCTTGCGCCCGGGCCGGGCGGCTTTGAGCAGGCTGGCGAGCACATGGGCCATGATGAAGGCCTCGGTGGCATGGCCGCTGGGCCAGGCGCCATGGCCGGGGGTGGCGATCATGGGCTGGATCTGTGGTGACAGTTCCACCGGACGCACCACGGCAAACATGTGCTTGAAGCGCATTTCCACGTGCACGGCCAGGCTGAAGGCCAGGTCCATCACCTGCAGCGTCTTCTTGTGGCGGTGGGCCTGCAGGCCGATCACGCCAGCCCAGAAATCGACCGGCGGCGCCATCTGGGCCAGGATCTCGGCCCCCCGGTCGCCACGCAGGTCGGCATAGGCGGCCACCAGTTCCATCTGGCGGTTGAGGATGGCGCGGTCGGGCGCGCGCAGCATCAGCAGGGCCTGGCGGCGCGGCGTGCGGGCGTCCAGGTCGGTGTAGGCCAGGCCGGCCTTTTCGGTCCGGCGCTCGGCCGGAAAGGACAGCCCCTGCGCCAGCTCGGTGAAGATGGCGGTGACGCGGGGCTCATCGGCCCACAGGCGCAGGTTGTCGGGCTGATCGAAGGGATGGGTGGCGGGATCCACGACGGGGCCTTCGAACGGGCCGCTGGTGGCGAAGCGGCTGACCGTCACAGCATCAGATGCAATCCATCCTGAGCTCATGCCGCTCATGCCGCTCATACCGCTCATACCGCTCATACCGCTCATACCGCTCATACCGCTCATACCGCTCATACCGCTCATACCGTTCTCCAAAGTTATCAATCAGGAAGCCCCATTGCCTTGAGAGCCGCAGCGCCGCGAATGCGAAGTGTGCTTTGAGATGAGTAGGCAAGGAAGCTGCGCAAGGTCAGGTCAGGTTGAATCGCCCGAATCTGTTTGTAGGTTTCCTGCGCATCCTGTATCCGGTTCGACTCCACCTGTGCCGTCAGAAGAACACGCAGGGTGGAGGCGTGATAGCGGTTGCGCTTGAGCGATGAAACGCAGAGCGCAATGGCCTCCTCGTGGCGATTGGCCACCAGGTAGCTGTTGGCAGCCAACATGTCCAGATAGAACTTCTGAGGATCCATGGGGGACAATGCACGAGCTTTGTCCGACTCGCTGACAGCATCCTCCGGGTTGCCCCACATGGTTGACCAGAAGCCCGAGTAGAGCCAGGCCATTGGGTCGTTGGGGTTTACCTGGGTGGCATCTGTGAGAAGTCGCCTTGACGCGTCAAGGTCCCCCCCGAGGTGGCACATGGCGTGGCCTTTGATCGCCAGAGCCATGGAGCTGTTGGGTTCCAGGTCCAGCGCACGGTCGGCAGCTTCGATCGCGCGGCGAAACTCAATGCCTGGATCGGCACATCGACCCTGCACCACCTGCAGGATGTGCCACTTGGACAGCCAGGCCCAGGGCGAGGCGACGCGTCGGTGCCGATCGGTCACGGCGTCCAGCAGTTCGCGGCTGCGGTCCAGATCGCGCGCCGTGGAGCGGTGCATCAGTGCAATGCCCCCCAGCAGCAGGGTATTGCTCTCCAGTTGCGGCAGCGGCAGGATGAGTGAGCGCTGCACCGTGTTGTCCAGCAGGGCCTGGGTGGCGGCATCGACGATCTGCAGGATGAGCTGGCTCTCGGGCTGCAGCAGGTCCATGACCTCGCCGGTCAGCCGGTCCGCCCACACCACATCGCTGCGCCGCGCATCGGTGAGTTCGGCCATGACCACAATGCGGTCACCCATGACCACGTAGCTGCCGCTGAGCACGTAGCCGGCGTCCAGCCGGGTCTGGATGTCGACCAGATCAATCTCGCGGTCGCGGAAGGCGGCGGTGGAAAGGCGCGAGATGACGCGCAGGTGGTGGCTGCGCGAGAGCTGCCCGATGACGCCGTCGGCCAGCAGTTCGCCCACGACCTGGTGCTCCGGCGCCGCGCCACGACCCTGAAAGGGAATGACCGCAATGGTGGGTCTGAGGTCCTCATGCACTGGGCTTTGCGGGGCCGCTCGCGCCACCGGGGCGGTGTCGTTGGCCGGCCAGATGCGCCAGGTGCGCACCGGCTCGGGCCAGTGCTTGAGGTAGCTTTCGCCCATATCTTCTACTTCTCCGTCGATACCGTCCACGACGGTGTCCCGCACGCTGGCGGTGATGACTGTCTCGCCTGGGGCGGCCAATGCAGTGACGCGTGCGGCCAGGTTCACGCCGTGGCCGAACACGTCATGGGTGTCGATGTAGAGGTGGGTGGCATGGATGCCCGCACGCAGGTGCAGGCGTGCCTCGGGGGGCAGGCGCTCATTGGTCCGGTCAAAGTACCGGTGCATGGCATAGGCCGCTTTCACGGCATCGGCCGAACGATCGAATTCGGCAAGCAGTCCGTCACCCAGGCTCTTGACCAGCCGACCGCTGCAGGCCGGCAAGACCTTGTCTTGCGCGTGCTGCAGGAAGCCGTGCCAGGCCGACACCACGAACGCCTCGTTGGCGGCCATGAGCCGGACGGACTCGACCAGGTCCATGACCAGAACGACCTTGTTGTGCTGGACTGGTACAGGCGCTTCCAACTTCAAGGCGTCATCCCTCCAGTCAATCGGCGAAGTGTCGCTTGGGGGTGGGGGTGCTGTCATGCCTAAAAAAAGGTAAAGCTCTTGAGGCGCAGTCTCGCACAAATGTGTGACTCTGTAACTGACACGGGCGACATGGCAGTAGGTCGGCGGTACTCCCTGGCCGACGAACGCGTGCCTGGCAGGCAAGCAAGAAAAAAGCCGGCTTGCGCCGGCTTCTCTGTTCGCGTCAGGCACCGCCGTGGGGCGGTGCCATGGATGCGGCAACGATCACTTGAGGTGTTCGTTGATCATCTTGGTCATTTCGAACATGTTGGCTTCGGCCTTCTTGAAGATTTCCTTGAGCTTGGCGTCGGCCTTGATGATGCGCTTGTTGACGGCATCCTGCAGCTTGTTCTTCTTGATGTATTCCCACACCTTCTTGGTGACCTCGGTGCGCGGCAGCGGGTTGGCGCCGACGATGGCGGCCAGGGCGGCGCTGGGGGTCATGGCCTTCATGAAGGCGGCGTTGGGGGTGCGCTTCTTGGCGGGCGCGGCCTTCTTGGCAGCAGCCTTCTTGGCGGGGGCGGCCGCCTTCTTGGCCGGCGCAGCGGCTTTCTTCGCAGGGGCTGCGGCCTTCTTGGCCGGAGCGGCTGCCTTCTTGGCCGGTGCAGCGGCCTTCTTTTCGGGGGCTGCTGCCGCCTTCTTGGCCGGAGCGGCGGCTTTCTTTGCAGGAGCTTTCTTTGCAGTTGCCATGATCGGGTTTTCCTTCTAGAAGTGAACGTTGCACCAGCGGAAAACGCGCTTTCTCACTGGTGCCTTGCATGCTAATGGAGTTGATGCGCCATTCCAAGGTGGAACGGTCAGTTTTTGCATGCTTTTCAGAGGGAAAACGGCGGTTTGTGACGATGAAAACAACACTTGCGCGCTCTGATGGTGCAAGGCGTGCGTCAGAGGCGGGCATGATGCTCGTGTTGACCAAGGTTTTTTCCTCATGCCAAGGAGTGTCTGTCCGTCATGAACGATGTTGTTTCCCCCATCCCGGCCACGTGTGATCTGTGCGATGCCCACAAGGGCGATGGCAGTGGTGCGTTTCGCGTGCTGCCGCCGGTGTTTCGGGACTTTGGTGCCGTGCGCCGCTTTGCCGGGCCGGTGGTGACGGTGAAGTGTTTTGAAGACAACACGCCGGTGAAGGCGGCGGTGGAGAGTCCGGGGCAGGGCCGTGTGCTGGTGGTGGACGGCGGCGGGTCGCTGCGGCGGGCGCTGCTGGGCGGCAACCTCGGTGCGGCGGCGGCACGCAACGGCTGGGCAGGTGTGGTGATTGATGGCTGTGTGCGCGATGTGGCCGAGCTGGCGCAGAGCCAGGTGGGCATCCGTGCGCTGGCGAGCATGCCCTTGCCCACCGAGCGCAAGGTGGATGGCCTGCGCGATGTGGCGGTGCAGCTTCAGGGGGTGTGGGTGCGGCCGGGCGACTGGCTGTATGCCGACGAGGATGGCATCGTTGTTGCCGACAGGGCGCTGGTCTGATTTGTTGGCCTGATCCACAGGCTGAGGGGGTGGCGCTCGGCAGATAGGGCGTGCAGCAGGCCCATGGGCTCATCAGCCGCGCTGCGCGCGTCAGCAAATCGCCCCTGGGCCCGCCGCACGCCCCATCTGCTGTTTGCTTTTTTTACAGGCTGCTGATGCCTTTGTAGAGCATGTAGGCGGCCAGCACGTACAGGATGCCTGCGAACACGCGCTTGAGTGACTTGACCGGCAGCGCGTGCGCAGCCTTGACGCCCACCGGTGCCATGAGCACGCTGGCCACCGCAATCACCGCCAGGGCCGGCAGGTACACGTAGCCGAAGGACCCGGCCGGTAGGCCCTGCACGCCCTGGCCGGCGATGACGTAGCCGATGCCGTTGGCCAGTGCAATGGGGAAGCCCAGGGCCGCGCTGGTGGCCACGGCGTTGTGAATGGGCACGTTGCACCAGGTCATGAAGGGCACGCTGACGAAGCCGCCGCCCGCGCCCACCAGGCCCGACAGGAAGCCGATGACGCCGCCGGCGCTGAGCTGGCCGGCGGTGCCGGGCAGGGTGCGGCTGGGCTTTGGCTTCTTGTCCTTGAGCATTTGCGTGGCCGAGAAGCCCACAAAGGCCGCAAACAGCAGCGCCAGCCACGAGCCCTTGAGGATGGCAAACACCCCCAGGCTGGCCAGCGCTGCGCCCAGGACGATGCCGGGGGCCAGCTTGCGGGCGATGTCCCAGCGCACGGCGCCGCGCTTGTGGTGCGCGCGCACGCTGGAGACGGAGGTGAAGATGATGGTGGCCATGGACGTGGCAATGGCCGCCTTGACCGCCAGATCCGGCGCAATGCCCCGGTTGGTGAGGATGGCCGTGATGAACGGCACCATGATCATGCCCCCACCGATGCCCAAGAGGCCTGCGAGGAAACCGGTGCACAGGCCAAGGGCGGCCAGCTCGACGATCAGAAGTGGCTCAAGCATGGGGAAGAGGGGGGTGCCGAGAAGCGGCAGAGGGAGGGTGTGGGGAATAAGGTGTCTGCGAATGCCACCGGACCGTCATCCTGAACCGGGGGTTCAGGTGGGCGAGGGCAGCGGGGCTTCGGGTTCATCTGACGCGAGACGCTCGCACCAGCCACGCAATGTACCAAGCCCGGGCTCAAAGAGCATTGGTTCAAGGAAATATAAAGCCCGGCGCGCACCGCAGACAGTGCAAATTGTAGGGCGCCAGCGATGACGCATCGCGGTGCAGGGACAAAAAAAGCCGGTGACCGACCAACGGAATGTGTCGCGTCGTCAGGCAGGCGGTCAGAGCAACTGGCCGTCGCTGCCCAGGGCCTGATCGAGCCGCCGCACCAGATCTTGCAAGCGGGCGTTGGTGGCGGCATCCACCAAGGCCCCCGCGTCGTTCGCGGGCTGAACGGCAGGTGCGGCCGGAACGGCGGCTGAAGGCACGGTCTGGCTGGCTTGCAGCAACTGGCTTTCCTTCTGCGACAGCTCGAAGGCCAGGTTCAGCGAGGCCAGCACCGCGATGCGATCGCGCGCCTTGACCTTGCCGGCGTCGCGGATGCGGCACATGGCGGTGTCCACGCGCTCGACGGCATCGAGCAGGGCGGATTCACCGCCCGGTGGGCAGGAGAGCAGGTAGCTCTGACCCATGATCTGGACCTCGATCTGCTTGCCGGGGCTTTTGACCGGGCTGTTCATGCATCACCCCCGGAGGCAGATTCCTCGGCCATGGGCGGCAGGCGTTCGAGCAGGGCGTCGATGCGTCCACGGGCCGCCTGCAGGCGAGACTTGAGGGAGTCGCGCTCGTGCTGCAGGGATTGCACCTGCTCCATCAGCAGCTGGTTGGTGCGCTGGAGCTCTTCGTGCCGCAGCAACAGGCGCTCTACGCGCTCTGTGATCTGGTCAAGGTGCTTGAGATCGGCCATGGTGTCGCAGAAGGTTGGACCCGACCATTGTAGGGTTGCCGCAAGCAGACCGGGCTTACAATGATCAGGTTGGTGCTCGCGGTGTGGATCTCACGCCGCAGTTCAACGGGAAGCAGGAGGGAAAGTCCACACCGGGCCGACCTAACCTGCGCTGCCCCCGCAACGGTAAGCAGACGAGCGCTTGCGCTCCGCTTCCACACACGGTCACTGGATGCCTGGGCATCTGGGAAGGCCGCTGGAGGTTGTTTCTGCCAGCCCGGATACCGGCCAACACGGTGGCCGCGCCCGCATGGGCGTGTCCGTGACGTCCATGCACCGTCGGGGAAGGCGGTGAGGACCTACCTGTCTGTTCTCATTTCATGAAGAAGCCAACCCTGCGCGCCGCTGCGGCCGCGCTGTCGCCTGCCATCGTGGCGGGCTCGTCCCTGTGCGTTTCCCTGGCCCACGCAGCCGACCAGCCAGCTCCCGAGGTGGTCGCCTCCCTGAGCACGGTGGTGGTCACCGCCACGCGCTCGGAGCAACCCATCACCGATGTGGTGGCCGATGTGACGGTGGTCGACCGCGATGAGATTGACCGCAGTGGGGCCGCCGCCCTGGCGGACGTGCTGGCGCGTGTGCCGGGTATCCTGGTCACGCGCAACGGAGGTCCGGCCACCACCACCAGCGTGTACCTGCGCGGTGCAGAGACCCGCTTCACGGCGGTGTTCGTGGATGGTGTGCGCATCGACTCCCAGTCCACTGGTGGTGCGACCTGGAACGCGATTCCACTGTCGCAGGTTGATCGCATCGAGGTGTTGCGAGGCCCGGCCGCCGCCATCTACGGTTCCGACGCGCTGGCCGGTGTGATCCAGATCTTCACCCGCGAAGGTGAAAAGGGATTCTTTCCCAGCGTGCGGGTGGGCGTGGGTTCGCACAGCACCCGTGAACTCAATGCCTCCTTGCGCGGCGGATCGGACACGGTGGACTATGCGCTGGGCCTGGGCGCCGAGCGCAGCGACGGCTTCAACGCCAAGCCCAGTGGCAACCCGGACCGCGACGGGTACCGCAACGAAAGCTTCTCGGGCCGCGTGGGCTGGAAGCTGGCCAAGGACCAGAAGCTGGATCTGACGGTGCTGGACAGCCGGCAGAAGGCGGGCTACGACGCCTTTACCCCGGGCAACGACGACCAGAGCAAGCACCACCTGCAGACCGTGGGCCTGAACTGGGCCGCCCGCTGGAACGAGGTGTGGAACACCCGCGTGGGCGTCACCCGTGGCACCGACCGCTACGAAACGTCGCCGTCGCCCTACCTGACCGAGACGCAGGTCAGTACCTGGCTGCTGCGCAATGAGCTCAAGCTGGGGCAGGGTCTGCTGAGTGTGGATCTGGAGCGGCGCGAGGACGATCTGCGCAACGGCAGCACCACGCCGCAGCGCACGGACCGCTACCAGAATGCGCTGGCCGTGGGTTACGGCTGGCGCGCGGGCGCCCATACGCTGCAGGTCAACGCACGTCATGACGATGACAGCGAGTTCGGTGGCGAGTCCACCGGGTCGCTGGCCTACGGGTTTGCCATCACGCCCAACCTGCGGGCCACGGCTTCGGCGGGCACGGCCTTTCGTGTGCCGACGCTGTTCCAGCGCTTCAGCATCTACGGCACGCCCGACCTGAAGGCCGAGACCGCCCGCAATCTGGAGGCCGGGCTGCGCTGGCAGTCGGGCGCAGATCGCGCGGGTGTGGTGGTCTACCGCAACGAGGTCAAGGACCTGATCGACTACATCGCCGGCCCCGGCAGCTGTGTGAACGGCGTGGGCACCTATGCGGGCTGCTATGGCAACACCGGCAAGGCGCGCTACAGCGGTGTCACCCTGACCGGGGGCACCAAGGCCGGTGTGGTGAACCTGGGCGCCTCGCTGGATCTGATGCGGCCGAAGAACCAGGAGACGGGCAAGCTGCTGGCGCGCCGCGCGGAGACGCAGGCCACCTTGACGGCCGACACCGCGCTGGGCGCCTGGCGCCTGGGCGGCGAGGTGCAGCATGTGGGCAAGCGGTACAACGATGCCGCCAACACGCAGGCGCTGTCGGCCTATACCCTGCTGAACCTGACCGCCAGCACCGGCATCGCCCGCGACTGGACGCTGCTGGCCCGCGTGGACAATGCCACCGACAAGGCCTACGAGTCGGTGCTGGGCTATGCGACGGCAGGTCGCACCTTTTACCTGGGCCTGACCTGGTCGCCGCGGTGAGCGCATTGGCCCAAGGGAGCGCACCGGTCTGTCCGGCGCTGATGGTGGCGGCCCCGGCCTCTGGCCAGGGCAAGACCACGGTCACGGCGGCGCTGGCGCGCCTGCATGCGCGGCAGGGCCGGCGGGTGCGGGTGTTCAAGTGCGGGCCGGACTTTCTGGATCCGCACTGGCACCAGCTGGCCAGCGGGCACCCGGTGCACAACCTGGACCTGTGGCTCAACGGCGAGGCGGACATCCGAGCCCGGCTGCATGAGGCGGCGTTGGACAGCGACCTGATCCTGATCGAAGGGGTGATGGGGCTGTTCGACGGCGAGCCGAGCGCGGCCGATCTGGCGGTGAAGCTGGGCATTCCGGTGCTGGCGGTGATCGACGCCGGCTCCATGGCCGGCACCTTTGGGGCGCTGGTGCACGGCCTGCGCCACTACCGCCCTGGCCTGCCCTGGGCGGGGGTGCTGGCCAACCGCGTGGCCAGTGACGGACACGAGAAGATGCTGCAGGCGTCGGTGCGCGGTGACGACCTGGGTGTTGAGCCCGGTGGTATCGACGCCGGCTGGCTGGGCGGTTTGCGGCGTGACGCGGACTTTGCCTTGCCGGAGCGTCATCTGGGCTTGACGGTGGCTTCCGAGTTGCCCGATGCGATGGCGCGCCTGGATGCGCTGGCCGATGCGATGTCGGCCACGCCGCTGGGTCGGCTGGACGCCACGGGCTGGCAGCGCTGGGCGGTGTCGTTTGAGGCGCAGCCCGCACGCGCGGTGGTGCCGTTGCTGCAAGGGCGCACGGTGGCCGTGGCGCGCGACGCGGCCTTCTGTTTCACCTATCCGGCCAATCTGGACGCGCTGCGGGCGCTGGGGGCCGAGCTGGTGTTCTTCTCGCCGGTGGCCGATGAGCTGGTGCCCGACTGCGATGCGGTCTGGCTGCCGGGGGGCTATCCGGAGTTGCATGCGCAAGCGTTGGCGGGCAGCACACGATGCCGCGTTGCGCTGGCGGCGCACATCGCGGCGGGCAAGGCGGTCTGGGCCGAGTGCGGCGGCATGATGCCGCTGTTCGACGCACTGACGCTGCTCGACGGCACACGGGTGCCGATGTGGGGGCTGCTGCCCGGTGAGGTGGCCATGCAGCCGCGCCTGGCCGCCCTCGGCCCGCAGTGCTGGGACACGGCGCGGGGTGAGCTGCGTGGTCATACCTTCCACTATTCGGTGACCGCAACACCCCTGGTGCCGGTGGCGCACACCGCACCCGGCAGCCGGTTTGGCCGTCCGGAGGCGATCTATCGCCAAGGCCCTGTGCGGGCCAGTTACTTCCACGCGTGGTTTACCTCGAATCCTGAAGCGACCGCCCAGCTGTTTCTGCCGGAGGCTGCATGACGTCTGAACGGCCCGGACCTCAACGCATCGTCTGCCTGACCGAGGAGACGACCGAGTGGCTGTACCTGCTGGGGCAGGAGGCGCGCATCGTGGGCATCAGCGGCTACACGGTGCGGCCACGCCGCGCGCGCGATGAGAAGCCCAAGGTCAGCGCCTTTCTGAACGCCAAGATCGACAAGATCCTGGCGCTGCACCCCGACTGCGTGCTCGGCTTCTCGGACCTGCAGGCCGACATCGCGGCGGCCCTGATCCGCGCCGGGGTGCAGGTGACGGTGTTCAACCAGCGCAGCGTCGAGGAAATCTTCTCCATGCTCTATCAGGTGGCGGCGATGGTGGGTTGCGCCGATGTGGGCCTGGCGCGCATCGCGGCCATGCGCCAGCGACTGGATGTCATTCGCGCTGAGGTGACCGAACTGGAAGCCGCAGGCAAGCGGCGCCCGAAGGTGTTCTTCGAGGAATGGGACGAACCGCACATCAGCGGCATCCGCTGGGTGTCGGAGCTCATGGGCATCGCCGGTGGTGACGACGTGTTCCCCGAGCTGGCGGTGCAGTCCCTGGGCAAGAACCGGATCATTGCCGATGGTGCCGAGATCGTGCGCCGTGCGCCCGACATCGTCATCGGCTCCTGGTGCGGCAAGAAGTTCCGTGCCGAAAAGGTGGCGGCGCGCACCGGCTGGCAGGACGTGCCGGCCGTGAAGACCGGACAACTGTTCGAGATCAAGTCGGCCGACATCCTGCAGCCCGGACCGGCGGCGTTGACCGACGGGGTGGAGCAGATGCACCGTATCGTCAAGGCGTGGATGGTGGCCCATGGTTGAGGTGGCACGCACAGAGTTCATCCTGGGCGGCCAGCGCAGTGGCAAGTCGCGCCGCGCGGAGTTGCTGGCCCGGGACTGGCTGGCGTCTGCGTCGGGACGCCGGGCTGTGATGGTCGCCACCGGTCAGGCCTGGGACGAGGAGATGCGCGAACGCATCGCGCGCCACCAGGCCGACCGGGCAGCTCGGGTACCGGGCATGGTGACGGTCGAAGAGCCGCTGGCGCTGGCCGATGCACTGCGACAGCACAGCGATGGGCACACGCTGATCGTGGTCGACTGCCTGACGCTGTGGCTGACGAATCTGATGATGCCGGCCGACCCGGCACAGGCGCTTGCTGAATCGGCCGTGATCGCCGCGGGTGAAGCTCTGTGCGCGGCGATCGCCGAGGCGCCTGGTCCGGTGGTATTGGTCGGCAACGAGATCGGACTGGGCGTGATTCCGATGGGCCGTGAAGTGCGCGCCTTTGTGGACGCGCTGGGCCGGCTCAACCAGCAGGTGGCGGCGACTTGCGGGCGTGTGACGCTCATGGCCGCTGGTTTGCCGCTGACGTTGAAGGACGCTGTATGAAACGGATGCTCAAGCACCTGGCGATACTCGCCTGCACGCTGCTCGCCTTGCCCGCGTTGGCCGCTTTGCAGGTCACCGATGATCGGGGTGCGGTGGTGACTTTCGATCGCGCACCCCAGCGCATCGTGAGCCTGCTGCCCTCGCTGGCCGAGACGGTGTGCGAGCTGGGGCATTGCCAGCGCCTGGTGGGTGTGGACCGCTACACCAACTGGCCTGAATCCGTGAAGGCTCTGCCCAGGGTGGGCGGCGGACTGGACCCGAACATTGAGCAGATCGTGGCGCTGCGACCGGATGTGGTGCTGATGGCCACGTCTTCGCGGGCGGGTGACCGCCTGCGCGCGCTCGGGGTGAAGGTGGTGGCGCTGGAGCCCAAGACCCATGCTGACGTGCAGCGGGTGATGCTCAAGATCGGCCAGTTGCTGGAGGTGCAGGATGCGCAGCGCATCTGGCGCGCGATCGATGCGGCGGTCATGGCGGCGGCCCAGTCGCTGCCGGCCGGGGTACGCGGGACTCGGGTGTATTTCGAGGTCAACCCCGGGCCGTATGCGGCAGGGGAGAGCTCCTTCATCGGTGAGACGCTGACGCGTCTGGGGGTGAAGAACATTGTGCCGGCCTCGCTCGGGCCTTTCCCGAAGCTCAATCCCGAATACATCGTGCGCGCCAACCCGGACCTGATCATGGTGGGCGAGCGCAGTGTGGACGGCATGATGCAGCGACCCGGCTGGCACAGCCTGCGGGCGATGCGCGGGCAGCACCTGTGCGTGTTTCCGGCCGACGAGTCCGACACCCTGGTGCGCCCGGGGCCGCGCATGGCCGAGGGCGCGCGCATCATGGCTCGCTGCCTGGCGTCCAGGGCGCCCGCGGTCAGCAAAGGGGCGGCTCGTCCATGAACGCTCGTAAAGCGTCCTGGCTCGTCGCCGCCTTGTTGCTGGCGGCGGTGCTGCTGGCCGCGCTTGGCGTCTGCGTGGGCAGTGCCGGTTTCGAGAACCTGCTCGGCCCGCTGCTGAACCCGGACCTGGACCCGGACGCCACCGCCATGGCGCAGCAGATCGTGTTCGACATCCGCCTGCCGCGCACCCTGGGTGCCTGGGGGGCGGGTGCGCTGCTGGGTTTGGCCGGGGCCGTGGCGCAGGGCCTGTTCCGCAACCCGCTGGCCGACCCTTTTCTGCTGGGCAGCGCCTCGGGTGCTTCGCTGGGCGTGGCGCTGGCGCTGGCGGCCATGGGGGGTGCGGGCGGCATGCTGGGCGCCAGCATGATGAACAGCGGCGTCGCGGTGAGCGTGTTTTCCAGCAGCGTCTGGGTGCGCCTGGGGCTGACCGGCGCGGCCTTCGGCGGTGCGGTGCTGGCGGTGCTGCTGACCCTGGTGCTCTCGCGCGGTGTGCAGCACACGCTGCGCCTGCTGCTGGCTGGTGTGGTGGTGGGCGTGGTGCTGGGCGCCATGACCCATCTGGTGCTGCTGTTCTCGCCCGAATCGCTGCAGGCCATGCAGGCCTTCATGCTGGGGTCCACCAGCTTTGTGGGCTGGACCGCCGCCGGCCTGATGGCGGGCGTGTGGGTGCTGTGCACGCTGGCGGCCTGGCTGCTGGCGCGCGTGCTCGACGGCCTGAGCCTGGGCGATGCCACGGCGCGCAGCCTGGGCCTGCCGCTGGGCCCCATGCGTGCGGCGCTGGTGGGTGTGCTGGCCCTGGCCACCGGCACCGCCGTGGCGCAGACCGGCCTGATCGCCTTCGTTGGCCTGGCCGCACCTCACCTGGTGCGTTCGCTGGTCAAGACCACCAGCAGCCGTCTGATGCTGCTGGCCAGCTGCATGGGTGGTGCCCTGCTGATGGCGGCCGACACGCTGGCGCGCTGGCTGATCGCGCCGCAGGAGCTGCCGGTGGGCGTGCTGACGGCGGTGCTGGGTGGCGGCTATCTGTTGTGGCTGATGCAGCGCAGTACGCGCGTGTCGCGAGGAGGAGGGCTGTGACTGCGGCAGTGCATGCCCCCGCAGCGGCCCTGGAGGCGCGCGATCTGTCGGCACGCCTGGGAGAGGCCGCAATCCTGCACGACATCACGCTGGCGCTGCCGAGCGGGCGCTGGACCTGCATCGTCGGCCCGAACGGCGCGGGCAAGTCGACCCTGCTCAAGGCGCTGGCCGGCCTGCTGCCACACCGCGGCAGCGTGGCGCTGCTGGGTCGTTCGCTGGCCGACTGGTCCAGCCGCCAGCGCGCGCAGCAACTGTCCTGGCTGGGGCAGAACGAAGGAAGCGCCGACGACCTGACGGTATGGGATGTGGCCATGCTCGGTCGCCTGCCGCACCAGGCCTGGCTCAGCGCCCCCAGCGAGGCCGATCGCGCCGCCGTCGAGCGCGCCTTGCGTGCCACCCAGGCCTGGGAGTGGCGAGCGCGATCGCTCGGTCAGCTCTCGGGCGGCGAGCGCCAGCGTGTGCTGCTGGCCCGCGCCCTGGCGGTGGAGGCGCAAGTGCTGCTGATGGACGAGCCGCTGGCCAACCTGGACCCGCCGCACCAGGCCGACTGGCTGGATGTGGTGCAGGCCCTGGTGCGCGAAGGCAAAACGGTCGTCAGCGTGCTGCACGAAATCGCCATGGCGCTGCACGCTGACGAACTGGTGGTCATGGCGCAAGGCCGCGTGACGCATCAAGGGCCGTGTGCCGACGAAACGACTCACCGCGCGCTGGAGGCCGTGTTCGACCAGCGCATCACTGTTCACCAACTCCAGGGGCAGTGGGTCGTGCTGCCGCGCCTGCGCCCCTGACGGAGTTTTTCCATGCAGATTGAAACCCCACCCAGCGAGAAGCCCTACGAAAAGCCCGAGGGCGAACGGCGCGGCCTGGTCATCGTCAACACCGGTGACGGCAAGGGTAAGAGTACCGCGGCCTTCGGCCTGGCGTTGCGCGCTCACGGCCGCGGCAAGGCCGTGAAGATTTTCCAGTTCATGAAGGTGCCGACCGCTCGCTTTGGTGAGCACCGCATGTTCGAGCAGATCGGTATCCCCATCGAAGGCCTGGGTGACGGCTTCAGCTGGAAGAGCCAGGACCTGGAACGCTCGGCTCAGCTGGCGCGCGATGGCTGGGAGAGGGCACGCGCGACCATCCTGGCTGGCGAGCATTTCCTGGTGGTGCTGGACGAGATCACCTACCCGCTGATCTACGGCTGGCTGCCGCTGGACGGCGTGGTACAGACCCTGCGCGAGCGGCCCGGCCATGTCCACGTCTGCCTGACCGGCCGTCGCTGCCCGCCCGAAATCGTCGAGCTCGCCGATACCGTGACCGAGATGACGCTCGTCAAACATGCGTTCAAGGCTGGCATCCCCGCGCAGCGGGGCATTGAGGATTGACAGGACCCACCCCACACAGGCTCCCTCCATGACCGAACTCATCATCTGCACCACGTGCCGCCCGGCCGACAGCCCGCGCGATCAGCGGGCCGCCGGCGACATCCTGTTCGAGACCGTGCAGGCCGAGCAGGCCTTTGGCGAAAACCCAGCCTGGGCGGCGGTGCGTGTGCGCGGCGTGGCTTGCACGGCCGGATGCTCCCGCGCCTGTACGGTGGCCTTTCAGGCGCCAGGTAAATACAGCTACCAGTTCGGAGACCTGAGCCCGGCGACCGACACTGCCCGGCAGTTGCTGGACTGCGCTGTGCTGCACCATCAATCGCCCGATGGCACCTTGGCCCGGGATTTCCGGCCGTCCCTGTTGCGCAACGGCATGCTCTGCCGCCTGCCCCCGGTCCTGTTTCCTCCAGGCAGTGCGGCGTGAACCGGGCATGAGTGCAATATGAGCGTCCTCGGCCTGCTGACCCCCGACGCCGCCGCGCTGGCGGGCGCGGTGCTGGTTGCGCTCGTGCTGGATGTGCTGTTCGGCGAACCCCCGGCGCGGCTGCATCCGGTGGTGGCCATGGGGCACTATCTGGAGGCGGTTGGACGTCGCGTCTCACGCGCGGCCGGCGCGGTACCCCGGCCGGGGGTCGAGTTCTGGCAGGGTGCGCTCGGCTGGTGCTCGGGCGCGGCGCTGGTTGCCGCTCTGGCGTGGGCCGCTGGGTGGGCGATGCAAACCCTGGACCCGTTGGTCCACGCGGTGCTGCTGGGCGCGCTTCTCAAGCCCATGCTGTCCTGGCGCATGCTGCGCGACGAGGTGCGTGCGGTGGAAGCTGCGCTGGCCGAATCGCTGGAAGCTGGTCGCCAGCGCGTGAGTTGGTTGGTGAGCCGGGATGTGACTGCGTTGAGCGAGACCCAGGTGCGTGAGGCCGCAGTCTCCACACTCGCTGAAAACCTCAACGATTCGGTGGTCGCCCCGCTGTTCTGGTTTGCCGTGGCCGGTCTGCCGGGGGCGGCGCTCTACCGTTTTGCCAATACGGCCGATGCCATGTGGGGCTACCACGGCGTACGGTCCGGCCGCGACTGGACGTGGGCCGGCCGGTGGGCCGCACGGGTGGACGACGTGATGTCCTGGGTGCCCGCGCGACTGACGGCCGCCATGATCATGCTCCCTTCTTGGTGGCGCAGCTGGCCCTCGGTGGTGGCCAATGCGCGACTGACCCCGTCACCCAACGGGGGCTGGCCGATGGGGGCACTGGCGGTGGGTTTGGGTATCCGTCTGGTCAAGCCACAGGTGTACGCCTTGAATGCGCAGGGCCGGGCACCGACGGCGGCTGATACCCAGCGGGCGCTGGACCGGTGTGCGCGGGTGGTCGGGATGCTGGCCCTGCTGTCGCTTTGGGTGCTCCTGTGGTCGTGGGGTATCCGCAGATGAGTCCGCGCATTCATGGCGGGACCGATGCACTGGGTGCAGCGCGCTGGGACTTTTCCAGCAACGCGAACGCCTGCGGGCCTTGCCCGTTGGTGCTGGAGCAGGTGCACGCCGCCGATGCCACCCACTACCCGGATCCGGGCTACTGGCACCTGAGGGAGCATTTGGCCCGCCTGCATGAGGTTGATCCCGGGCGCATCCTGATCGCCGGCAGCGCCAGCGAGTTCATCCAGCGCTTCACGGCCTGGCGTTTCCGCGAAGGGGCCCGCCGGGTCTGGATGCCCGAACACTGCTACGGCGACTACGCGCATGCGGCCCAGGCCTGGGGCCTGCCGCGGGTGTCCCAGCCATCGGCCGCCGACATGGCCTGGCTGTGCGACCCGGGCAGTCCGCTGGGCCAGAACGAGTCCCCCGCCATGGCGTCCAGCCTGCTGGACTTGCCGTGGATGGCGGTGGTGCTGGATGCGGCTTATGCGCCATTGCGCCTGGTGGGCGAGCCGGCGCTGTCGGCCGGTGATCGCCACCGCTGCTGGCAGATGTGGTCGCCCAACAAGGCGCTGGGCATGACCGGCATCCGGGGTGCGTATGTGATCGCCCCGCTGCAGGCCGATGACACGGCCCTGCGGTCGCTGGAGGCGCTGGCGCCCTCATGGCCGGTGGGCGCCCACGCTCAGGCCATGCTGCAGGCCTGGACGCTGGACGAAGTGCAGGACTGGGTGACCGACAGCCGCGAGCGGTTGGTTCAATGGAAGGATCGCCTGGTCCAACTGCTTGAGCAGCGGGGATGGCGTGTCCTGCCCAGCGTGACCCCGTATCTGTGCGCCCGCCCGCCGCAGCCCCTGGACGTTGGCGGGTTACGTGAGGCGAGCATCAAGCTGCGCGATGCCACGTCGTTCGGTTTGTCCGGCTGGTGGCGCCTGAGTGCCCAGCCGCCAGACGCGCTGGCGGCGCTTGAAGCGGCGCTGGACCGCATGCCAGCCAGGGAGGTATTGTCATGAGCGCACGATGCGTGATGGTGCTGGGCACGACCAGCGGTGCCGGCAAGAGCTGGCTGACGACGGCGTTGTGTCGCCACTACGCCCGGCAAGGGTTGCGCGTGGCCCCGTTCAAGGCCCAGAACATGAGCAACAACGCCAGGGTGGTGGCCGGTGGAGAGATGGGATCTGCACAGTACTTCCAGTCCCTCGCCGCGAATGCCGAGCCTGATGTGCGCATGAACCCGCTGCTGCTCAAGCCCGAGGCCGACACGCGCAGCCAGGTGGTGCTGATGGGCGAGGTCAGTCGCGAACTCAGCGACATGCCCTGGCGCGGCCGCAGCGAAAAGGTCTGGCCCCACATCACGGCCGCGCTCGATGCGCTGCGCGCTGACAACGATGTGGTGGTGATCGAAGGCGCCGGATCGCCGGCCGAGATCAACCTGCACGCCAGCGACATCGTCAACATGCGCGTCGCCCGCCATGCGCAGGCGCGGTGCCTGCTGGTCACCGACATTGACCGAGGTGGTGCCTTTGCCCATCTTTACGGTACCTGGGCCTTGCTGCCTGAGCAAGAACGTGCCCTGATCAGGGGCTTCGTCCTCAACAAGTTCCGGGGGGATGCCTCATTGCTCGCACCCGCACCACAGATGCTGCAAGACCTGACCGGTGTGCCGGTGGTGGCCACGCTGCCGATGTGGTGGCAGCACGGTCTGCCGGAGGAGGATGGCGTCTTCGATGACCGCACCTGCGCAGCCGGGGCGGTATCGACCACCATCGCCGTGGTGGCCTATCCACGCATCAGCAACCTGGACGAGTTTCAGCCCCTCAAGAACGTGCCCGGTGTGCGTCTGGTCTGGGCGCGCACGCCGGCCGACTGCGCGGCGGTGGACTGGATCATCCTGCCAGGCTCCAAGGCCACGGCGGCTGACCTGGCCTGGTTGCGTTCGCAGGGGCTGGATCAGGCGGTCACGGCCCATGCCGCGCGCGGGGGCCGCGTGCTGGGTATCTGCGGTGGCCTGCAGATGCTGGGCGAGGCCCTTGTCGACACGCAAGGCATCGAACCCATGGACCATGGCAATGCCCCTGGTCTGGGCCTGCTGCCGCTGGTGACCGCCTTCGAGGCCGAGAAGACCGTGCGCCGGACGACAGCGACCTTTGGGCGCGTCGAGGGCGCCTGGTCGGCGCTTTCCGGCATGACCGCATCCGGCTACGAGATCCATCACGGTCTGACTGCCCAGCACCCGGCCATGGCCGCCAAGGGCGATGTGGCGCGGGAGGTGATTCCCGGTCTGGCCTGGCAGAACATCGGTGGTCATGTGCTGGGCTGCTACCTGCACGGTCTTTTCGAAGACCCTGCCGTGCTGCAAGCCCTGTTTGGTGCCCGTGCGCCCACGCTGGAGACCGTGTTCGACGGCCTGGCCGCTTTTCTCGAACAACATGTCGAGCCCGGTGTGCTCGATGAACTTATCCGAAAGGACTGACATGCCCTATACCGTTCCCGTTCTCGAAGACATCACTCAGACCGCCCTGGCGGCCCGTCTGCAGCACTTGCTGGACAACAAGACCAAGCCGCTGGGGTCTCTCGGTCAGATCGAGCGACTGGCCAAGGCCATCGGCCTGGCCCTGGGGACCGAGGCGCCCGCGCTCAAGGACCCCCAGCTGGTGGTGTTTGCCGGTGACCATGGACTGGCGGCGCGCGGGGTGTCGGCTTATCCGAGCGATGTCACCTGGCAGATGGTGGAAAACTTTCTGGCCGGTGGTGCCGCGGTCAGTGTGCTGGCCCGCCAGCATGGCATCGGTCTGACCGTGGTCGACTGCGGCGTACGGCACGACTTTGTCGAACGCCCGGGTCTGCTGATCCGCAAGGTGGCACCCGGCACGGCCGACGCCCTGGAGCAGCCCGCCATGAGCGACGCGCAATGCCACGTGGCCCTGTCCAGCGGCGCCGCCCTGGTCCGTGAGCTGCCAGGCAATGCCTTGCTGCTGGGCGAGATGGGCATCGGCAACACGTCGGCGGCGTCCCTGATCATGAGCCGGCTGACGGGCATGGACATCGTCGATTGCACGGGCGCCGGGACCGGCCTGGATGCGCCTGCGGTGCAGCGAAAGATTGGCATCCTGCGACAGGTGCTGGAGCGACACCCCGATGCCCGTGATCCGCTGGCTGTGCTGTCGACCTTCGGCGGCTTCGAGATCGCGACCATGGCGGGTGCGGTGCTGGAGGCGGCCGCCCAGCGGCGTGTGATCGTGGTGGACGGGTTCATTGCCAGTTCGGCGGTGCTGGTGGCCAGCAAGCTGCAACCGGCGGTGCTGCAGCGCTGCGTGTTCGCCCACCAGTCCGGCGAGCGTGGCCATGCGCTGATGTTGGCGCATCTCAAGGCCGAGCCCCTGCTGGACCTGGGCCTGCGTCTGGGCGAAGGCTCGGGGGCAGCACTGGCCTGGCCGCTGTTGCAGAGCGCCTGTGCCATCCTGCGCGAGATGGCCAGCTTTGAATCGGCCGGTGTGTCGCGTCAGGAGGCCGCAGAGCCTGCGGTGCGGTGATGCCTTGATGTCATGAGCTTCGTGCGGCATTTCTTCATCGCCCTGCAGTTCTTCACGCGTATACCGGTGACCGGTGCGCTGGCGGCCTGGGTGGGCTTTTCGCCCGCCATGCTGCGGGCCAGCGCGGCGCACTTTCCCGGCGTGGGATGGGTGGTGGGACTGTTGTCGGCGGCGGTGTTCTGGGCCTTGATGCAGGGCTTGCCGGCACAGCCGGCGACGCCTTGGGTGGCGGCCGTGCTCAGCACCGTGTTCAGCGTCCTGCTCACCGGCGCGTTTCACGAGGATGGCCTGGCCGACACCGCCGACGGACTGGGCGGCGGGCTGACACGGGAGCGGGCCCTGGAGATCATGAAGGACTCGCGCATCGGCAGCTACGGCTCGGTGGCGCTGGTGCTGGCCTTGCTGTCCAAGGTGGCCATCCTGGCCTTGCTGGCCCAGACCTCGGCCTGGCTGGCGGTGCTGGCCTTGCTGGGTGCCCACGTCACATCACGTTTCATGCCCCTGCTGGTCATCCTGACGCTGCCCCATGTGGGCGACACGCCGCAATCCAAGTCCAAACCGCTGGCCGAGAGCATCAGCGTGTCGGGACTGCTGGCCGGGCTGGCCTGGTGGTTGCCGGTGCTGGCCTTGCTCTGGTGGTTGCAGCCAGGTGCGCACTGGCTGGGGGCGGTGGCTGGCGCCTTGCTGGGTCTGGGCTGGATGTGGCGTTTGCTGCACCGGCGTCTTCAGGGCTTCACCGGCGACGGTCTCGGTGGCACGCAACAGGTCTGCGAAATCGGCTTCTATCTGGGTCTGGCCCTGGCGGTGGGGCAGGGCGGCGCATGAAACTGTGGCTGCTGCGGCATGCCCGGGTACAGCTGCCCGACGGCCTGTGCTACGGCGGCAGTGATGTCCCCGCGGATCCGGACCTGACGCTTGATGCAGCCCGGCACTGGACGGCCCGATTGCCGGTCGGAGCCATCTGGCGTGTGTCGGCACTGGGCCGGGCACAGCAGCTGGCCGATGCGCTGCGTGCGCTGCGAGAGGACATCCCCCAAGCCACCGTGGATGAGCGCCTGAACGAAATGCACTTCGGCCGCTGGGAGCTGCAGCCCTGGGACAGCATTCCTCGCCCGGCCTTCGATGAATGGATGGCCGACTTCGCGCATCACCGGTTTGGCGGTGTCGAATCCACACAGATGCTGCTCGATCGCGTGGCCGTGGCCCTGCAGGAGCTCAAGGCCGCAGAACCGGCGCATGCCGTGTGGGTCACCCATGCGGGCGTGATCCGTGCAGTGAGCTACATCGTCCAGGGTGGCGCCATGCCGATTCCCGATGTGGGACAGTGGCCTCGCGAGGCTCCCTTGCCCGGCGGAGGCGTGTGTCTGGATATCTGAGCGCCGGGTGCGGTACAACATGGGCATGAGCACCGACACGCAAGCCACGGCACCATGGTCGCTGGCCCGCATGAAGGCCGTGGCACTGGCCCTGCTGCTGGCCGCGGCCGGCACCTACGTGCTGGCCACGATGATGGAACACCGGCATCCCGCCTGGGGATATGTGGCTGCGGCGGCTGAGGCCGCGATGGTCGGTGCCCTGGCCGACTGGTTTGCGGTCGTGGCCCTGTTCCGGCATCCGCTGGGCTTGCCCATTCCGCACACCGCCATCATCGCCGCGAACAAGGACCGGCTGGGCACGCGCCTGGCAATGTTTCTCGATCAGCACTTCCTGACCGGAGATCGCGTCGATGCCGCGCTCTCGCGCTGGGACACGGTCGGTGATCTGACCCGCTGGCTGGACCTGCCGGAGCACCGCCGCAAGTTGACCGCCTGGGTGTGCGACGCGGTCCCGGACCTGCTGGCCGCCATCGACCAGGCCCCCATGCGCCAGTGGGTGTCCAGTCTGGCACGCCGCCTTCTGCGGGAGGTCGATGTGGCCACGCTGGGTGGCCAGGCCCTGCTGGCCCTGACCGAGCACCGGCACCATCAGCGCTGGCTGGATGGCCTGCTGGGCGAGCTGGCCGCATGGGCTGCCCGCGACAGCGTGCAGGAGCGGTTGACCGATGCCATGGCGCGCGAACTGTCCAAGCTGAAGTACGTCGGGCTCGACCAGGTGGCGGCCCGTCTGGCGACCCGCAAACTGGTCTCGGCCCTGACCCGCATGCTGCAGGAGGTGGCCGAGGATCCCCAGCATGAATGGCGGCTGCGTTTTGACGCCTGGATGGCCCAGACGGCCGAACGGCTTCAGCACGATCCCGAGTGGCAGGCGCAGGCCCGGACATGGCGCGATGCCTGGCTCGCCCAGCCCCGCTGGGAGGAGCCGGTCCAGGCCTGGTGGCATGAGCTGATGCAGCGGCTGCGCGACGATGCCCGCCAGCCCGACAGCCGCCTGCAAGTCCATGTGGAGACGGTCCTGGGCGGGCTGACCCGCCAGCTGGCGCAGGACGCGGCGCTGCGCGACGGGCTGAACCGGCAGGTGCGACAGGCCATTCTGTCCGTGCTCGACCGCAGCCGCCCGGCCATCGTGGACTTCGTGGCCGAGCGCGTGCACGCCTGGGATGCGCAGGAGATGAGTGATGTGCTGGAGGCCGGCATCGGTCGTGACCTGCAGTTCATCCGCATCAACGGCACCCTGGTGGGCGGCCTCGTCGGCCTGCTGCTGCACGCAGCCACGCAGGCCTGGTTGCGCTGAGCGCGGCTCAGCCCGGTGTCTTGTGGCGGAAGTTGCAGGCCGAAGACACCGCGCACTGCGCACACAGGGGCTTGCGCGCCTGGCACACATAGCGCCCGTGCAGGATCAGCCAGTGGTGCGCGTCGACCAGGTACTTGGCCGGTATCCGCCGCAACAGGGCCTGTTCCACCGCCAGTGGCGTCTTGCCCGGCGCCAGGCCCGTGCGATTGCCCAGGCGGAAGATGTGCGTGTCCACCGCCATGGTCGGTTCACCGAAGGCCACGTTCAGGACGACGTTGGCGGTCTTTCGGCCCACCCCGGGCAGCGCCTCGAGGGCCTCGCGCGACCGAGGCACCTCGCCGCCGTGGCGCTCCACCAGGATGCGGCAGGTTTCCATCAGGTGCTTCGCCTTGCTGCGGTACAGCCCGATGGTCTTGATGTAGCTCTCCAGACCCTCAAGGCCCAGGGCCAGGATTTTCTGCGGTGTGTTGGCCACCGGAAACAGCCGGCGCGTGGCCTTGTTGACGCCCACGTCCGTGGCTTGCGCCGACAGCAGCACGGCGGTCAGCAATTCGAACACGCTGGTGTATTCGAGCTCGGTCACCGGCAGCGGATTGGCCGCCTGCAGGGTGGCAAAAAAGGCCTCGATCTGGGCCGTGGTCATGGGCTTGGCGTCGGTCATGGCCGGTGGGTGGTCGTGGAGCGGTGTGGCAAGTCTAGCGGCCGCGCCGGCAGCGCACGAATCCTGCGCACAAATTGGCGACAATGGCAGATTGTCGATTTCCCTGAACCGCACACGGACGCCGCCATGCCCTTCACCACGCCCTTTGCCGACCGCCTCAACAACGTCGAGACCTCTGCCATCCGCGAGCTGTTCAAGCTGCTGGGCAAACCCGGCATCATCAGCTTTGCCGGTGGTTTTCCCGACAGCGCCCTGTTCGATGTGGATGGCATCCGCGAGGCGGTCAACGCCGCCCTGACCGAAGAAGCCGGCGCAGCCCTGCAGTACGGTGCCACCGAGGGCTACCAGCCCCTGCGCGAGCAGCTGGCGGCGTTCATGGCCAGCAAGGGCAACCAGGGCGTGGGTGCCAATGACCTCATCGTGACCACCGGCAGCCAGCAGGCGCTGGACCTGCTGGGCAAGACCCTGGTCTCGCCCGGTGACAAGGTGATTGTCGAGGGGCCAACCTTCCTGGCCACCATCCAGTGCTTCCGCCTTTATGGCGCCGATCTGGTCACGGCCCCGGTCGATGGCGATGGTGTGCAGACCGACGCGCTGGAGCGCCTCATCGTCGAGCACAAGCCCAAGTTCATCTACCTGATTCCCACCTTCGGCAACCCCAGCGGTGCGATGCTCAGCCTGGAGCGCCGCAAGCGGGTGCTGGAACTGGCGGTGCAGCACCAGGTGCTGGTGGTCGAGGACGATCCCTACGGTGACCTGTACTTCGGCGAAGCCCCGCCGCCCAGCCTGCTGGCCCTGTCCGCTCAGGTCCCCGGCAGCCGGGACCACCTGGTGCACTGCGGCAGCCTGTCCAAGGTGCTGAGTCCTGGCCTGCGCGTGGGCTGGATGGTGGGCCCGGCCGAGCTGCTGGCCAAGGCCACCATGTGCAAGCAGTTCAGCGACGCCCACACCAGCACCTTTGCCCAGGCGACGGCCGCCCAGTACCTCAAGGCGGGCCGCATGCCCGCCACCCTGGCCAAGGTGCGTGCGGTCTACGCCGAACGCGCCGCCGCCATGGGCGATGCATTGCGCAGCGATCTGGGCGACGCCATCAGTTTCGTGCAGCCGCAGGGGGGGCTGTTCGTCTGGGCCCGTCTGACGGGCGCTGGCGGAAAGACGGCCGATGGTGGCCAGCTGGCCAAGCGGGCCATTGACCAGGGCGTGGCCTTTGTACCCGGTGCGCCGTTCTATACGAACCACCCGGACCACGCCACCCTGCGCCTGAGCTTCGCCACCGTCGGCGTGGATCGCATCCGCGAAGGCGTGGCCCGTCTCAAGGCAGCGCTCTGACCGAAGTCGGCTTGGGAGCGTGACGCAGGGACAGGCGCCTGGCCCTGCGGCCACCGGGCCTGGTCAGAACCGGTGACGGATACCCACCGAAAAGTTCTTGCCCGTGCCCACGCCGTCGAGCTTGTCGCTCATCAGCACGCCATAGAGTTCGGTGCGCTTGGACAGGTTGTGCAGATAGCCCGTGCTGAACGTGGTGCGATCGGCACCCGCATCGGGCGACAGGCGACCCAGCTGCGCGACGACGGCACCTTTGCCCACGGGAACCCGGGCGCCGAAGCCGATGATGTCGTAGCCAGTGTCCTTGGACTTGTTGTCCACCGTGCCCAGCTGAGCGTACAGCTTGGCCACGCCCAGGTCGTAGGCGGCGCCGGCCTGCACCGTGCGGGTGTTGTCGATGGCGCTGCTGGCGCCGTCCTTCTTCACATCCTGATAGACCAGCGCGGCCGACAGCGGACCTGCGCTGTAACCCAGGTTCACGCCCACGTTGCGGCCGTCGGTGGCGGCGTCCGTGGTCTTGAAGGCCGCCGATGCGCCGAACCGGAAGCCACCAATGGATGGGCTGGCGTACACCACCGAATCGCTCCATCCGGTGTCACCGGTGGTCGTACCGCTGGTGAAGTAATGGCGGATGCTGGGGGAATAGCCGAACGAGTCGCCCAGCGCGTTGAACATCAGCGTGGAGACGAACAGGGCGGTGGTGTTGCGGCCGAACGTGACCGTGCCCAGGCTGTTGCTGGACAGGCCCACGGAGGCAGAGCGCGAGAACATCGGATCGCCATCGAAGCGGCCCGTGGCACCCGTGGTCACGCGCACGAAGCTTTCCAGCTTGAACACGGCAGAGACACCGCCACCAAGGTCCTCCTTGCCGCCCATGCCCCAGTAGCTGGTGGTCAGCTTGCCGCTGTCGGCGGCGTTGACGGCCTTTCCGCCGGGAGCCTGCGTGCGGCCGACACTCATGTCGACCAGACCGTAAAGGGACACCGAACTTTGGGCGTGTGCTGAAACACCGGCAAACGCGAGGGCAGCGGCGACGGCCAGGCGGGACGAGCGGGGAAGGGACATGAAGCGACTCCAGTAGCGATAAGGAAAGGACGAGCGCCTGCAGAGACAGGACTGTCCAACCCTTACGCAATCCCCGTGCCACATCTTGTGACAACTTGGCGGGCCTCCAAGGCTCATCGCGGGCACCTGACAAGTGCGCGACCTGCCTTGTCCTGGTGCGCGCTACCATCCCTGCTCAAATCTCCGCACACGAGGAAGCCCATGAGCGTGCATCGCATCGACATTGAAGGTCTGTCCGTGACCATGGAAGGCGAGGGGCCGGTGGTCGTGTTTCTCCACGGGTGGCCCGATTCGCCGGCGTTGTGGAACGGCACGGTGGCTGCGTTGTCCGACCGCTATCGCTGTGTCCGCTTCGCCTTGCCCGGCTATGACCTGGGCAAGCCCCCGCGGCCGGTCAGCGTCGACGAAATGTGTCACCTGGTGTGCGCCGTGGTGGATGCGGTGAGCCCCGGGGAGCCCGTGATCCTCGTCCTGCACGACTGGGGCTGCTTCTTCGGGTACGAATTCGCTGCCCGCCACCCGGCGCGGGTGTCGCGCGTGGTGGGGGCCGACATCGGGGACACCAATTCCGGGGCTTACCTGTCTGCGCTGTCGCTACGGGAAAAGCTGTACATCGCCGGCTACCAGCTGTGGCTGGCCATGGCCTGGAAGCTGGGCGCATGGTGGCCGGGTCTGGCCAATCGGCTCACCCGCTTCATGGCCAGGACCATCGGTTGTCGCACCGATCCTTCATCGATCGGCTGGCAGATGAACTACCCCTACGCCATGCAGTGGTTCAAGGCCTTTGGCGGATTGCGCGGCGTGGCCCGCGTGGACAAGGTGTTCGGCCCCCGGATCCCGATCCTGTTTTTCTATGGCCGGCGCAAGCCCTTCATGTTCCACTCCAAGCGCTGGCTCGCGGCGCTGGAGAACACCCCCGGAAGTGCCGTCCGGGGCCTGGATGCCGGGCACTGGCTGATGCTGCAGAAGCCCGCCGAGTTTAACGGGGCAGTGCGGCAGTGGCTCGATGAAGGGCGCCTCGGATGAAGCCGGAGGACCTGGAACGCCTGCTGACCGTGCAGATGCCTTTCGGCAAACACAAGGGCACGGTGATTGCTGACCTGCCGGGCAACTACCTCAACTGGTTTGCCCGCGAAGGCTTTCCGGCGGGTGACATCGGTCGCTTGCTGCAGCTGATGCACGAGATCGACCACAACGGTCTGGGTGATCTGCTCAAACCCCTGCGGGCACGCCTACGCTGAGTCGCCGGCGGGCGTGGAGGTGTTCGCCATGAGTGCCTGATGCACGAGAGCGGCCGCCCATGCATCGTTGGCTGCATACAGGATCTGCCCGTCGCTCAGTTGCCGGGCTGCCCAGTTGGAAGTGGCCGCCTTCTTCGATTTCGCAAACCGCTGGCCGAACAGCACGGCCACCGCTGCCTTCACGCCCATGTCCTTTCGATAGCCCTTCTCCCGAAAGACGTGGTTCAGGTCCAGCACCTTGGCCGCGGACACCCCCAGTTTGGCCATGATGCGCTGGCGGTCGTCGCGCAGCCCGAAACCGGCCTTGGTGTGTCCCTCATGCCCCAGCAACTGCGCAACCACGTCACGGCACCCGGGGTCGTGCAGTTGAAACACCCAGGCGCGATCGCTGGTCGCCAGCTGAACCACATGAGGGCCGTCGGACACCTGATCCTTCAAGAAGGTGGGCCTGCTTTCGGTGTCAAAGCCCCAGTGCGGGTGGTCCCGCAGCGCCGCAGCCGCCTCTCGGGCCCCCTGCGCGTTGTTGACCAGCGTGATCCGGTCCAGGCCCAGCAGTGGGAAGGCCGGCAGGGAGGCGATCTCGTCCTTGTTCGGGGTCGGCAGGTGCGGGCGCGGGGTCATGTGGGGTCTTGGCGGACAATGATCCATTGTGCAACGCCCGACCGCCCGTCGTTGCTGGACGAGCCCATCCTGCCCGCATGACCTATACCCTCAAACTTTACGTCCCTGATGGATCTTCGACCGCCGAGCGTGCGGCCGCCGAGCGGCGCTTTCGCCTGGCGCTGGAAGCATCCCTGGGGGATGCTGCCCTGGTGGTACCCGTCCACGCCGCTGTCCAGCGCCTTCAGGCCTTGCACGGCGAGCAACCCGATCCCGAGGCCCTGACGCTGGACGAACGCACCGTGCTGGAGTTGTGGCAGCAGGCAGAGTCGGCCGCGCTGGAGGCGGTCTGGGGCCCCCATCGGCATCTGGACGAGGGTGGCTATCAAATCGTGCCGGATGCCTGAGAGCTTTGGGTGGCCCACAGGGCAGGGTGGTTGATAATCCCGGCTCCGGTCACCGTCCTTCCTGGGCGCACCACCCCCGCAAGGACATCCCCATGAGAAAAACCTACGCCCTTCGCCCCGAGGGCAAGCATCCCGATCGCGTACTGGATGCGGTCAAACACGACATCCGCCGATACATGCGCCGTGAGCGGCGCCGTGACTTGCCGGCGGGTGCCGATTTCTGGGACTTTGACTGCCGCTTTGGTGCCGACAAGGACAGCGCCCAGATCCTGCATCCTGGCGAGCTCATCAGCCGGCTGGACACGCTGGCCCAGGAGGGCGCCCTCCAGTGCTACGTGGAGCTGCTGGCCAAGCCCGCCCAGCGTCAGCCGCGGGTGGCAGGTGCCCCGTGGGCAGACGCCGAGGCAGCCGATCCCGTCGACGACTGAGCCGCAGCGGCGGCCGCTGCTGCCGCCCTGAGTTTGTCCTTCTTGCTGGGGCGCTTACCCTTGATGCCGCCACCGCCCGGCGCGGGTTCCGGCACGGGCTCCGTGGTCTCGAAGCCAGGCAGTTGCTCCAGCGGTATCTGCAGATTCAGCCGCTTGGCAATGAGGGACCATTGCGGCAGCATGGCCGGTGTCACCAGGGTGATGGCCAGACCCGCCATACCGGCCCGGCCCGTGCGGCCAATCCGGTGGGTGTGGTCCACCGCAGAGCGTGGCACATCGAAGTTCACCACCACGGGCAGCTGGTCGATGTGCAGGCCACGGGCCGCCAGGTCGGTGGTCACGACCACATCCCAGCGGCCTTCCTTGAACTCCCGCAGCGTCTGCTGGCGGGCCCCCTGGCTCAAGCCGCCATGAAAAGAGGTCGCGTAGCACTCATCCCGGTGAAGCTTGCGGGCCAGATGATCGGCAGCGTACTGGGTGGCGACAAAGACAAGCACCTGCGGCCATCGCTCCTGTGTCATCAGGTGACGCAACAACACAGCCCGCCGGACGCCATCGACCAGAATGGCGCGCTGCCGGATGGGCTCATCGGTCTCGCTTTCCGATTCATTCATGGCGACCTGCACCGGTGAGCGCATCATCGTGGTGGCCAGGTGTTGGAGGGCTGGCGGGAAGGTGGCGGAGAACATCAGGGTCTGCCGCTGGGCGGGCAGCAAGCCCATGACCTCACGCAGCTCGTCGGCAAAACCCAGGTCCAGCAGACGGTCGGCTTCATCCAGCACCACATGGGCCACCGCATCCAGGCGCAGGGCGTTGTGCCGCACCAGGTCCAGCAGACGCCCCGGCGTGGCCACCACCAGATCCGCCCCTCCACGCAGGGCCATCATCTGGGGGTTGATCGATACGCCGCCAGCCGCCACCACCACGCGTGGCGGGTGGGGCAGCGCGCGCTTGAGTGCATCGAGCAGCTCGCCCACCTGATGAGCCAGTTCACGCGTGGGCACCACCACCAGGGCTGCTGTGCGACGGGGGCCCCTGGGCGGGGGCCGGTGGAGCAGCTGTTGCAGCAGGGGAAGGGCATAGGCGGCGGTCTTGCCGCTGCCGGTGCGTGCCGTGGCCAGCAGGTCGTCACCGCGCAGCGCCACCGGGAGCGCTTCACGCTGGATGTCGTTGGGGTTCTTGATGCCCAGCGTGGCGGCGGCAGTGGCCAAAGAGGGCGACAGCCCCAGGGATTCAAACGTCATGGCAGGTTCCGGTGTCCGTCATCGGGCGCCTTGCCAGATGCTGGGGCTTGGTGAAAACTCAGCGCAGCACTTCCAGCAGGCGATCCAGCCCACCTTCGTTGATGGCCACCATGGCCTGGGCACGCACCTTGGGCTTGGCGTGATAGGCCACCGACAGGCCTGCCGCACCCATCATGGGCAGGTCGTTGGCGCCATCGCCCATGGCGATGCACTGCGAAGGCTCGATACCCAGCAGCGATGCCACTTCCAGCAGGGTTCGGCGCTTCTCGGCGCCATCGCAGATGTCCCCCCAGGGCTGGTCGACCATGTGGCCAGTCAGCTCACCGCAGTTGGGGCCGCTCCTGACCTCCAGCACGTTGGCGCGCACGAAGTCGATGCCCAGCGTGTCCCGCACGCGATGCGCAAAGAACGTGAAACCGCCAGACACCAGCAAGACCTTCAGACCGGCGGTCTTGCAGGCGCGGATCAGCTCAGCCGCGCCAGGATTGATGCGCATGCGCTCGACGTACACCTGCTCCATGTCGGCCACAGTAACCCCTCTGAGCAGGGCCACGCGGCGGCGAAGGCTTTCCTTGTAGTCGGCGATCTCGCCACGCATGGCGGCCTCGGTGATCGCAGCCACTTCGTCCTTGCGACCCACGGCATCGGCGATCTCGTCCACGCACTCGATGCTGATGAGCGTCGAGTCCATGTCGAAGGCGATCAGTTTGAAATCCTGCAGGCGCAGGGGGGGCGTGAAACCCTGGACCACGAGGCCGGGTGCAAATTCGGTGGCGGAAGTCATCCCGCGATTATTGCGGATGCACTGGCGGCGGCAGCAAGGCACCCAGTGCGGCCTCGGCTTGCAGCAGGGGGACATGACCGGCCATCACCAGCTGGGCCAGGCCGTGCACCGTGCCCCACAAGGCGGTAGCGATCGGTTCCGGGTCGCCAGGCGGCAGCGCGCCAACCTGCTGTGCCTCTTGCACGCAACGGGCCAACAGGGCTTCGTTGTCGGCAATCAGCGGGGCCATGTCCTCCGCGGGGGCGCCGGGCTGGCAGTACTGGGGGTCGAACACCAATGCAAAGGCATGGGGTTCGTTCGCGGCGAAGCGCACATAGGCATGGCCCAGCGCCAGCAGACGCTCGCGCGGCGCGTCCTGTGCCTGAGCCGCCGCGCATTGCGCCTGAAGCAGGCGTCGCATGGCCTCCACGCCGACAGCCCGGATCAGACCTTGCCGATCCGTGAAGTAGTGGTAGGGCGCCGTGTGGCTGACCTGGGCAGCCCGGGCCACTTCCCGCAGGCTCAACTGCGATGCGGGTGTGTCGGTCAGCATGCCCATGGCCGCCTCCAGAAGGGCCTGACGCAGGTTGCCGTGGTGGTAGGGACGTGGTGGTGCAGCGGATCTTGACACAGGAAAGATTCTAGCGGAGACTCCAGTTTTCGATGTTGACAATGTAAAGATAACGGAAAGGCAGGTGTGTCATGGCGGATGTGCTCATCATTGACGGCCACCCCGATCCCTCATCCCTGTGTGCGGCGCTGGCGCAAAGCCACGCCGAAGGGCTGAGGGCTGGCGGGGCCAGGGTGGAGGTGCTGGCGCTGCGCGACCTGCACTTTGACCCCATTCTGCGGGTGGGCTATCACGAGCACCAGTCCCTGGAGCCAGATCTGCAGCGTGCCCAATCCCTGATCGCCGGCGCCAGGCGCCTGGTGGTTGTCACCCCGGTCTGGTGGGGCTCCATGCCGGCCTTGCTCAAGGGCTTCTTCGATCGCACTCTGGAGCGGGGCTGGGCCTTCCGCTACAAACCCAACGGCATGCCCGAGGGGCTGCTGGCCGGGCGCAGCGCCCGGGTCATCATGACCACCGATTCGCCGGGCTTCTATCTCCGTTTCATCCAGGGCGACCCCACCGCCAATTCGCTGGTGCGAAGCACCCTGAAGTTCTGCGGACTCAAGCCGGTGGACATGACCCGCATCGGCCCGGTGCACAAGTCCAGCGCCGCGCAACGGGAGAGTTGGCTGGCGCAGGTGAGGGCGCAGGGGCAGACCGATGCCGCACGCCTTCCCGCAGCGCAAGCCAGTCTGGCAGCATCGCGCTGAGGGGCTTTCAGTGCTGCGCAGGTGTGGCCACCACCTGGCTCAGTGCACCCACCTGCTTGCGCAGGTCGCCTCCCACCAGGTCGGCGACCGACTGGCTGTCGCTGGTGGCGGTTAAGCCCGCCGCCTGCAGCCTGGCTTTCACCTCCTCGGTGCTCGTGCCGGCCACCTGGGCCAGTACGGTGATGGGCGCCTGTGCCAGCGCCCGCACCGGCGGTGCGAACCCGGGTTCGCCGCCACTGCCCCCTGCGGGAATGAAGCTCAGTGCCAGGATCAAGGCCATGGATCCCATCACCCAGCGGCCAGTCGTCTGGGTGAAGTAGCGCTTGAACGCCGTGACATTGAGCAGCACGTGCAGGCCGACGCCGATCACCATGGCCCAGCTCAGCCACTCGTGCACCGTCTTGTTCAGGCCGCTGTCCAGATGGAAGAACATCAGCACACCCGTGACGGCACTGATCAGGAAAGCACCGATCACCAGCGGGGTGATCCAGGGGCGGTGGGGGTTCAGGTTCATGGTTTCTGCTCCTTCTGTGTCGATGCCGCTATGCTGCGGACCTGACATGAAGTTTCGTCACCCGAACGTGAACGGCACGTGAACGCGCTGTCCTACTGCTCCTCTTTTTGATGCAGATCAAGAGGTGGCTGCGGTTGGCTCCGTCCGGATGGGCTGTCCCAGCGCCTTGAGCACATCCCGCACCATCTGCACCCGGTCCTTCACATCGGGCAGGGCGCGTTCGATGCGCAACTTCTCGTTGCCCGCCAGCTTGATGTGCTTGTTTTTCTGGATCAGCTCGATGATGCGCATGGGCTCCACCGGCGGGTTGGGGCGGAAGCTGATGTTGATGACCCCCGGTGCGGCATCCACCTTGACCACGCCGTAGGGTTGCGAGATCACCCGCAACCGGTGCACGTCGATCAGCGTCTGCGCCTGCGGCGGCAACTTGCCGAAGCGGTCCACGATCTCCTCCAGCAGGCTGTCCACCTGGTCGGTGGTCTTCGCGGTGGCCAGCTTCTTGTAGAAAGACAGGCGCAGGTGCACGTCGCCGCAGTAGTCATTGGGCAGCAGGGCCGGCGAATGCAGGTTGATGTCGGTCGTCACCGACAGGGGGGACAGCAGGTCCGGTTCACGCCCGGCCTTGAGCGACTTCACCGCCTCGGACAACATTTCGTTGTAAAGCTGGAAGCCCACTTCCAGCATGTTGCCGCTCTGGTTTTCGCCCAGTACCTCGCCGGCACCGCGAATTTCCAGGTCGTGCATGGCCAGGTAGAAGCCGCTGCCCAGTTCTTCCATCTGCTGGATCGCGTCCAGCCGCTGGGCCGCCTGCTTGGTCAGGCCCTCGATCTCGGGTACCAGCAGGTAGGCGTAGGCCTGGTGATGGCTGCGCCCCACGCGGCCGCGCAGCTGGTGCAGCTGGGCCAGACCGAATTTGTCGGCCCGGGCCATCACGATGGTGTTGGCTGTCGGCACGTCAATGCCGGTTTCGATGATGGTCGAACACAGCAGCAGGTTGAAGCGCTGGGCCACAAAGTCGCGCATTACCCGCTCCAGTTCGCGCTCGGGCATCTGGCCGTGGGCCACACCAATGCGCGCCTCGGGCAGCAGCTTCTCCAGCGCCTGCCGGCGGTTCTCCATGGTCTCCACCTCGTTGTGCAGGAAATAGACCTGCCCCCCGCGCTTGAGCTCGCGCAGCACCGCCTCGCGGATCACGCCGTTGCCCTCGTTGCGCACAAAGGTCTTGATGGCCAGCCGGCGCTGCGGTGCGGTGGCGATGACCGACAGGTCACGCAGCCCTTCCAGCGCCATGCCCAGGGTTCGCGGGATGGGGGTGGCGGTCAGGGTGAGCACATCCACCTCGGCACGCAACTGCTTCATCGCTTCCTTGTGGCGCACGCCAAAGCGGTGTTCCTCGTCGATGATCAGCAGGCCCAGGTTCTTGAACTGGGTCTTCTCGGACAGCAGCTTGTGCGTGCCGACCACGATGTCCACGCTGCCATCGCTGATGCCCTTCATGGCGGCCGTGATCTCCTTCTGCGAGCGGAAGCGGCTCATCTCGGCGACCTTCACCGGCCACTTGGCGAAGCGGTCGACCAGGGTCTGGTAGTGCTGTTCGGCCAGCAGCGTGGTCGGCGCCAGAAACGCCACCTGCTTGCCCCCGGTGACCGCGACAAACGCGGCGCGCAGAGCGACCTCGGTCTTGCCGAAACCCACGTCGCCGCAGACCAGGCGGTCCATGGGCTGGGGGCTGATCATGTCCTGGATGACCGCGTGGATCGCGGCCTTCTGGTCCGCGGTTTCCTCAAAGCCGAAGTCGTTCGCAAACTGCTCGTAGTCCTGGGCACTGAAGCGGAAGGCATGGCCCTGTCGTGCCGCGCGGCGTGCATAGATGTTCAGCAGCTCGGCCGCGGCATCGCGGACCTGCTCCGCCGCCTTGCGCTTGGCCTTCTCCCACTGGCCGCTGCCCAGCTTGTGCAGTGGCGCCTCGTCCGCACTCACGCCGGTGTATCGCCCGATCAGTTGCAGCTGGCTTACCGGCACATACAGCACCGCCTTGTCGGCGTACTCCAGGTGCAGGAACTCCTGCAGCAGAGGGCTGCCGTCCGGATTCTTTTCCCCCATGTCCAGGTTCACCAGGCCCCGGTATCGGCCGATGCCATGCTGGGTGTGCACCACCGGGTCGCCCACGTTGAGCTCGCTCAGGTCCTTGATCAGCGCATCGACATCGCTGACCTGTTCCTGCTTCTTGCGTCGGCGGGTGGTGGGTCCGGCAGCAAACAGCTCGGTCTCGGTGACCAGATCGACCGCTTCTTCCTGCCAGGCAAATCCGCTGGTCAGCGCAGCCGTCGCCATGCCGACCTTTTCCTCGCTGCCCAGGAAATCGCCGAGCGAGTCGAACACTGGCGGGTTCAGACCGCTGGCACGCAGGAAGTCCAGCAGGCTCTCGCGGCGGCCATCGCTCTCGGCCAGCAGCAGCAAGCGGTGAGGGCTCTGGCGCAGGTGCGCCTGCAGCCGTGCCAGCGGGTCCTCGGCGCCCCGTACCACCGTCAGGTCGGGCAGCTTCTGTGCAAAAGCGTTGTCGGCGATGTCTTCGACCGCTGGCCGCACGGCCAGCTGCGCGTGGGTGTTGGCCAGTGCATAGAACTGCTCGGCCGACAGGAACAGGCTCTCGGGCGGCAGGGCCGGACGTTCGGGATCGCCCTTGATCACCCGGTAGCGGTCCTGCGTGTCCTGCCAGAAGCGCTGGAAGGCCGGCTCCAGATCGCCGTGCAGCACCACGGTGGCCTGCCCGCCCAGGTAGTCGAAGACGGTGGCCGTCTCGTCAAAGAACAGGGGCAGGTAGTACTCGATACCGGCGGTGGCGACGCCGTTGCCCATGTCCTTGTAGATGCGGCTCTTGGTCGGGTCGCCTTCCAGCAGTTCGCGCCAGCGGCTGCGAAAGCGCGCTCGGGCCGCTTCGTCCATGGGGAACTCACGGCCGGGCAGCAGCCGGACCTCGGGTACGGGGTAAAGGCTTCGCTGGCTGTCGGGGTCGAAGGTCCGGATGCTGTCAATCTCGTCATCGAACAGGTCGACGCGGTAGGGCACGGGCGAGCCCATGGGGAAGAGGTCGATCAGACCCCCGCGCACCGCGTATTCGCCAGGGCTGACGACCTGCGTGACGTGGTTGTATCCCGCCAGGGTCAGCTGCCCCTTGAGCTTGGCCTCGTCGAGTTTCTGCTTGACCTTGAAATGAAAGGTGTAGCCCGCCAGGAAGGAGGGCGGTGCCAGCCGGTACAGCGCGGTGGTGGCCGGCACCAGCACCACATCGGCCCCGGTCTCCTTGTCGTGCTGCTGGATGCGCCACAGGGTGGCCAGACGCTCGCTGATCAGGTCCTGGTGCGGCGAGAAGCTGTCGTAGGGCAGCGTCTCCCAATCCGGAAACAGTGCACAGCGCAGCTCCGGCGCAAAAAACGCCATTTCGTCCAGCAGGCGCTGCGCATCGGTGGCGTCTGCGGTCACGATGGCAGTGGAACGGCCGGCATCCTTTTCGCGGCGTGCCAGGCGCGCCAGCAGCAGGGCGTCGGCGGCGCCGGCGGGGCGGGGCAGGGCGAAACGTTTGCCGGGGATCAGCTTGGGCAGGTCCATGGGTGCGTGCGTGAATGACGAAAACCCCCCGTCCGTCGTGGGCGGGGGGTGAGTATCAAGATTTTAGAATGCGGGTCATACCATGACCGATCACTCCGACATTGCCACCCGTCCCACCACACGCTGCCATGCGCTGATTCCCTGCGCCGGGACGGGATCCCGGGCCGGATCCCTTCTGCCCAAGCAATACCAGCCACTGCTCGACGTGCCGCTGGTCCTGCACACCCTGGGTGCCTTTCGGGCCTGTTCGCGCATCGACTTGGTGCTGGTGGTGCTGGCGCCTGGCGACCGGTTTCTGGCCGTGGATGACTCGCACATCGCCCTGGCGCACGTGGGTGGCGCTTCACGTGCCGAGTCGGTCTTCAACGGGCTGACGCACCTACTGGCACAGGGGGCAAGTCCGCAGGACTGGGTACTGGTCCATGACGCTGCCCGTTGCCTGATCACGCCGCGCCAGATCGATGCCTTGCTTGATGCGTGCCTGGACGACCCGGTCGGTGGTCTCCTGGCCTTGCCTTTGCCGGATACCCTCAAGGCCTCGATCGATGGCCGGGTGTCGGCCACGGTCGATCGCAGCGACAAATGGCTGGCCCAGACCCCACAGATGTTCCGCATCGGTGCCTTGCGCCAGGCGCTGCAGGCACATGCCGCCACCGGCTTTTCCGGCATCACCGACGAAGCCAGTGCCATGGAGCTGGCCGGGCACGCACCCCGTCTGGTGCCGGGCAGTGCGGCCAATTTCAAAGTGACCTATCCCGAAGACTTCGCCTTGGCCGAAGCCATCCTCCGGAGCCGTACATGACCACTGCCGTCTTTCCCCTGCGCATTGGCGAGGGCTGGGATGTCCACGCCCTGGTGCCGGGTCGTCCACTCGTCATCGGGGGAGTCCACATTCCACATCACATGGGGCTGCTCGGCCACTCGGACGCCGATGTGCTGCTGCATGCCATCACCGATGCCATGCTGGGAGCAGCCGGACTCGGAGACATCGGGCGGCATTTTCCGGATACCGACGAGCGCTTTCGGGGTGCCGACTCGGCTGTGCTGCTGGCCGAGGCCGCGCGCCGCGTACGCGAAGCGGGCTTCGAGATTGGCAACGTCGATTCGACCGTGACTGCGCAGGCACCCAAGCTCGCCCCACACATTCCCGGCATGGTGGCGCGCATCGCGCAGGTGCTGGGCGTCGCGCCGGCCATGGTCAACGTCAAGGCCAAGACCGCGGAACGGCTCGGTCCGGTCGGGCAGGGTCTGTCGATCGAGGCGCGCGCGGTGGTCCTGCTGGCCTTGCGAGCCTGAACCCAACCCTGCCTTGGGCTCAGGTGGTCTGGGCCGGCATTTCTTCCGGGTCCTGCCGATCGCCCGCTTTGTCCGGGCGCGCCTTGCGAAGCTTCATGTGTGCGGCCAGCCCGCCGGTGCTGCTGTTGGCCAGGGCAAACCTGCCCCCCAGTCGCTGAACGGCGCGCTCCACGATGGCCAGCCCCAGACCGGTTCCCTTGGCCGAACTGCGCGATGCATCACCGCGAAAGAACGGCTGCGTCAATTGGGGCAGCAATTCGGGCGGCACACCTTTGCCGTGGTCGCGCAGCTTGACCAGGATCCAGTTGTCCTTGGCCTTGGCAGCAATCTCCACCCGGCAGACACCAGTGATCGGTTCCCGGCCGTAGCGTTGCGCGTTCTCCATCAGGTTGGTGAAGATGCGCTGGAGTTCAACCGCATCGCCCATGACCATGGTGTCTGGCGGAATCCTTGTGGTGACCGCCAGGTTCGGGTCGTTGCCCAGCGAGAAGATGGCCGCATCCACCACCTGGTTCAGGTTCACCGACTCGGACTTGATCTGGTCCGGCCGGGCGTAGTCCAGGAATTTATCGATGATGGCGTTCACCTGGTCGATATCCGCCGCCATGTGCTCGCGCGCCTGGGGATCGTCCACGCTCATTTCGGTTTCCAGGCGCAGTCGGGCCAGGGGCGTGCGCAGATCGTGCGAGATGCCCGCCAGCATCAGTGCGCGGTCCTGTTCGATCTTGGACAGGCGCTGGGCCATCCGGTTGAAGCCGATGTTCACCTCGCGGATCTCGCTGGTGGCCACGGTTTCGTTCAGCTTGCTTGAGCTGAAGTCGCCCTCACGCACCCGGCTGGCCGCGAACGACAGCTTCTTGAGCGGGTTGTTGATGAGGCGGGCAATGATGGCGGCGCCCGCCAGCGACAGGCCTGCACCGGTGGCCAGCCAGATCAGCCAGGTCTTGCCGGTCACGATGCCCAGGCGCGACGGATCGGTCAGCAGCCAGTAGGGGTCACCATCAATGGTGAAGCCGACCCACAAACCCGGCGTGCCATTGACTTCGCGCGCCACGATGGTGTCCTCACCCAGCCTTGCTTTCAGGCGCTGGCTCACACTGCGCGTGAGGGAATCGGTGTCATAGGACAGATAGGTATCCGACGGTTCCCGGGGCGCAATCCGCACGTCCTCCTCGTCGGCCAGCGTCTTGACCAGAGACACGCGGGCGATCGAGTCCGAGTGCACCAGGGCGGCCCGGCTGAGGTTGACCAGCGAGGCAATCTGCTGGGCACTCTGAAGGACCCGGGGTTCGAACTCCAGCGCCCGGAAGGTTTGCAGCCAGGCCACGAAACAGCCCAGCAGCAGCATCGCCAGCAGGAAGAACGTGCGCCAGAACAGGCTCACCTCCCTGGGGGGGCGAACCTCCAGGGGTGCTGGCGCGGTCTCCAGCGGCGTGGGCGCGGTTTCGAACGCGACCTGGGACTCTTCGACCATCAGGCGTTACCGTCCGGCACAAATACGTAGCCCACGCCCCAGACGGTCTGCAGGTAGCGTGGAGAGGAGGCATCCTCCTCGATCAGCTTGCGCAGGCGGGAGACCTGCACATCCAGGCTCCGGTCGAACGGCTCGAACTCCCGGCCGCGGGCCAGTTGCGCCAGCTTTTCGCGGGAAAGCGGCTGACGCGGGTGACGAACCAGTGCCTTGAGCATGGCAAATTCGCCCGTGGTCAGCGGCAGGTCCTGACCATCCTTGCGCAGGGTGCGCAGGCTCAGGTCGAACTCGAAGGGGCCGAACCTGACCGTTTCGGCCTCTTGCGAGGGAGCGCCCGGCACCTCTGCCGGCGGGCGGCGGCGCAGCACGGCGTGGATGCGGGCCAGCAGTTCACGCGGGTTGAAGGGTTTGCCCAGGTAGTCATCGGCACCCACCTCCAGGCCCACAATGCGGTCCACATCCTCGCTCTTGGCGGTGAGCATGATGATCGGGGTTCGGTCGCCGTTGGCGCGCAGGCGACGACAGATGGACAGACCGTCTTCGCCGGGCATCATCAGATCCAGCACAATCAGGTCCACGGATTCGCGCTGCAGCACCCGGTTCAGGGCCTTGCCATCCTCCGCCAGCATCACCTCGAAACCTTCCTGCATCAGATAACGGCGCAGAAGGTCACGGATGCGCACATCGTCGTCGACAACCAGGATCTTGTTGGGGCGGGGCGTGGCTTGTGGCATGGCAGCAACTCTCCAAAAATGTAACAAACCCGATTGTGGCAGCTGCAAGTCCTTGTCGCGGCTTGTTTTTTCTTCCGCTGACAGCATGTTACACATGTTGCCCCTGGCCTTGATCCGTTTACCGGACGCTCATCACACAATCCTCCAGATCCGCATACTTGAGCCATGATGAAGCTGACCGCCATTGCCGCAGGACTTGCCCTGGCCCTTCCGTTGTCCGGTTGGGCCAGTGATCGGTCGCCGGGTGCTGTACCTTCGCCGGCCATCGTTTCGCTGCCGCCCGCTGGTCAGGCGCTCAATTCGGTGATGGTGCCCATGCCGCTGTCCCAGGAAGCGCCGGGGCGCCGCTTGCGCGAGAGCCTTCGGCAGCCATGGGCCGACACGCCCTCGGCGGAGGCGGCACCGTACCGGTTGTCCGACGATGAGCGGCGCAAGATGCGCGACATGTTGCGCAGCCGTGCCCAAGAGGATTCCCTGAGATGATGCTGAAATGGTCAAAACGCCGATCGGCCTGGTCGGCGGTGGGTGGCGCTGTGCTCACGGCTGGCCTCGTGTTGGCGAACCCGGTGCTGGCTCAAGAGGCGCTGGCCACGTCCGAATCTGGGCAGGTGGTTCATCTGAATGCATCTGCGGTTCGCGAGGTGCCGCAGGACTGGCTGACCATGCAACTGGCTGTGACCAGGGAGGGGGCGGACCCCGGGCAGGTGCAGGCCCAGATCCGTGCGGCCCTGGATGCCTCGCTGGAGGCGGCGCGCGCCAAGGCCAAACCGCAGTCCATGGAGGTCCGGACCGGCCAGTTCGCGCTGCATCCGCGATATGGCAACAATGGCCGCATCACCGGATGGCAGGGCCAGGCCGAACTGGTGCTCGAAGGGCGCGACTTTGGTCTGATTTCCCGGACCGCAGCCAGTCTGGCGCCGTTGGTGGTCAGTGGCAGCAGTTTTTCCCTGTCGCGCCAGGCGAGGCAGCAACTGGAATCCGATGTTCAGCGAGAGGCGATCACCCAGTTCCGCGGCAAGGCCGATGAGATCGCCAAGGCCTTCGGTTTCGCCGGCTACTCCTTGCGCCAGGTTTCCGTGAGCAGTGTGGATGGTGGCCACGGACAACCCAGGCCTGTGATGATGATGGCGCGCGCCGAGAAGGCCATGGAGGCCGACGCGGCCGTGCCGGTGGAGGCCGGCAAGGCCACGGTGCAGGTGACGGTGAGCGGCAGCATCAACCTGCGGTGAACTGCCCAGGACGGACGATCCGGGTTCGGGCTTACTGCGCGGCCCAGCCACCGTCCATGTTCCACGCCACGCCACGCACGTTGTTGCCGGCGGGTGAGCAGAAGAAGACGGCCAGTTCGCCCAACTCGTCCGGCGTGGTGAACTGCATCGATGGCTCCTTCTCCCCCAGCAGCAACTTGGTGGCTTCCTCATTGCTCAGGCCCAGCGCGGCGGCCTTGGCGTCCACCTGTTTCTGCACCAGGGGCGTGAGCACCCAGCCCGGGCAGATCGCGTTGCAGGTCACGCCAGTGGTGGCGTTTTCCAGGGCTGTGACCTTGGTCAGACCCACGATGCCGTGCTTGGCCGCCACATAGGCCGACTTCTCAGCCGACGCCACCAGGCCATGGACCGAGGCCACGTTGATGATCCTGCCCCAGTTGGCGGCGCGCATGGCTGGCAGCGCCAGCCGGGTGGTGTGGAACGCGCTGGTCAGGTTGATGGCCAGCACTGCGTCCCAGCGCTCCACGGGAAAGTCCTCGATCCGGGCCACATGCTGGATGCCGGCGTTGTTCACCAGGATATCCACCCGCCCGAAACGATCGGCCGCGAACTTCATCATGTCCTCGATGTCCGAGGGCTTGCTCATGTCGGCACCGTGGTAGTCGACCTTGACCCCAAGCGCGGCAATCTCCGCCTTGGGGGAATCCGCATCACCAAACCCGTTGAGGATGATGTTGACGCCCTGACGCGCCAGGGCTTTGGCAATGCCCAGGCCGATGCCACTGGTGGACCCGGTGACGAGGGCGGTCTTGTTCTTGAGCATCGGTAATCTCCAGTTCCATTACGATAGGTTGAACAGCAACCGAATCATTATCACGGAGTCACCACATGCAGCGGCTGGACAGGGAGCCCCGGTTGAATCACCTGACCGTGTCCGGGCCAGGAGCGCTGGGCGGAGGTGGGCGCCGCCTGGCCTGGTGGGACTGGTCATCGGATCGCGATGACCACATCGTGATCTGCGTCCATGGCCTGTCGCGCCAGGGGCGTGACTTCGACAGCCTGGCCCGATCGATCGCAGGCCAGGCAAGGGTCGTGGCCGTCGACGTCGCGGGCCGGGGCATGAGCGACTGGCTGGCCGATCCGATGGCCTATCAGGTGCCTACCTACGCCGCCGACATGGCGCAATTGCTCGCCCATCTGCGGCAGCGCCACCCCCAGGCGAACATCGACTGGGTGGGTACCAGCATGGGCGGACTCATTGGCATGGCCCTGGCCGCCCAGCCGAACATCGGCTTGCGTCGCCTGGTGCTCAATGACGTGGGTCCAGCCATCCGCTGGGAGGCGCTGCAGCGGATCGCCGGCTACCTGGGCGCCAATCCCTCGTTCGCCACCGAGCGGGAAGCGATGGATTACCTGGCTTCCATCTCATCTGGATTCGGTCCCCACACCGACGAGCAGTGGCAGGCCCTGTCCCGCCCCATGCTGCGCCAGCGTGAAGGACGCTGGTGGTTGCACTATGACCCGGCCATCGCCCTGCCTGTGCGGGCGCTGGTGAGCCAGGACGAAGCGGCCGCCCGGCAGGCCGCAGCCCAGGGCGAGGCCTTGCTGTGGACCCTGTACGACCAGATCACCGCATCCACCTTGCTCTTGCGGGGCGCCCAATCCGATTTGCTGTCGATGGAGACCGCCTCCCAGATGACCGCACGTGGCCCCCGGGCCAGACTGGTGGAGTTTGCCGGTGTGGGCCATGCCCCCACGCTGGTGAATGACGAACAGACCGATGTCGTCCGGCATTTCCTGCTGGATTGAATCCCTGACAGATACCCATGAAATCGATCAGCAACGAATTCGTGCGAGCCGACTTGCCGTCGGCGCACGCCCCCCCAGGCGCTGAGGGCACGTCCGCCATCGTGGCGGCCACCGCCGGCAGCCTGCCCAACGACCACCAGGCGCTGGCCCGTGCGCGGGCGTTTGCCGAACCGCTGCTGGCTTGCGAGTCCCTGGACACGGGCGAGAACATCCTGGCTCACGCGGATGCGGTGGCCGACATCCTGCGTGGCATCGGAGGTTCCGAGGCCATGCAAGCCGCGTCCTACCTGGTCTATGCCTGCCAGCACCTGAACCGGCCGCAGGAGGTGATTGCCAAGGCTTTCGGTGAGAACTACGCCGCGCTGGCCCTGGAAACCACCAAGCTGGTGCAGTTGCAACACCAGGCCCGCATCAAGGCGGCGCAGGCGCAGGCCAAGAAGGCCGAGGAACGGCAGGTGGCGCAAGACCAGGCCTTGACGGTGACCTCTCCGGGCAAGCAGCCGGTGTCCGAGCTGGCGGCCAGCCAGACGGAGAATGTGCGCAAGATGCTGCTGGCGTTCTCCCGCGACCTGCGGGTGGTCATGCTGCGGCTGGCTTCCCGGCTGCAGACGTTGCGGTACTACGCCGGGACCAAGGGCGATCCGGGCGTGCAGGTGGCCAGTGAATCGCTGCATGTGTTTGCTCCCCTGGCCAACCGGCTGGGTATCTGGCAGATCAAGTGGGAGATGGAGGACCTGGCATTCCGCTTTCTGGAGCCGCAGACCTACAAGGACGTGGCCCGGCTGCTGGACGAAAAGCGGGTCGAGCGCGAACAGCACGTCGAGCAGGTCCGCCTGGAGCTGGCTCAGGCCTTGCAGGCGCAAGGCATCGATGCCTCGGTCCAGGGCAGGCCCAAGCACATCTACAGCATCGTCAAGAAGATGCGCGGCAAGTCGCTGGGCTTCGACCAGGTCTTCGACATCCGTGCCCTGCGCGTGGTGGTTCCCCGCATCGAGGACTGTTACGCGGTGCTTTCCCATGTGCACTCGCGTTTCGTACCCGTGCCCGAGGAGTTCGACGACTACATTGCCAAACCCAAGCCCAATGGCTACCAGTCGCTGCATACCGTGGTGCGCGATGAACAGGGCAGGGCGTTCGAGATCCAGATCCGTACCCAGGCCATGCACGATCACGCCGAACATGGTGTCGCCGCGCACTGGGCCTACAAGGAGGCGGGCACCAAGGGCTACGCCGGCGTGTCGGCCAGCTCGGAGTACGACGCCAAGATCGCCGTGCTTCGGCAACTGCTCGCGTGGGAACGCGATCTCAGCGGCAGTGCCCAGGGGCTGTTCGAGGATCGGATCTATGTGCTCACGCCTGATGCGGCCATCGTCGAGTTGCCGCAGGGGGCCACGCCCGTGGACTTTGCCTATTCGGTCCACACCAACCTGGGGCACCGTTGTCGGGGCGCGCGAGTCGACGGCAATATGGTCACGCTCAACACGCCGCTGCAGAACGGGCAGACCATCGAGATCATCGCCGCGAAGGAGGGCGGGCCCTCCCGAGACTGGCTCAACCCCGAACTGGGCTACCTGGTGGGTCACCGGGCCAAAAGCAAGGTGCGCGCCTGGTTCAACGCCCTGGCCCTGGAGGAGACGGTGGCCCGGGGACGGGAGGCGGTCGAAAAGCTTCTGCAGCGCGAGGGCAGGACATCGTTGCGGCACGACGAACTGGCCAGTCTGGTGGGACTGTCGTCCGCGCAGGAGCTGTTCGAGCAGGTGGGCAAGGACGAACTGTCCCTGCGTGCGATTGAAACGGCTCTGCGTCCCTCCGAGCAGGCGGGATCAACCGAGCCCGAGGTGCTGCTGCGCAAACCGCGCAAGCAGGGCGCGTCGTCTCCCGGCGGTGTGCTGGTCGTGGGTGTCGATTCCCTCATGACGCAGCTCGCCCGTTGCTGCAAACCGGCGCCACCCGATGACATTCGAGGCTTTGTGACGCGAGGCAAAGGCGTCAGCATCCACCGAAGCGATTGCACCGATTTCGCGCACCTTCAGCGCAAGAACCCCGACCGCGTGATTGATGTGCAGTGGGGTGGGCAGGTCGCGGGGGCCCGCGACGGCAAACCCCCGGTCTACCCGGTGGATGTGGCGGTCGAGGCGGTGGACCGGCAGGGCCTGCTGCGTGACATCTCGGATGTGTTCGCCCGCGAGAAGATGAATGTCATCGGGGTGCAGACCCAGTCGGTCAAGGGCATCGCCTGGATGACATTCACCATCGAGGTGAGTGATGCGCGGCAGGTCGCGCGTGCCATGTCGGTGCTCAGCGATGTGGCCGGCGTGCGTGCGGTGCGCAGAAAATGATGCTATACTTGTGGTCTTCGTTGATTACGAAGGCGCGTAGCTCAGTTGGTTAGAGCACCACCTTGACATGGTGGGGGTCGTTGGTTCGAATCCAATCGCGCCTACCAAATCCAGCCCCTTGCACGGTTTGCCTGCAAGGGGCTTTTGCTTTGATGGTCCCTGTGCAGCCCCAAGGGAAAACCCATGCTGCAGTGCACGGTGGGACTTTCTAGAATGTGGCCCATGCCCACCCCGGTATGGGGTCCGTAAGAACTTCGCGAAAGTCCACTGTGCACAAAAGCAAGGCCACCGACGACAGCAATGCCTCCAAGGGTGGCGTGAGGGTCATCAAGAAGTACCCCAATCGCCGTCTCTACGACACCGACACGTCTTCCTACATCACTTTGGCCGAGGTCAAGTCCCTGGTCATGGACAACGAGCCATTCGTGGTGCGGGATGCCAAGACCAACGATGACCTGACGCGCAGCATCCTTCTGCAGATCATCCTGGAAGAGGAAACGGCTGGCGTACCCATCTTCACCGAGCAGGTGCTGGCCAACATCATCCGTTTCTACGGCCACGCCATGCAGGATTTCATGGGGTCCTACCTGGAGAAGAATGTCCAGATCTTCATGGACCTGCAGCAGAAAATGGCCGAGCAGTCCAAGGGGCTCAACCCGGAAGTCTGGAAGCAGTTCATGAACGTCCAGTCGCCCATGATGCAGGGCATGATGGGTACCTACCTGGAGCAGTCGCGCAGCGCCTTCACCCAGATGCAGGAACAGATGCAGAAGAACAGCGAACAGATGCTGTCTGCCTTCGGGCTCAAGCGCTGACCAGCGTCTCTCGCTGGCTCTTGCCGGGCGGGTCTGAGACAATCCTGCCCCATGAGCGATATTTCTGTCCCCGCGGGCGCCTCCGTGCCCAAGGTCGGTTTTGTCAGCCTGGGATGCCCCAAGGCGCTGACCGACTCCGAACTGATCCTGACGCAACTCAGCGCCGAGGGCTACCAGACATCCAAGACCTTCGCCGGTGCCGATCTGGTGATCGTCAACACCTGTGGCTTCATCGATGATGCGGTGAGGGAGAGCCTGGACACCATTGGTGAAGCGCTGGCCGAGAACGGGAAGGTCATCGTCACCGGTTGTCTGGGCGCCCGTGAGGGTGAAGGTGGCGGCAACATGGTGCAACAGGTGCATCCCAGCGTGCTGGCGGTCACCGGTCCGCATGCCACCCATGAAGTGATGGAGGCGGTGCACCGCCACTTGCCCAAGCCGCACGATCCCTTCGTCGATCTGGTGCCGCCGCAGGGTATCAAGCTCACGCCGCGCCACTACGCGTATCTCAAGATCAGCGAGGGCTGCAACCACCGGTGCACCTTCTGCATCATTCCGTCCATGCGTGGCGACCTGGTCAGCCGGTCTGTCGGCGACGTTCTGTCCGAGGCACGCAAGCTGTTTGAAGCGGGCGTCAAGGAACTGCTGGTGGTCAGCCAGGACACCTCGGCGTACGGCGTTGACGTCAAGTACCGCACGGGCTTTTGGGACGGCAAGCCGGTGAAGACGCGCATGTTCGATCTGGTGCGCGAGCTGGGCGAGTTGGCCAAGGGCTTCGGTGCCTGGGTCCGGCTGCACTACGTCTATCCGTACCCGCATGTGGATGACATCATCCCCCTGATGGCCGAAGGTCTGGTGCTGCCTTACCTGGATGTCCCGCTGCAGCACAGCCACCCCGACGTGCTGCGACGCATGAAGCGGCCCGCCAGCGGTGAGCGCAACCTGGAGCGGATCGCCCGCTGGCGCGAGATCTGTCCGGAGATTGTGATCCGCAGCACGTTCATCGCCGGTTTCCCCGGCGAGACCGAGAGCGAGTTCCAGCATCTGCTCGACTTCGTCGAGGAGGCGCAGATCGACCGTGCCGGCTGTTTTGCCTACTCGCCGGTAGACGGTGCGGCGGCCAATGACTTGCCGGATGCCGTGCCCGATGATGTGCGCGAAGAGCGCCGCGCCCGGTTCATGGCCGTGGCTGAAGCGGTGTCTGTTGAAAAGCTGGGTGCCCGCGTGGGGGCGACCATGCAGGTGCTGGTGGACTCGGCACCGGGCATGGGCAAGAAGGGTGGGGTGGGGCGCAGCTACGCAGACGCGCCTGAGATCGACGGATTGGTGCGCCTCCTGCCACCGCAGAAGATCAGCAAGACCCTGAAGGTGGGTGAGTTCACCAAGGCGCGCATTGTGGCCGCCGAAGGTCATGACCTGGTGGCCATGCCTGTCTGATCCGGACCAGTGACGCGGCCCTGCGGGGCGCGTCATTCAACGCCACGTCACAAAGAAAAAGGCCTGCTGGTGATCCAGCAGGCCTTCATTGTTTTGGTGCCCAAGAGAGGACTCGAACCTCCACGCCTCTCGGCGCTAGTACCTGAAACTAGTGCGTCTACCAATTCCGCCACCTGGGCTTCTCAGGAAACCGCTATTCTACATCATCCTTGCGGCCTTTTTTCGTGGCCCTGCGTCGGCGGATGTGGCTTGTTGCGACCTTGATGTGGATGGCGCAAAAAGTGAAAAGGCTTGCCGCGTGACCGCTGGCAAGCCTTTATGATGGTGGTGCCCAAGAGAGGACTCGAACCTCCACGCCTCTCGGCGCTAGTACCTGAAACTAGTGCGTCTACCAATTCCGCCACCTGGGCATCTCAGGAAACCGCTAGTATAGCGTCAAAAATCAGAAACATTCAATAGTGAACGAAAAAAACAGCCTGCTGGCCGAATTCGAAGGCGTCGTTGCCGGACACCGTGACGGGCACGGTTTCGTGGTCCGCGATGACGGGCAACCCGACATTTACCTGCCCTCCAACGAGATGAGGGCCGTGCTTCACAAAGACAGGGTCAAGGCGCGCATCGTCCGCGTCGACCGCAAGGGGCGACCCGAAGGGCGTGTGACCGAGATCCTGGAACGATCCGCCGCCCCGATCATTGGTCGCCTGCTGCAGGAAAGCGGGGTCTGGCTGGTCGCACCGGAAGACAAGCGCTATGGCCAGGATGTCCTCATCCCCAAAGGCGCCACGGGCTCGGCCAAGCCCGGCCAGGTGGTGGTGGTCGAGCTGACCGAGCCTCCGGCGCTCTATGGCCAGCCGGTGGGCCGCGTCAAGGAGGTGCTGGGGGAGATTGATGACCCTGGCATGGAGATCGAGATTGCGGTTCGCAAGTACGGTGTACCGCACGAGTTTTCCGATGCTGCCCTGGCAGAGGCGCGTGCCTTGCCCGACACGGTGCGTGCGGCCGATCTACGGCAGCGGGTGGATCTGCGCGATGTGGCACTGGTCACGATCGACGGAGAGGATGCACGTGATTTCGACGACGCGGTCTACTGCGAGCCGACCCGGGTGGGGCGCGGCAAGGGCTGGCGTCTGCTGGTGGCGATTGCCGATGTGAGCCACTATGTGAAGACCGGCTCGCCGATCGATATCGATGCCTACGATCGCGCCACGTCGGTGTATTTCCCGCGCCGCGTGATTCCCATGCTGCCGGAGAAGCTCTCCAACGGGCTGTGTTCGCTCAACCCGGACGTCGATCGTTTGTGCATGGTCTGCGACATGCTGATCAACGCCAAGGGTGAGATCCACGCCTACCAGTTCTATCCGGCGGTGATGCACAGCCACGCGCGGTTCACCTACACCGAGGTGGCCGCGATCCTGCAGAACACCCGCGGTCCCGAGGCCCAGGGCCGCAAGGCGCTGGTGCCCTCTCTGCTGAATTTGCACGACGTCTACCGCGCCTTGCTGGCCGCGCGCCAGGCCCGGGGGGCGGTGGACTTCGAAACCGTGGAGACGCAGATCGTCTGCGACGAATCCGGACGGATCGAGCGCATTGTTCCCCGTACCCGCAACGACGCCCACAAGCTGATCGAGGAGGCCATGCTGGCGGCCAACGTCTGTTCGGCAGACTTCATCGGCCAGAGCAAGCATGCCGGCCTGTTCCGGGTGCACGAGGGGCCAACGCCCGAGAAACAGGAGACCCTGCGCAGCTACCTCAAGGCGATGGGGGTGCCCCAGAGCATCAGTGACACCCCGCATCCATCGGAGTTTCAGCAAATTGCGCAGGCGACCAAGGACCGTCCCGACGCGCAGCAGATCCACACGATGCTGCTTCGATCCATGCAGCAGGCGATCTACACGCCGGTGAATCAGGGCCACTTCGGTCTCGCTTTCGAGGCTTACACCCACTTCACCAGCCCGATCCGCCGCTACCCCGACCTGCTGGTGCATCGGGTCATCAAGGCCATCCTGCTCAAGCAGCGCTATCAGTTGCCGGCCTTGCCCACGCCGGGTGAGGCTCACGCCAAGCTCAGCAAGCGGCTGGCCAGTCGCGCCACTCCGGCAGCGGCTGCCGCCTCTCGCAAGCTCAACGCCGAGATGCAGGCGTGGCAGGCAGCAGGGCTGCATTGCAGTGCCAACGAGAGGCGCGCGGACGAGGCCAGCCGTGATGTCGAAGCCTGGCTCAAGTGCAAGTACATGCGTGAGCATCTCGGCGAAGAGTTCAGTGGCCTGGTCACGGCAGTCACCAGCTTCGGCCTGTTCGTCACCCTCGATGCCATGTATGTCGAGGGTCTGGTTCATATCACCGAGCTTGGCGGCGAGTATTTCCGCTTTGACGAGGCCCGCCAGGAACTGCGTGGCGAACGCACAGGCATCCGCTACGCACTGGGTACCCGCGTTCAGGTCCAGGTCAGTCGTGTCGATCTGGATGGGCGCCGGATTGATTTCCGGCTGGTGCGCGGGGACGAGGACGTGATTCAGCGCGCCATGCGTGACAAGTCTGCCGGACCGGTCGCAGATGTCGGTGGCACCGAAGGCTCCAAGAGCGGTCGCCGCAAACGTTCGGGCGCGCCGCCGGCGAGCAGCGCCGTGCAGGATCTCAAAGGGGCCGTGCGCAAGGCGGCGGCTCGCAAGGACGGGCGCTCCAAGGGCGGCGCGGCGCCCCGGAGTCGCAAATCACGTCGCTAGGCGCGATCGGCGGTCAGCCTCTACACTGTCGCCTGCCTCGGCCTGCGGGGTCGTGACTCACCATCGCCTGTCCATGCAAATCCTGTTCTTCCTGCTCGAAACGGTTTTCTTCCTGCTGATCGGCGCCGCCCTCTTGCGCGCCTGGATGAACCATCTGCGTATCCATATGGCCGCGCAACCCGGACGGTTTGTCATGGCCATCACCGACTGGCTGGTGCAGCCGGTTCGCCGGGTGCTGCCGAAACCGATGGCACAGGGTCGCGTCGACTGGGGCAGCCTCATGTCGGCTGTGTTGCTGGCGTTTGCCTATGGAGGACTCTGGTTGGGACTCGCCGTGTCTTCGGTGCCCGCCGAAGCCTCGCCGCTGACATCCATGCTGGCGATCGTCGTGGTCGGCCTGAGGCTTCTGGCCAGGGTCGCCTTGCAGGGCTTGATGGTCATCCTGCTGGTCTACGCGGTGATGTCCTGGGTGCAGCCCCAATCGCCGCTGATGTCCACGCTGCACCGCCTGTGTGATCCGATCGTGCGGCCCATCCGCCGGTTCGTGCCCCAGATTGGCGGCGTGGACCTGTCCGTGCTGTTTCTGATCGTGCTGCTTCAGGTCGGGTTGATGTTGCTGGCCTGATGCGGTGCCGGTCAGTGATGACCGAGTGCCTGCGCCAGAGCACCTGCGGTGATCGGGCAGGCTGACTTCCGGGCGACCATCCGGTCAGCCGCCAGGCCGTGTTGCATCACGGCACGCGCCACCACGTCGAAGGGCATTTCCCCCTCCTGGTGCGGCTGCGCCAGGTAGCTTCCTATCAGACCTGCCAGCACGTCGCCAGTCCCCGCGGTCGCCAGCGAAGGGTTGCCGGACGGGTTGATGACGGGTGTCCTGTCTTGCGCCGCCACGATCGTTCCGGACCCTTTGAGGACGCAGATGCAGCCGGTGATGGCGGCCAGGCGCCGGGCAGCTGCCAACCGGTCCCTCTGGATGTCTGCGCTGCTGCAGCCCAGCATCCTTGCCGCTTCCAGGGGGTGCGGTGTCAGCACCGTGATCCAGCCTTTCGATGCCCGGGCGTTCAGTTGGACGATACCGTCGTTGTCGCCAGCCAGTGCATTCAGCGCATCGGCATCGAGCACCAGGCGCCTGGCCTGGTCCAAGATCTGTGGCAGCCACGGGATGACAGCATCGCCGCCGCCGCACCCACAGACCGTGACGGCCGCATCGAGCACGGATCGGGTGATGAGCTTTTCGGGCGCACGCAGCATGACCTCGGGTTGCACGGGATCCCACCCGGGGTTGCTCTCGGCGTCGCCCAGCAGTCCGAGAAAGACACGCCCGGCCCCCGAGAGCAGGGCGGTCCGCGCCGCCAGCACGCCCGCGCCGGTCATGCCGACGCCGGTTCCCCGCATCCCTTGTCCGCCGATCACCACCACATCGCCCTGACTACCTTTGTGCGAGGCGTGCGGCCGCACGGTCGCGGGGCTGTCGTGGGCACCCAGCGTGGCGTCCTGCGCCAGGGGTGATGGCCAATCCTGACACAGGGGAGCCAGCCAGACACTGCCGGCGGCGTCGCGTCCGTCGGCGGTGAACAGGCCCGGCTTGGCGGTCAGCATGGTGAGTGTGTTTCTCGATGCTTTCGAGGGCCTCAGCGATACCCCATCGGGCCTCCACCAATGTCCGGTGTCTGCATCAAGGCCAGAAGGCAGGTCCACGCAGAGCACGGGACGGTCGGCACCAAAAAGGGCCGCCCAATGCGTCGCCAGCAGTCCGGTCGGAGCCCTTCGCACCCCGAGGCCCAGCAGCCCGTCGATCGCGACATCCCACTCGTCGGGCGGAACCTCGTGGATGGGCAGGCCGGCGTCCTGCACCTTGCCCAGAGCCCAGCGTGTGTCGGGCGGGGTCTGCTCGCCCGGGCAACGGGTGATGACCACGGCGGGCCCTGCACCGCTGTGCTGGCGCCACTGTGCCAGATGGCAGGCGGCAATCAGGGCGTCTCCGCCATTGTTTCCCGGGCCACAGGCCACCCACACGGTCCGGGCGTGGGGGTGCAGCGCCAGGGTCAGTTGTGCCAGGGAGAGTCCCGCGCGGGCCATCAGCTCGTGCGGGGGCAGCGTCTGGCTCAGTGCGGACTCGATCTCCCGCGTGGCCGCCACGCCATACAGCGGGTGGGGTTCCGGATCCGGCAGCAGGTGCATCTGGCGAAGGTTCGGCATGGCAGTCGCCATGATACGTTTTCGTCTGCGCACCCGGTTACCCGGTGGGTCAGCGTTCCACCGCGCAAAGCTTCGGGTCCAGAGAAGGAGTCTTGCCAGACAGCAACTCTTCGAGCAGGCGTGCGCTGCCAGGGGCCAGGGCCCAGCCTTGTGTTCCGTGCCCCATGTTCATCCAGATACCCGGCATCGACGTAGCCCCGATCATCGGTCGACCGTCACGGCTGACGGCCACCACACCTTCCCAGGTTTGCACCGTGCCCTGTCGGGCTCGCACGTCGGCGACACCCGGGAACCAGTCATCCAGTGTCTGGAAGAGCGGATGCCAGGCATTTGCAGGGCTGGGTCCTTCCTGCGCCCTGGCGGGACCAAAGCCTCCTGCCACACGCAGGCGCTGCCCATGCTGGACGATCAGAACCTGTCGTTCGGCATCCAGAATCGCTGCCCTGGGGGCCAGGAGCGGGTCGCGCAACGCGGCGACGACGGTCCTGCCACGCATCAGTGAGATCCCCGACTTCAGTCCGAGTGATCTGGGCAGCGCCAGGCCAGCCCCGCCGCCGCAAAGGACTGCGGCGTCGAAGATCTCCTCGCCCTGACGTTGGTCGACCGTCTGCCAGCCCACCCGCACCGGGGTGCCTGGCTGAAGCGTCCGGACGGTGTGCCCCATGGCAAAGCGCACGCCCGTGGCCAGCGCCTGTTGGCGCCAGTTCATGCAGACCTGTCGGGGGGTTGCCACGGTCACCTCTGGCACGCGAGCCGCCCGTGCCAGGGGGGTGTCCGGGTTCAGGCCGGGTTCCAGTTTGTGGATTTGCGCTGGCTCAAGGCCTGCCAGTGGCAGGCCGGCATCGGCCAGTGCGTCCAGGGTGGGACGCGCTCGTTCGTGCGCCTTGTCATCCTTCCAGAGCACCAGCAGGTCTTTGGACGAGTCGGGATCCACCGAGGTGGCAGAGAACCTGCTGACCATGCTGTCCGCACCCAGGGCCATCAGATCCCGCTGCATCCGCGCCAGTTGGGCCAGTTGCTCCGGCGGCTGAAGGGGATGCCGGCTGAACAGTCGAGTCAGCGGGTGAGCGCCCGGTGACACCCCCCATGCCTGTACAGAGGAACCCCTGCCCGATGGCCAAGGCAAGCCATGTGCATTCAGACCGGTTCCCCCGTAGCTGGCTTCCTCTGCCACGGTTTGCCGGCGATCAAACACGGTGATCTGGTGTCCGCTGGCGGCCAACTCCAGCGCGGTGGCCAGTCCGGTCACGCCGGCACCAACGACAGCGATTCTCATTGAATGCCTCGCCAGGAAGAGGAGGGCAACATCTGGCAGGGGCTTGGCGCAGGGGAGTGCATCTGGGGAAGGATTGGTGGCGCGTATCGCCAGTGCTATAATCGACGGGCTTTGCGTCTGATGGGCTGAACATTCGTTTGCTCCTGGCGCAAGGTCAATCGCAAACCAGCCCGTCCGGGTGTCACTTGCACCCATCACACAAGATGGTGCAATCGATCGGGGCTGGATTTTAGTCCCAACCTCTGGAAAGAACTCCCATGTCGATCTCCATGCGCGAAATGCTGGAAGCCGGTGTCCACTTCGGTCACCAGACCCGCTTCTGGAACCCCAAGATGGCTCCCTTCATCTTCGGTTCCCGTAACAAGATTCACATCGTCAACCTCGAAAAGACGTTGCCGATGTTCGAAGAGGCTCAAAACTTCGTGCGCCAGCTGGCTGCCAACCGCGGCACCATCCTGTTTGTCGGCACCAAGCGCACCTCGCGCGAGACGGTGGCCGCCGAGGCCCGTCGTGCCGGCATGCCTTTCGTTGATCAGCGTTGGCTCGGCGGCATGCTGACCAACTTCAAGACGGTCAAGACCTCCATCAAGCGCCTCAAGGACATGCAGGCCCAGAAGGAAGCTGGTCTGGATAGCATGAGCAAGAAAGAGCAGCTGATGTTCTCCCGCGAAATGGAAAAGCTGGAGAAGGACATCGGTGGCATCCAGGACATGACCGCTCTGCCGGACGCCATCGTCGTGATCGACGTCGGTTTCCACAAGATCGCCGTGGCCGAAGCCCAGAAGCTGGGTATTCCGCTGGTGGGTGTGGTCGATACCAACCATTCGCCGGTCGGCATCGACTACGTGATTCCCGGTAACGACGACTCTGCCCGCGCCGTGGCTCTGTATGCCCGCGGTCTGGCCGATGCCGTCCTGGAAGGCCGTGCCAATGCTGTGGCGGACGTGGTCAAGTCGGCCGCAGCCGAAGGTGGCGACGAGTTCGTCGAGGTCGACGAAGCTTCCGCCTGATCCTTTTCTCGGGCCGCCAAAGGGGCTCTAGAAGCCCCTTTTTTGCAGGCCGTTTCACCTCATCACCAACCGCTTCAGCCGGGCAGATTCCCGGCGGGCAACCGGAGAAACAAGATGGCAATTACCGCAAGCATGGTCGCCGATCTGCGCGCCAAAACCGATGCTCCCATGATGGAGTGCAAGAAGGCACTGACCGAAGCCAACGGCGACATGGCCAAGGCCGAGGAAATCCTGCGCGTCAAGCTGGGTACCAAGGCCGGCAAGGCCGCATCCCGTGTGACCGCCGAAGGCGTGGTCGCCTGCTTCATTGAAGGCAACACCGGTGCTCTGGTCGAAGTCAACTGCGAAACCGACTTCGTCACCAAGAACGACAGCTTCCTGGCCATGGCCCAGGCGGCCGCAGAACTGGCTGCCAAGAACAACCCGGCCGATGTCGACGCCCTGGGTGGTCTGGCCCACAGCCAGGACAGCTTCGGCCCGACCCTGGAAGAGGTGCGCAAGGGTCTTATCGGCAAGATCGGCGAAAACATGTCTTTCCGCCGCTTCAAGCGCTACAGCGGCGGTTCGCAGCTCGTGTCCTACCTGCACGGCACCCGCATTGGCGTGATGGTCGAATTCGACGGTGATGCCGTGGCGGCCAAGGATACCGCCATGCACATTGCCGCCATGAAGCCGGTGGCCCTGTCTTCCGCCGACGTGCCGGCCGATCTGATCGCCAAGGAGCGTTCGGTGGCTGAGCAGAAGGCTGCTGAGTCCGGCAAGCCCGCCGACATCGTGGCCAAGATGGTGGAAGGCTCCGTCCAGAAGTACCTCAAGGAGGTCTCGCTGCTCGATCAGGTCTTCGTGAAGGCGGCCGATGGCAAGCAGACCGTGGGCCAGTACCTCAAGTCCGCCAACACCACCGTCAAGGGCTTCACCCTGTACGTGGTCGGCGAGGGCATCGAGAAGAAGGTCGATGACTTTGCCGCCGAAGTGGCTGCCCAGGTGGCTGCCGCCCAAGGCGCCTGACACCGCGCTGGCCTGGTGCCAGCCGAACCCAGTCAGACAACGGGCCGGAAGGCCCGTTGTCTTGTGTGCAGCCGCCAACATGGCTCAGGTCGATCGGGATCCCGGCACCGAAGACCCTGGCGGCTGAGTACACTTGAGAGTTGAGCCGCCCATCCCCACGCGCCCTTTCAGGACCCTGCCCATGCCCGCCTACAAACGGATTCTCCTCAAACTGTCTGGTGAAGCCCTCATGGGCGACGATGCCTTCGGCATCAACCGTGCCACCATCGTGCGCATGGTGGAGGAGATTGCCGAGGTGACGCGCCTGGGTGTCGAGGTGGCGATCGTGATCGGAGGCGGCAACATCTTCCGGGGAGTCGCAGGCGGCTCCGTCGGCATGGACCGTGCCACCGCCGACTACATGGGCATGCTGGCGACGGTGATGAACTCTCTGGCCCTGGCAGACGCCCTGGAGAAAGCGGGTGTCGTGGCGCGTGTCATGTCCGCTATCGCCATCGAGCAGGTGGTGGAACCCTACGTCAGGCCCAAGGCATTGCAGTACCTCGAGGAGGGCAAGGTGGTGGTGTTTGCCGCAGGGACCGGCAATCCTTTCTTCACCACCGACACGGCGGCTGCGCTCCGGGGGGCGGAAATCGGTGCCGAAATCGTCCTGAAGGCCACGAAGGTGGACGGGGTCTACACCGCCGATCCGAAAAAGGATCCGTCGGCCACCCGATACTCGGCCATTTCCTTCGATGAGGCCATGGTCAAGAACCTGCAGGTGATGGACGCCACGGCCTTCGCGCTGTGCCGCGACCAGAAGCTGCCGGTCAAGGTCTTCTCCATTTTCAAGCCGGGTGCCCTTCGAAACGTCGTGCTCGGCGGGGACGAAGGCACCCTGGTTCACGTCTGATGCGGCCTGCCTCGCAGGTCCAACCCACAGCAAGTACAGGAGCATTCATGAGCAGCATCCCAGAAATCCGAAAGAACGCTGAACACAAGATGCAGCAGTCCATCGAGGCGCTCAAGACCAGCTTGTCCAAGGTGCGTACCGGGCGTGCCAACCCGCAGTTGCTGGACACGGTGCATGTCGAGTACTACGGTTCGATGCTGCCCTTGTCGCAGGTGGCGAACCTTTCTCTGCTGGATGCGCGCACGATTGGCGTGGCTCCCTGGGAAAAAGGCATGGGGGCCAAGATTGAGAAAGCCATCCGTGAATCCGACCTCGGACTCAACCCGGCCAGCCAGGGTGACCTGATCCGCGTTCCCATGCCGCCGATGACCGAGGAGCGACGCAAGGAACTGACGAAGGTGGTTCGCGGTGAAGGCGAGAATGCCAAGGTGGCGGTGCGCAACCTGCGCCGGGATGCCAACGAGCACGTCAAGCGGCTGCTCAAGGACAAGCTGGTGTCCGAGGATGATGACCGTCGTGCCCAGGAAGATATCCAGAAGCTCACCGATCGCATGATTGCCGAGATCGACAGGGTGGTGGCTTCCAAGGAACAGGACATCATGGCGGTTTGACCGTCAGACGGCCTGCAGTCCATCCACCCATCCTCAATGTCTGAGCATCTTTCCTCGCCACCCGGTTTTTCCCGGGTGCCTCATCATGTGGCCATCGTCATGGACGGCAATGGTCGCTGGGCCAAACAACGTCATCTGCCGCGCGTGGCCGGCCACAAACAAGGCGTGGACGCCTTGCGCCGTGTGGTTCAGGCCTGCCTTGACCGCGGCATCTCGGTGCTGACGGTGTTCGCATTCTCGTCGGAGAACTGGAATCGTCCGCCGGAAGAGGTGTCGGGGCTCATGCAGTTGCTGGCCATGGCGCTCAGCAGGGAAGTGCCCAAGCTCAGCAAGAACGGCATCCGGGTGTGTTTTGCGGGCGAACGCGAGGGTCTGTCGGAGCGCGTGGCCCAAGGGCTGGCACGAGCAGAACGTGCCACCGCCGACAACACCCGGATGATCCTCAACGTGTGTTTCAACTACGGCGGCCGCTGGGACATCGTCCAGGCGGCCCGGCGCCTCGCCCAGCAGGGGCAGGATATCACCGAGGAAAGCCTGTCCACCGCACTGTCTCTGGCGCATGTGCCCGATCCGGACCTGCTGATCCGCACTGGCGGGGAGATGCGGATCAGCAACTTCCTGCTGTGGCAGAGCGCGTACACCGAGTTCTATTTCACTGGTTGCCTCTGGCCCGATTTCGATGAGGTCGAACTCGATAGCGCGCTCAACGACTACGCCCGTCGTGAGCGCCGGTTTGGCAAAACGTCCGAGCAGGTGGTCGGCGCCACGGCCTCTGTGCATGCTTAAGCAGCGCATCATCACGGCCTTGATCATGCTGGCTGTTCTCCTGCCAGCCCTGTTTCATTCCCGCATCGAGTTCTTTGCCCTGCTCACGCTGGTGATGATCGCGGCCGCGGGTTGGGAGTGGTGCCGGCTCAATGGCATTCAGGACTCTTGGTCGGTGGCGGTGGGCATGGGTCTGGGTGGTCTCATGGGCCTTCTCTGGTGGTTTTCGGTGCTGGATCAGGTGCAGTGGGTCATCTGGATGGTGACCAGTGGCGTCTGGGCCCTCATTGCCGTGACCTTGCTGACCCGGGGTGTCTCCCAGTGGGGCATGTGGCCCGCCGGCTTGCGCCTGGCGGGCGGGTGCCTGCTTCTGGCGGCAGCGTGGCTGGCCCTCGTCGAGGCCCGCAAGATGGGTCTGGTCTACCTGTTGTCCGTCCTGACACTGGTCTGGATGGCTGACATTGCGGCCTACTTCGGAGGCAAGACCTGGGGGCGTCGCAAGCTGGCACCGACCATCAGTCCGGCCAAGAGCTGGGAAGGAGCCTACAGTGGCTTTGCCGGCGTGTGTGGCCTGGCGGCATTCTGGATCTGGTACGACGGATTGCGTCAGGACGACTCCGTCAGCATTTTCGGACTCATGCTTGCGCATGGCTGGATCTGGCTGGCGTTGGCGGTGATCTCCCTGACGGCCATGAGCGTGATCGGTGACCTGATCGAATCGCTGGTCAAACGCAGTGCCGGCGTCAAGGACTCCAGCGGCCTGCTGCCGGGGCACGGGGGCGTGCTTGACCGCGTGGATGCGCTGCTGCCGGTTCTTCCTGTGGCCCTCATGTTCACCCAATTGCCATGACCGATCGTCGACTGCGCATTTCTGTCCTGGGCTCGACAGGCTCCATTGGTACCAACACCCTGGATGTGGTGGGTCAGCATCCGGACCGATTCGAGGTCCATGCCCTGTCCGCTGCCAGGCAGGTCGATCTGATGGTGGAGCAGTGCCTGCGGTTCAAGCCCCGGCGAGCCGTGATGGCCGATGAGCAGGCCGCCGCTCAGCTGCGCGAGAGGCTTGGTGCGGCCGGACTGGTCATCGACGTGGCCAGCGGGGCGCAGGCCATCTGCGAGATCGCCAGCGATCAGGATGTCGATGTGGTCATGGCTGCCATTGTGGGCGCAGCCGGGCTGGCTCCCGCACTGGCGGCGGCCAAGGCGGGCAAGCGGCTCCTGCTCGCCAACAAGGAAGCGCTGGTGGTTGGCGGTGACCTGTTCATGGAGACCGTCCGTCACGGGGGCGGTACCCTCCTGCCGATCGACAGTGAGCATTCGGCCATTTTTCAGTCCTTGCCCGATGATCCGGCGACGTGGTCACGCCGCGTCGAGAAGATTGTTCTCACCGCCTCCGGGGGGCCGTTCCGCGCGCGCGACCCATCCACCCTGTCCAGCGTGACACCCGATCAGGCGTGTGCGCACCCGAACTGGGTGATGGGCCGCAAGATATCGGTGGATTCGGCCACGATGATGAACAAGGCTCTCGAAGTGATCGAGGCGCACTACCTGTTCCGCATGCCCCCCGAGCGCATCGAAGTGGTGATCCACCCCCAGAGCGTCATTCATTCCATGGTCCAGTTCCACGACCGATCCGTGGTGGCACAACTGGGGACACCGGACATGCGCGTGCCCATCGCCTACGGCCTCTCCTGGCCGGAGCGCATGGCCTCGGGCGCGGCGCCCCTGGATTTCACGGCGCTGTCGGCCCTGACCTTCGAGCAGGCGGATGAGCATCGCTTCCCGGGCTTGAAGCTCGCGTGGGAGGCCATGGCGGGCACTCCGGGCAGCACGGCTGTGCTCAATGCCGCCAATGAAGTGGCGGTCCAGGCTTTTCTGGATGGCCAGCTGCGTTTTGACCAGATCCATCGGGTCAACCGTGCAACTCTGGAGGACTATTTGCCCTCCAAGCCCGCAGGGCTGGACGATCTGCTGGCCATCGACGCAGAAGCACGTCAGCGTGCGCGGGCATTGATGGGCAGGATCGCGGTCTGAACGGGATGCGTCCGGCGTATCCCGTGCATCGTCGACGGATCCTCTGGAGCGAAATCGCATGACGACAGTGATTGCATTTGTGGTGGCCCTGGGCCTGCTCATCGCCATTCACGAGTATGGCCATTACCGCATGGCCCTGGCCTGCGGGGTCAAGGTGCTGCGGTTCTCGATCGGTTTCGGCAAGCCGCTGTTCACCTGGCGTCGTCCGGGCAGTCCGACCGAGTTCGTCATTGGTGCTTTGCCCCTGGGCGGGTATGTGCGCATGCTCGATGAGCGTGAAGCGCCAGTCGATGCTGCGGAAAGGCATCTTGCTTTCAATACCCAGCCTTTGCGTTCCAGGGCGGCCATTGTGGCGGCTGGGCCGCTGGCCAACCTGGCGCTTGCTGTCCTGCTGTACGCGCTGGTCAACTGGTGGGGCGTTCAGGAGCCGGAGCCGGTGCTGGCCAAGCCGGTGGCTGGCTCGATGGCAGAGCGGGCCGGTCTGACTGGCGGAGAGTGGGTCGGCCGGATTTCCGCCGGCGAGGGCGTCGATGTGGAGGTCCGCTCCTTCGAAGATCTGCGCTGGCGCCTGACCCAGGCCGCTCTGGACGGTGAGGATATCGTGCTGTCGCTCGGGCGGCCCGAACAAGGCGTGCCCCGGCAGGTGCGTCTTCCCTTGTCTGGCCTGGATGTGAAGGAGGCGGACGCGACGATGTATCAGCGCATCGGCATCGTTGCGCCCTGGAGCGCTCCCGAGATTGGGCAGGTCATGGCCGACGGCGCCGCTTCACGGGCCGGACTCCAGCCGGGCGATATCGTGCGTCAGGTCAACGGACAGCGTATTTCCGACGGGCAGCAGTTGCGCCAGCTGATTCGGGAGTCGGTCGGCACGGAAGGGCAGCCCGTGAGCCAGCGCTGGGAGGTCCTGCGCGCCGGACAGGTCCTGACACTGGAAGTGACGCCCATGCCGGAGCAGCGGGACGGTACCTGGGTCGGACGCGTGGGCGCCTATGTGGGTGCCATGCCGGCGATGATCACCGTTCAGCATGGTCCCTGGGAGGGACTTGCCCGGGCAGTGGACCACACCTGGGAGGTGTCCTGGCTGACCCTGAAGATGATGGGGCGGATGCTGATCGGCGAAGCGTCCATCAAAAACATCAGCGGACCGCTGACCATTGCCGAATACGCCGGCAAGTCGGCCAGCATGGGCCTGACGCAGTACGTGGTCTTTCTGGCGCTGATCAGCGTCAGTCTGGGGGTGCTGAACCTTCTGCCGCTGCCGGTCCTCGATGGTGGACACCTGATGTATTATCTTTGGGAGGGTTTGACCGGACGAGCAGTCTCTGACGTCTGGCTCGATCGCCTTCAGCGCGGAGGCGTCGCCATTCTGATGGCGCTCATGGCTGTCGCCCTGTTCAACGACGTGGCCCGATTGGCGGGCTGACCACACCTGATCCATGAAAACAATCAAAAAAGGGCTGCGCGGCCTGACCCTGTCTACCTTGGCTGCCAGTCTGCTGGCCGCCTTGCCCGCCTGGGCCGTGAATCCGTTCACCTTGCGCGATATCCGGGTGGAGGGCCTGCAGCGGGTCGAACCCGGTACGGTCTTCGCTTCATTGCCGTTTCGTATTGGTGATCAGTACAACGACGACAAGGGCGCGGCGGCCATCCGTTCCCTGTTCGGCCTGGGCCTGTTCAGTGATGTCCGACTGCAGGTGACCGACGATGTGCTGGTGATTCTGGTCGAAGAGCGCCCCACCGTGGCCGACCTGAGTTTTTCCGGCATCAAGGAATTTGACGAGGAAGTGCTCAAGAAGGCGCTTCGCGATGTGGGCCTGACCGAAGGTCGACCGTTCGACAAGGCCCTGGCCGATCGCGCCGAGCAGGAGCTCAAGCGGCAGTACATCAACCGCAGCATGTACGCCGCGCAGGTGGTGACCACGGTCACTCCCACGGACCGCAACCGCGTCAGCCTCAACTTCAGTGTCACCGAGGGCGATGTCGCCAAGATCCGCGACATCCGCATCGTGGGCAACCAGGCCTTCCCGGAAAGCACCCTGCGTGGCCTGTTCGATCTGGACACCGGCGGCTGGCTCAGCTGGTACACCAAGTCCGACCGCTACTCCCGGGCGAAGCTCAACGCCGACCTGGAGACCCTGCGTTCGTACTACCTCACCCGCGGATATCTCGAATTCAAGATCGACTCCACCCAGGTGGCGATCTCGCCGGACAAGCAGGAGATGTCGGTCACCATCAACATCACCGAGGGCAACCGCTTCGTGGTGTCTTCTGTGGCGCTCGAAGGTGAGTACCTCGGCAAGGAAGAAGAGTTCAAGTCCCAGATTGCCATCCGGGCGGGCGAGGCCTACAACGCCGAGGACGTGTCCACGACGGTCAAGCGTTTTACGGATTATTTTGGCTCCTTCGGCTATGCATTCGCGCAAGTGGAAGCGGTGCCCTCCATCGACCGCGTCAACAACCAGGTGGCCTTCACCTTGCGCGCCCAGCCGGCTCGTCGCGTCTATGTCCGCCGGATCAACGTGGTGGGGAACAACCGCACGCGGGACGAAGTCATCCGCCGCGAGTTCCGCCAGTTCGAGTCCGCCTGGTACGACAGCGACCGCATCCGCCTGTCACGTGACCGGATCGACCGCCTGGGTTTCTTCACGCAGGTGGGCATCGACACCGAACCGGTGCCGGGCACCAATGATCAGGTCGATCTGACGGTCACGGTGGCCGAGCGGCCCACCGGCAACCTGTCCATCGGTGCCGGTTACTCGCAGGCGGACAAGCTGTCCTTCATCGCGAGCATCAACGTCGAGAACGTGTTCGGTACCGGCAACTACCTGGGTCTGGATGTGAACACGAGCGACTTCAACAAGCAGTTCGTGCTGAGCACCACCGATCCCTACTTCACGCAGGACGGTGTGTCGCGCACCTTCGACCTCTACTACAAGACCACCCGTCCGTACGACGCACAGGGCGGTGACTACGAGATCAAGAAGCCAGGCATCGGCATCCGGTTTGGTGTGCCATTCACCGAGCGGGACACCGTGTATTTCGGTATTGGCGCCGAGCGCGTGACGGTGGTGGAAGGCAACGAGCTGCCTGAGGCTTACCTGGACCAGGGGGGCACCTACCTGCCGGCAACCATTGGCTGGTCGCGCGATGAGCGCGACAGCGCCCTGGTGCCGACCGAGGGCCGGTATCAGCGGTTCAACACCGAGTTCGGCCTCAGCAGCGAACGCCGGTATGCCAAGCTGAGCTACCAGTTCCAGCAGTACATTCCCCTGACCAAGCAGTACACCTTCGCCTTCAACACCGAAGTTGGCTTGGGTAAAGGCCTGGGCGGCAAGGACTTCCCGGTCCTGCGCAACTTCTATGGTGGTGGTTTGGGTTCCGTGCGCGGTTTCGAGCAGGGCACCCTGGGCCCGACCTCCGCCGTCCTGGGGTCCACCACGGGCGAGCGCGTGAGTGTCGGTGGCGCGAAGAATCTCGTCTTCAACGCCGAGTTCATCGCCCCCTTCCCTGGTGCGGGCAACGACCGCACCCTGCGCTGGTTCTTCTTCACGGATGCCGGCAATGTGTACGGCGAGAACGATTCTTTTGAATTCTCCAAGCTCCGCGCCTCTGCCGGTGTGGGCATCAGCTGGATCTCGCCGATCGGTCCCCTTCGTTTTGCTTACGCCACCCCGATACGAAAGTTCGACGGGGATAAAATCCAGAAATTCCAGTTTCAGATCGGAACCTCGTTTTGATGAAGATGTCCTTGCAATCCTGGGTCAAGCCCGCCGCCGTCCTGGCGCTGGCCGCCCTGATGGCAACCGGCGCTGCCGCACAAGGCGCGAAGATCGGTGCCGTGAATGTCGACCGTATCCTGCGCGACTCGACGCCCGCCAAAGCCGCCACGGCCAAGCTGGAGCAGGAGTTCTCCAAGCGCGAGAAGGAGCTGCAGACCCTGGCCGCACAGGTCAAGTCGGCATCGGAAAAGCTCGAGCGTGAAGCGCCGACGCTGCCGGAAAGCCAGCGTGTGTCCCGCCAGCGCCAACTCGTGGATCAGGACCGCGAGCTCCAGCGCAAGCAGCGCGAGTTCCAGGAAGACCTGTCACTGCGTCGCAATGAGGGTCTGCAGCAGGTGCTCGAGAAGGTCAACCGCGTGCTCAAGCAGGTTGCGGAGAACGAGAAGTACGACCTGATCGTACAGGAAGCTGCCTACATCAATCCGAAGCTCGATATCACCGACAAGGTGATCGAGGCTTTGAACAACGCCAAGTAAACCGGAGTCGCCTTGTCCACAACCTTGGGCGCCATCGTTGATGCCCTGGGTGGGCAGCTGACAGGCGATCCGTCGACGCCCGTTCATCGTCTTGCTCCGCTGGCGACGGCGGCAGAGGGTGATCTGGCGTTTGTGGCCCACGTCAGGTATCTCTCCCAAGTGCACAGCACCCGGGCGGGTGCCCTGATCGTCGGCCATCCGCTGGCTCAGGCGGCCGCCGGGCGAGGCGCCTGCATCGTCGCCGACGATCCGTATCACTATTTCGCTCGGCTGACGCAATGGTGGCGCAGGCTTCACGAGCCCGAAGCGCTTGCCGTTGTGCATCCGAGCGCGGTGATTGATCCGTCTGCCCGGCTGGGAGTGGGTGTATTTGTCGGACCCTACGCGGTGATCGAGGCCAACGTCGAGGTCGGCGATGGCGCTGTCATTGGAGCGCACTGCGTCCTCGGACGCGATGTCCGGATCGGTTCGCAGACCCGCCTGGCCCCGAGGGTCACAGTCGCCGCTGGCTGCTCGATCGGTGAGCGCTGCATCCTGCACAGCGGTGTGGTGATTGGCGCCGATGGTTTTGGTTTTGCCCCCCATCAGGGGCGGTGGGTCAAGATTGAACAGCTCGGCGCGGTACACATCGGCCATGATGTGGAGATCGGTGCCAACACCTGTGTCGACCGGGGTGCCCTGGATGACACCGTGATCGGTGATGGAGTCAAACTCGACAACCTCATCCAGATCGGACACAACGTCAGGATCGGCGCGAACACCGCCATGGCCGGTTGTGTGGGCGTGGCGGGCAGTGCCGAGATCGGCGCGGGATGCACCGTCGGCGGTGGCGCTGTCGTGCTCGGTCACCTGAGTCTGGCCGACGGGGTCCATGTGTCTGCCGCCTCGGTCGTGACGCGGTCGATCCGCGAGCCGGGCCAGTACACTGGCATGTTTCCCATCGATGACAATGCCTCGTGGGAAAAGAATGCCGCTTCCCTGAAACAGCTCAACCGGCTGCGCGAACGCCTGAAGGCGGTCGAGCAGGCCATTGCACAAGCCCAACACAAGAAGACCGAGTCATGATGGACATCCACCAGATCCTCAAGCAACTGCCGCACCGCTATCCCATCCTGCTGGTGGATCGGGTGCTGGAGGTGGAGAAGGGCAAACGCATCGTTGCCCTGAAGAATGTGACCATCAACGAGCCGCAGTTCAACGGCCACTTCCCTCATCGTCCGGTGTTTCCGGGGGTCTACATGCTCGAAGCCATGGCCCAGTCGGCGGCGCTGCTGGCCTTTGCGACCCTGGAAGTCACCCCTGACGACAACACGGTGTACTACTTCGCCGGTATCGACGGGGCCCGCTTCAAGCGGCCGGTGGAGCCAGGCGATCAGCTCGTGATGGAAGTGACGCTCGAGCGCATGAAGGCGGGCATCTTCAAGTTCAAGGGTACCTCGCGCGTGGGCGACGAGGTGGCCTGTGAAGCCGAACTGATGTGCACGATGCGCACGATCGCCTGACGCGCGGAGTCCGCTCATGGCGAACATCCATCCCACCGCCGTGGTGGATCCGGCGGCAGAGCTCGACGCCTCGGTGTCGATCGGTCCCTACACGGTCATCGGCCCTCATGTGAAGGTTGGCGCCGGAACGACCATCGGTGCCCATTGCGTGATCGAAGGTCACACCACGATTGGCCGCGACAACCGGATTTTCCAGTTCAACTCGCTGGGCGCGATCCCGCAGGACAAGAAGTACGCGGGTGAACCCTGTGAACTGATCATCGGCGACCGCAACACCATCCGGGAGTTCTGCACCTTCAACATCGGATCACCCGGTGACCTGGGCAAGACGGTGGTCGGTGATGACAACTGGATCATGGCCTACGTCCACCTGGCGCACGATTGCGTGGTGGGCAACAAGACCATCTTTGCCAACAACTCCCAGCTCGCGGGGCATGTGCAGGTAGGCGACTGGGTGATTCTGGGCGGATTCACCGTCGTTCACCAGTTTGTGCGCATCGGTGACCATGCCATGACAGCCATGTGCTCGCTGCTGTTTGCCGATCTGCCGCCTTTCGTGATGTGCCAGGGCCAGCCAGCGCAGGCACGCTCCATGAACTTCGAAGGCCTGCGCCGCCGCGGTTTCTCGGCCGAGCGCATCGCGGTGGTCAAGCGCATGCACAAGGCGCTGTATCGCGATGACCTGACGCTGGATCTGGCGCGGCAGCGCATCGGTGGGCTTGCCGCCGAGGTTCCTGAGGCCCAGCAGGATGTTGATCTGATGGCAGGCTTCCTTGACCAGGTGAACCCGCAACGCGGAATCGTTCGCTGATGACCACGGCAGACCCGCGCCTCCTTGCGCTGGTGGCCGGGGAGGCCTCCGGTGATCTGCTGGGCAGCCTGTTGCTGCGGGGCTTGAAGGCACGCTGGCCCGCACTGCGGTCGATGGGCGTCGGCGGGCCGAGGCTGTCGGAGCAGGGGTTCGACGCCTGGTGGCCCTCCGACCGTCTGGCGGTCAGGGGCTATATCGAGGTGCTTCCCCGTTTGCGCGAGTTGCTGCGCATCCGGCGTGAGCTCGGTGACCGTCTGTTGGGGGCGGAGCGCCCGGATGTGTTCATCGGGGTGGATGCCCCCGACTTCAATCTGGATCTGGAGGTGCGTCTGCGCTCTTCCGGGATACCCACGGTGCACTTCGTCTGTCCGTCCATCTGGGCCTGGCGACCGGAAAAAGTGCTCAAGCTCAAGGCGGCGGCAGAGCACGTCCTGTGCCTTTTCCCGTTTGAGCCAGCCTTGCTGGCAGAACACGGTATTGCCGCCACGTTTGTCGGACATCCCCTGGCATCGGTGATTCCCATGGAGCCTGATCAAGGGGCGGCCCGTCGGCGGCTGGGACTGACACCGGAGGGGCCGCTGGTGGCCATCCTGCCGGGCAGCCGTGCCGATGAAGTCCGCTATCTGGCGGATCGTTTCTTGCGCGCCGCTGTGCTGCTGCGTGCTCGTCGTCCTGATCTACGGTTCGTCATTCCGGCGGCCCCTGGTCTGAAGGATCGGATTGACGCGATCGCTGCAGCGCACCCGCTGGGCGGAGCGTTGACCGTGGTGGCCGGGCAATCACACGATGTGCTGTGCGCGTGCGACCTCACCCTGATCGCCAGTGGGACGGCGACCCTGGAGGCGGCGCTGTTCAAGCGGCCGATGGTCATCGCCTACAACATGCACTGGCTGTCGTGGCAGATGATGCGCCGCAAGCGTCTGCAGCCCTGGGTTGGTTTGCCCAACATTTTGGCGCGGGACTTCGTGGTGCCTGAGCTGCTGCAGGATGCGGCGACGCCCGAGGCGCTGGCGGATGCCGCATTGGTGTGGCTGGAAGAGCCTGCGAAAATGCAGGCTGTACAGGCACGGTTCACCGAACTCCATCACAGCCTGAAACGCGACACCGTGCAACTGGCGACCGATGCGATCGAAAAAATTCTTGCGCCCTGAGCAGGCCAGCCTGGCCTGGGACAGTCCCGGGCTGTTGGCGGGCGTCGACGAGGCTGGCCGGGGTCCCCTGGCGGGTCCGGTGGTGGCCGCTGCCGTGATCCTTGACGACATGGCCCCCATCAAGGGACTGGCCGATTCCAAGAAGCTGACGGAGCGGCAGCGTGAGCGTCTGTACGACGAGATCCGTGCCAAGGCACTGTGTTGCAGTGTGGCCCAGGCTTCCGTGTCCGAGATCGATTCGCTCAATATCCTTCAGGCCACCATGTTGGCGATGCGCCGTGCGGTCCAGGGTCTGAGGCTCAAGCCGGTCAAGGTGCTGGTCGATGGCAACCGGCTTCCTTCCCTGGATGTGATGGCCGAGGCCGTGGTGGGCGGGGATGCACTGGTGCCCGCCATTTCGGCGGCGTCGATCCTGGCCAAGGTGACCCGTGACCGCTTGCTCATGGAATTGCACGAACGGCATCCGGACTACGGGTTTGACCGCCACAAGGGCTACGGCACGGCGCAACATCTCGAAGCCCTGCGACGCCTGGGCCCCTTGCCGGAGCACCGGCGTACGTTTTCACCCGTGGCGCAATGCCTTGGCCGGGAGGCGGCATGAGCGACCCTCAGTACATCTCTTCCCGTGACAACGCCCTGATCAAGCGCTTGCGGCAACTGGCCCAGGACAGCACCGCCTATCGCAAACAAGGCCAGGTCTGGCTGGAAGGTGACCACCTGTGTCGCGCCTTGCTGGCCCGGGGCGGGCGCCCCGAGCTGGCCGTGTTCACCGAGGAGGGGTGGTCGGTGGCCACGGATGAGCTCCGGGCGGCCTGCGAGCGGATCGTGGTGGTGCCTGATCATCTGATGCAGGGCATCAGTGGACTCGAGTCGGCGGCGCACATGGGCTTTGTGATGGGCCTGCCATCCGCGCCGCAAGTGCAGGGGCAAGTCGCGACCGTGGTGCTGGACCGCTTGCAGGATGCCGGCAATGTGGGCTCCATTCTCCGCAGTGCCGGCGCCTTCGGCTTTCGCCAGGTGCTGGCACTCAAGGGCACCGCGGCGCTTTGGTCACCCAAAGTGGTCCGGGCGGGCATGGGTGCGCATTTCGGTATGCACCTGGTCGAGGGGCTGTCGCTGTCTGATCTCGAGGCCCTGAAGGTACCGTTGCTGGTCACGAGTTCGCATCGCGGAAATTGGCTGCACCGGACGACCTTGCCCTGGCCCTGCGCCTGGGTGATGGGGCACGAAGGGCAGGGCGTCAGTGCCGACCTGGAGGCAAGGGCTGGCCTGCATGTGCGCATCGCGCAGCCCGGTGGGGAGGAGTCCCTGAACGTGGCCGCCGCCGCCGCCATCTGCCTTCATGCCAGTGCGGTGACCGGCCCATCTTTGCCGGACTGAATCGATTCTGCGATACGGGACATCATTCAGGGTAATCCCTCGGGCTATAATTTCAAGGTTTACCCGCAATCGGCGCACCCTGCTTGCGTCCGCCCCGGTGTGCAGGCATCAACGCCTCGCGCCACTCTCCCGTCGACCGGCTTTCCGGTCCACCGGGTGCACGGATTCCAGCGGATCCGGCAGAGCCCCGGCGGGCGTGGGTGCGCCCCATCATCATCTGGAGAACACCGTGCTTCCCGTCCACCCGAAAGCCATCCTCGCGCTCGCAGACGGCACGGTCTTTACCGGCATTTCCATCGGTGCCACTGGCCAGACCACCGGCGAGGTCGTGTTCAACACCTCCATCACCGGCTACCAGGAAATCCTCACCGATCCGAGCTATTGCCAGCAGATCGTCACGCTCACCTATCCGCACATCGGCAACACCGGTGTGAACCGTGAAGACGTGGAAGCCGGCCGCATCCATGCGGCCGGCCTGATCATCAAAGACCTGCCACTTCTGGCCTCCAATTTCCGCAGCGAAGAGTCCCTGTCGCAGTACCTGCAGCGTGAAGGCACGGTGGCCATTGCCGACCTGGACACCCGTGCGCTGACGCGTCTGCTGCGCACCAAGGGTGCCCAGAACGGTTGCATCCTGGCCCTGCCCGCCGGCGAAGCCATCAACGACACGCACCGGGCCCAGGCCATCGCGGCAGCTCAGGCGGCTCCCAGCATGTCTGGTCAGGATCTGGCGCAGGTGGTCAGCAGTGCTGATCCCTATGCCTGGACGCAGACCGAATGGCAACTGGGTTTCGGCTACGGTGAGCAGATTGCGCCCAAGTTCCACGTCGTGGCCTACGACTTCGGTGTGAAGAAGAACATCCTGCGCATGCTGGCCCAGCGCGGGTGCAAGATCACCGTGGTGCCGGCCAAGACGCCGGCGGCGGATGTGTTCAAGCTCAAGCCGAACGGCGTGTTCCTCTCCAATGGCCCTGGCGATCCGCAGCCTTGCGATTACGCCATCGCTGCCGCACGCGAGATCATCGACAGCGGTTTGCCCACCTTCGGCATCTGCCTCGGGCACCAGATCATGGCCCTGGCCTCGGGCGCCAAGACTTTCAAGATGAAGTTCGGCCACCACGGTGCCAACCACCCGGTCAAGGATCTGGACAGCGGACGAGTGAGCATCACCAGCCAGAACCACGGCTTTGCGGTTGACGAGAGTTCGCTGCCGGCCAACCTTCGTGCCACCCACGTCAGTCTCTTTGACGGGACGCTGCAAGGATTGGCGCGCACCGACAAGCCGGCGTTCTGCTTCCAGGGACACCCGGAAGCTTCTCCCGGTCCCCACGATATTGGCTATCTGTTCGACCGCTTCATCGGTCTGATGCAGGACCGAGCCAGCGCCTGAGCAGGAACCACTGCATGAAGCTCTTCAGCTTTCCCGTCTTCGCCATCGAGAAAGCCATCGCCAAGCGAATGCTGACGCTGGACCCGCCGCACAAGGATTGGTTCGCTCAGCGGTGGGCGCAGAAGCCCTACCGCAAGGCCTTCATCGAGAACAAGGCCATGCCCCTGGTGACCTTGCTGGCCAAGGGAAAAACCTGGGACGACGAGACCTTCAATGCGGAACTGGCTGCCTGGAACGCGCCGTTCTACCCGGCCGAAGCCGAGGTGCTGCGTCCCATCATCGAAGGCGACGGCCTGCTGCAGCTGATGCAGAAAAACGTGCCGGCAGAGCGCATCCAGGCTCTGCTGACCCAACTGGACAAACTGCGCCAGGCCTGACCTGACGCCACGCCACGAGCGAACGCCATGCCCAAACGTACAGACATACAGACCGTCCTCATCATCGGTGCCGGCCCCATCATCATCGGCCAGGCCTGCGAGTTCGACTACTCGGGCGTACAGGCCTGCAAGGCCTTGCGCGAAGAGGGCTACAAGGTGGTGCTGATCAACAGCAACCCGGCCACCATCATGACAGACCCGGCCACGGCCGATGTGACGTACATCGAGCCGATCACCTGGCAGACGGTCGAGAAGATCATCGCCAAGGAACGCCCCAACTGCCCGGGTGGCTTTGCCATTCTCCCCACCATGGGTGGGCAGACCGCACTGAACTGCGCACTGGATCTGTGGCGCAATGGCGTGCTGGCCAAGTACGACGTGGAGCTGATCGGCGCCACGCCTGAAGCCATCGACAAGGCCGAGGACCGTCTGAAGTTCAAGGACGCCATGACCAAGATCGGTCTGGGCTCGGCGCGCTCTGGCATTGCCCACAGCATGGAAGAGGCCTGGGCGGTGCAGAAGATGACCGGCTTCCCGACCGTGATCCGCCCCAGCTTCACCTTGGGTGGCACCGGCGGCGGTATCGCCTACAACCCGGAAGAGTTCGAGACCATCTGCAAGCGCGGCCTGGAAGCCTCGCCGACCAACGAACTGCTGATCGAGGAATCGCTGCTCGGCTGGAAAGAGTACGAGATGGAAGTGGTGCGCGACAAGGCGGACAACTGCATCATCGTCTGCTCGATCGAGAACCTGGACCCGATGGGCGTGCACACCGGTGATTCGATCACCGTGGCGCCGGCGCAGACGCTGACCGACAAGGAATACCAGATCCTGCGCAATGCCTCGCTGGCGGTGCTGCGCGAGATCGGCGTGGACACCGGCGGATCCAACGTGCAGTTCTCCATCAACCCGAAGGACGGCCGCATGGTCGTCATCGAGATGAACCCACGCGTGAGCCGTTCCTCGGCCCTGGCGTCCAAGGCCACCGGCTTCCCCATTGCCAAGGTCGCGGCCAAGCTGGCGGTGGGCTACACGCTGGACGAATTGCGCAACGAGATCACCGGCGGCGCCACGCCCGCGTCCTTCGAGCCCTCGATCGACTACGTGGTCACCAAGATCCCGCGTTTCGCCTTCGAGAAGTTCCCCACCGCCGACAGTCGCCTGACCACCCAGATGAAGTCGGTGGGTGAGGTGATGGCCATGGGCCGTACCTTCCAGGAGTCGTTCCAGAAAGCCCTGCGCGGTCTGGAAGTCGGCGTGGACGGTATGAACGAGAAGACCCAGGACCGCGAGACCCTGGAGCGCGAGCTGGGTGAACCCGGCCCCGAGCGCATCTGGTACGTGGGCGATGCCTTCGCGGCCGGCTGGTCGGTGGACGAGGTGCACCAGTTCACCAAGATCGACAAGTGGTTCCTGATTCAGATCGAGGAAATCATCAAGCTCGAGATGGCCATGGACAAGCTGGTGGCCGAGAAGGGTGAGGGCGCGCTGGCCAGCCTGGACGCCGACACGCTGCGTGGTCTGAAGAAAAAAGGCTTCTCCGACCGCCGCCTGGCCAAGCTGCTGGCCACGACCGACACCGCCGTGCGCGAACGCCGCAAGGCGTTGAACGTGCGCCCGGTCTACAAGCGGGTGGACACCTGCGCGGCCGAATTCGCCACCGACACCGCCTACCTGTATTCCACCTACGAAGGTCATGGTGACGGCGAGTGCGAGGCCGAACCGACCAACAAGAGGAAGATCATGGTGCTCGGTGGCGGCCCCAACCGCATCGGCCAGGGCATCGAGTTTGACTACTGCTGCGTGCACGCCGCACTGGCCATGCGCGAAGACGGGTACGAGACCATCATGGTCAACTGCAACCCGGAAACCGTGTCCACCGACTACGACACCAGCGACCGCCTGTACTTCGAGCCGCTGACGCTGGAAGACGTGCTGGAGATCGTCGACAAGGAGAAGCCGGTCGGCGTCATTGTTCAGTACGGCGGACAGACGCCCCTGAAGCTGGCACTGGGCCTGGAGGCCAATGGCGTGCCCATCATCGGCACCACGCCGGACATGATCGACGCGGCCGAGGACCGTGAGCGCTTCCAGAAACTGCTGCACGACCTGGGCCTGCGTCAGCCGCCCAACGCCACTGCCCGCACTGAGGCGGAGGCGCTGGAGAAAGCCGCAGCCTTGGGCTATCCGCTGGTGGTGCGCCCGAGCTACGTGCTGGGCGGCCGTGCGATGGAGATCGTGCATGAGCAGCGTGACCTCGAGCGCTACATGCGCGAAGCGGTCAAGGTGAGCAACGATTCGCCGGTGCTGCTGGACCGCTTCCTCAACGACGCCATCGAGTGCGATGTGGACGCCGTGCGTGACAGCGCCGGCCGCGTGTTCATCGGTGGTGTCATGGAGCACATCGAACAGGCGGGCGTGCACTCCGGTGACTCGGCCTGCTCACTGCCGCCCTACTACCTGTCCAAGGCCACGATCGACGAGCTCAAGCGTCAGACCGCGGCCATGGCCCAGGGCCTGAACGTGGTGGGCCTGATGAACGTTCAGTTCGCGATCCAGGAGAAGGAAGAGAACGGCGTCAAGACCGACGTGATCTTCGTGCTCGAAGTCAACCCGCGCGCTTCGCGCACGGTGCCCTTCGTCTCCAAGGCCACCGGCATCCAGCTGGCCAAGGTGGCGGCGCGCTGCATGGCCGGCCAGACGCTGGACCAGCAGGGCATCGGTGCCGAAGTCAATCCGCCGTACTTCAGCGTCAAGGAAGCTGTGTTCCCGTTCGTCAAGTTCCCGGGTGTGGACACCATCCTCGGTCCCGAGATGAAGTCCACCGGCGAGGTGATGGGCGTGGGCAAGACCTTCGGTGAGGCGTTCGTCAAGAGCCAGCTGGGCGCAGGCACCAAGCTGCCCAAGTCGGGCAAGGTGTTCCTGACCGTCAAGAACGGTGACAAACCCCGCGCCGTCGAGGTGGCTCGCCAGCTGGTGGCCCTGGGCTTTGAACTGGTGGCCACGCGTGGCACCGCCGCGGCCATCGCCGAGGCCGGCGTGCCGGTCCAGACGGTGAACAAGGTCACCGAAGGTCGCCCGCACATCGTGGACATGATCAAGAACAACGAGATCGCACTCGTGATCAACACGGTCGAGGAGCGCCGCAACGCCATCGCCGATTCACGCGCGATCCGGACGTCGGCGCTGCTTGCCCGTGTGACCACGTTTACCACCATCGCTGGTGCGGAAGCGGCCGTCGAAGGCATGCAGCATGTGGACACGCTGGGGGTCATTTCGGTGCAGGAGATGCACGCCGAGCTTTCGGTCTGATCGCTTCCGCCCCACAAGGGCAATCCCTGACTGCCTGGCCCGGTGGGCGAGGCGGTTTCAGGGCATAATGCCGACAACGAAGCCGCCGACCGGAAACGATCGGCGGTTTGCTTTTTGTCGAATGCCACAGGGCGAACAGATTCAGGAGACCAGCGAATGGCCACCTTTCCCATCACCAAGCGCGGTGCCGAGCAACTCAAGGCAGAGCTGCACAAACTCAAGACCGTTGAGCGCCCCGGCGTGATTCAGGCGATTGCCGACGCACGGGCCCAGGGGGATCTCAGCGAGAACGCGGACTATGACGCGGCCAAGGAGCGTCAGGGCTTCATTGAAGGCCGCATCGCCGAAATCGAGGGCAAGCTCTCGGCGGCCCAGGTCATCGATCCCGCAGCCGTGGATGCGGGTGGCCGTGTGGTCTTCGGCGCCACGGTGGACCTGGAGGACGAGGACTCCGGCAATGCCGTCACGTACCAGATCGTCGGAGAAGATGAGGCCGATCTCAAGCTGGGTCTGATCAACATCAGCAGCCCGATTGCTCGCGCGCTCATCGGCAAGGAAGAGGGCGATGTGGCCGAGGTACAAGCGCCGGGCGGTGTGCGCCGTTACGAGATCGTGGCCGTTCGCTACGAGTGACTTTCATGCAGCGGCTGGCGATCTTCATGGCGGCCCTCTGGTGGGGCGGCATCACGGGGGTGAGCTTCATGGCCGTCCCCACGCTGTTTGCCAAACTCGGCAGTCCTGCGGTGGCGGGGCCGGTCGCCGCCCAGCTGTTTTCGTTCCAGTGCTACGCTGGCCTGGTGATCGGCATCGGGCTTCTGATGCTGCTCAGGCAGGAACGTGCGCTGGCGCATTTTCGTGCAGCTGATGCGACGGCCGAAAACGCCGGCAGGGATGTGGATCGCATGCAGCGCAGCCTGGGCACCATGGGCTTCGTGCTGCTGGGCATGCTGCTGGCGCTGGTGCAGGAGTTTGGCGTGGCCCAGAAGATCGTCACCGCTCGCGCCAGCGGTGGCGATCTCCGGTTCTGGCACGGCCTGGGCAGCGTGCTGGTCCTGGCCCAGTGGCTGTGTGCCGGCGCGGTGCTGTGGCGTCTGAGCCGCCGCGCGCCAGCCTGAGGATCAAGCGGCAGCAGCCCGGCGCTCCGCCGATTCCAGTGTGTTGACCATCAGCATGGTGATGGTCATGGGGCCCACGCCGCCAGGCACTGGCGTGATCCAGCCCGCCACCTCCTTGACCCCCGCGAAATCGACATCACCGCACAGTTTGCCTTCGTCGTTGCGATTCATGCCCACGTCGATGACGACTGCTCCCGGTTTGACCATGTCGGCCGTGAGTACGTTGCGTTTGCCCACGGCCGCCACGATCACGTCGGCCTGCAGCGTCTGGGCCTTCAGGTCCCGGGTGGCGCTGTGGCAGATGGTCACGGTGGCGTTCTTCTGAAGCAGCATCAGCGCCATGGGTTTGCCGACGATGTTGCTTCGACCGATGACCACGGCGTGCTTGCCACGCAGGTCGTAATTGATCGACTCGAGCATCTTCATGCAGCCATAAGGCGTGCACGGCCAGAATCCGGGCATGCCGGTCATCAGAGCGCCGGCGCTGGCGATGTGAAAGCCGTCGACATCCTTCTCGGGTGAGATGGCCTCGATCACCTTCTGGGCGTCGATGTGATCGGGCAGAGGCAGTTGCACCAGAATGCCGTGAATACTGTCATCGTGGTTCAGTGCCTCGACCCTGGACAGCAGTTCGGCCTCTGTCATGGTGGCCGGGTACTGCTCCAGCACCGAATGCATGCCGGTGTCATGGCAGGCCTTGACCTTGTTGCGCACGTAGACCTGGCTGGCCGGGTTGTCGCCGACCAGAATCACGGCGAGGCCGGGCGTGTGACCCCTGGCCCTCAGGGCCGCGGCGCGGTGGGTGACTTCTTCGCGAAGCTGGCGGGAGAGGGCGTTGCCGTCGATGAGTGCAGCGGTCATAGCGGTCCTGGTCGTTCGTTGAAAGCACAACGCCCGCCGGTTGGGCGGGCGTCGATGGTGGCGTTCGGGATCAGATCTTGGCGGTGGTCTGCCCCAGGGCAATCTTCAGCAGGTCAGCCACGGTGTTGGCTCCGAGCTTTTCCATGATGTTGGCACGGTGGGCCTCGACGGTCTTGATGCTGATGCCCAAGTCATCAGCGATCTGCTTGTTCAGGCGACCGGCGACGATGCGCTCAAGCACCTGCGCCTCGCGGCCGGTCAGCTTCGACAGCAGTGCGTCGCGGCTGGCAGCCTGCTGGTGAACGGCAAAGGCATCCTTGGCTTTCTCCAGCATCCGCTCCACCAGCGCGAGCAACTGGTCTTCCTTGAAGGGCTTCTGGATGAAGTCGAGGGCGCCTTTCTTCATGGACTCGACGGCCATGGGCACGTCGCCGTGTCCTGTAATGAAGACGATGGGCAGAGGAGATTGCCGCTCCAGCAGGCGCTCCTGCAATTCCATGCCGGTCATGCCACCCATGCGGATGTCGGCAATCAGGCAGGCCACTTCGCGGGCGTCGTAGCGACTGAGGAAGGCCTCGGCCGACTCGAAACAGCGAACCCGGTAGTCCTTGCCTTCAAGTAGCCACTGGAGGGAGTCACGGACGGCCTCGTCGTCGTCAACCACATAGACGGTGCCTTTTTTGGGAATCAAACTCATCTCGCTCTTTCTGTGTCCGAAGGGCGCGCTGGCTCGGGGGCCGTTTCACCCGCTTCCGGCCGGAGTCTGGAGTTCACGGGAATCCAGAAACTGAAGCAGCATCCGACCACCTCGTCCCCATTGTAGAGGTTCTCCACGCGGATCCGACCGTGGTGGGACTCGACAATGCTGCGACAGAGCTTGAGTCCGATGCCCATGCCTTCGCTCTTGGTGCTGTAGAACGCTTCGTAGATGCGCTCGATCATCTCCGGCGGAACGCCTTTGCCGGAGTCGCGCACCGAGAAGAGGACGACATCCTGCTCTTCCTCACGGGCAGGCGCCACACGCAGTTCCACCGTGCGGTAGCCCGTCGGTCGTCCGGCCTGGATGATGGCTTCGCCCGCGTTCTTGAGCAGGTTGATCAGCACCTGCTCGATCAGGATCGGATCGACCATGAGCGGCGGCAGGCGCGCCGCCACGTACGGCGTCAGCCGCACCTGCTGGCGTCGCAGCTCGATGTCGGCCAGTTCGATGGCGTTGCTCACCATGACGGCGACATCAGACAGGCTGGGATTGGGCTCGCTGCGTTTGACGAAGGCCTTGATGCGCTGGATGATCTGCCCCGCGCGCTGGGCCTGCCGGGCCGTCTTGTCCAGCGCCATGAGCAGATCCTCCTGGCTGATGCGGCTTTCCTGCACCCGCGAGATCATGCCGTTGCAGTAGTTGCTGATGGCGGTCAGCGGCTGGTTGAGTTCGTGGGCGACGCTGGAGGCCATTTCGCCCATGGTGATCAGGCGGCTGGCGGTTTGTGCGCGTTCGGTCTGGCGGGCGGCCTGTTCTTCGGCGTTTCGCCGAACCGTGATGTCGCTGGCGATCACCATCTGTGCCAGACGTCCGTCCACCCAGGTGAGGTAACGCGTGCGAACCTCCAGCCAGCGTCCGAGTTCAGGCACGAACACCTCGGCGTTCTCTGAGCCGGCGTCGGTCAGGCTGTCGGTCGGCATGCCGGCAAAGGCATCCACGGCATCGCCATCGTCGGCCGCCGGACCGGGTTGGTTGCCTGCCAGTTCCACCAGTTCGCGGTGGCCTTGTCCGCGGGTGCCGAACCACAGTCGGTACATCTTGTTGGCGAACAGCATTTCGTCACTGCCCAGCGGCGCCACGGAAACGGCGGAATCCAGGGACTCCAGCACGGTGGTAAACCGCTCATAGGAGGCCGAGAGCTCCTCGCGGATCCGCTTGGGTTCGGTGATGTCCGTCATGGAGGTCATCCAGCCCGTCTGTTGGCCATTGGGGTCCACCAGGGGCGAGACGTACATCCGGGCATCGAAGATGCTGCCATCGCGCCGCTTGACGCGAACCTCAAAGCCACCGGGGGTCGATCGACCGTTGAGCTCATCTTCCAGCCTGGCGGTCAGCAACTCCTGATCCTCGTCCGGCCAGTAGGGGAACGGGGCAGTCCGGCCGACCAGTTCCGCCTCGGTCCAGCCGGTCATCGAGCAGAACGCCGGGTTGACATAGGTGATCCGACCCTGCATGTCCAGCGCGCGCATGCCGGTCAGCATGGAGTTCTCCATGGCGCGGCGGAAGTTGGTCTCGGCCACCAGGGCCTGTTGTGCCTGGACACGGCGTCGGGTGTGTCGCCAGGTGCCCAGCAGCATCCAGACCGTCAACGCGCTCAGGGCACCCACCACCCAGAAAAACCCGGTCCCGACAATGTCCTTGGACGTGCGGTAGCCCTGAGCCTTGAGGATGAGTCCGTTGCCCACCGGTGACACGGGGACGGCATGTTCAAGCGGCTGGTCTGACCAGGGCAGCAGCCGCAGTACGGAGTTGGGCGACTGCAGGCTGCCGGCCAGCACCCGATCACGATCATCCATCAAGGCCACGGCATATCGGGCCATGACTTCCGGTGGGATGCCAAAGCGCAGGAGCCCGTCGATGGAGTACTCACCCATGACCGTCCCTGCAAAACGGCCCTGTGCGGTCAGTGGAACCTGGACGATGAGCGATGGAATGGCCCCGTCTTCGGCCAATGGTCGGGAGTAGACCGGCTGGCTGAGATCACGCGCCAGTTCAAAGGAGCCATCGGTCTCGCTGACGGTCAGCGTCGAGCCGGGCAGCCGCTGCATTCGCGCCGGGGCGCTGGGTGAAGCGTGTACCGCGATCACGTTGCGACGGGCGTCAATCCAGGAAATGGCCTGCAGTTCGGGGAACTGGCTCACGAGCGCGTCGGCCTGGAACTCGAACTCGGATGCCTCGATGGCTCTGTCCGAGATCTCCCGGGCCACCCGCATCAGTTGCTCCTGTCTCTCCAGCAGGCGCAGCCTGAGGCGCTGCTGGGCGTATTCGACATCCCGGGTCACCGCTTCCTGTTCCCGGTCGAGCTCCTCCAGCCGCAGATAAGTGATCGCCACGGCGATGGCCAGCAGAAACAGCAGGACGGCCAGGAGGGGAGCCAGGGTGGCAAAGCGGTCCTGACGTGCGGGTGGCAGCCGGCGCCACCAGCGTTTCCACCAGTGCCGGCTCTCCGCGTTTTGGACCAAGGTAGTTGAGGGGGGACGCTCGGCGTTCATTGAACTGAAGTCTACGTGAGGAGGTGGTGTGCAATCCCGGTTTAAATATCACTATATAAAATCAATAAGCATATGTTGAAAACACAATCGGATTGTGTGAGAATTCCGGCAGACAATCCTCCGGCCATCGGGCCGGTCTTCCACGAACAGGAGACAGCACATGTCAGCGATCCCCCCCCAGCCCCAGGGTGACATCGACGCCCAGGAAACCCGCGAATGGATGGAGGCGCTGGCCGCCGTCATTGAAAAAGAGGGCCCCGAGCGCGCTCACTTCCTGCTGGAGCAGCTGCTCGAGGAAGCCCGCCAGAACAGCATCGACATGCCGTTCTCGGCCAACACCGGCTATGTGAACACCATCGAGCCAACCGAAGAGGCCCGCTGCCCCGGCAACATCGAGATCGAAGAGCGCCTGCGCGCCTACATGCGCTGGAACGCCATGGCCATGGTGGTCAAGGCCAACCGCCACAACCCGGAAGATGGTGGTGATCTGGGTGGTCACATCGGTTCCTTCGCTTCGCTGGCCCACATGTTCGGCGCCGGCTTCAACCACTTCTGGCACGCCGAATCCGAGAACCATGGTGGCGACTGCCTGTACATCCAGGGCCACGTGTCGCCCGGCGTGTACGCCCGCGCCTACCTCGAAGGCCGCCTGACCGAAGAGCAACTGCTGCACTTCCGCCAGGAAGTCGACGGCAAGGGCCTGTCGAGCTACCCGCACCCCAAGCTGATGCCCGAGTTCTGGCAGTTCCCGACCGTCTCGATGGGCCTGGGCCCGCTGATGGCGATCTACCAGGCGCGCTTCCTGAAGTACCTGCACGCCCGCGGCATCGCCAACACCGAGAACCGCAAGGTCTGGGTGTTCTGCGGCGACGGTGAAATGGACGAGGTCGAGTCGCTGGGCGCCATCAGCCTGGCGGCGCGCGAAAACCTGGACAACCTGATCTTCGTGGTGAACTGCAACCTGCAGCGCCTGGACGGCCCGGTCCGCGGCAACGGCAAGATCATCCAGGAGCTTGAAGGCGAATTCCGCGGCTCCGGCTGGAATGTGATCAAGCTGCTGTGGGGGTCCAACTGGGATCCGCTGCTGGCGCGCGACAAGGACGGCGCCCTGCGCAAGATCATGATGGAGACGCTGGACGGCGACTACCAGGCCTTCAAGGCCAACGACGGTGCCTACGTGCGCAAGCACTTCTTCGGCCGCGACCCGAAGGCGCTGGAACTGGTCTCGCACATGAGCGACGACGACATCTGGGCCCTGCGCCGCGGTGGTCACGATCCGCAGAAGGTCTATGCCGCGTACCACAAGGCCGTCAACCACAAGGGCCAGCCGACTGTCCTGCTGATCAAGACGGTCAAGGGCTTTGGCATGGGCAAGGCCGGTGAAGGCAAGAACACGGTCCACCAGACCAAGAAGCTGACCGACGAGGACATCAAGTACTTCCGCGACCGCTTCAACATCCCGATTCCGGACAGCGAGCTGCCCAAGATCCCGTTCTACAAGCCGGCTGACGACACGCCGGAAATGCAGTACCTGCACGAGCGCCGCAAGGCCCTGGGCGGCTACCTGCCCAAGCGCCGCACCAAGGCCGACGAGAGCTTCACCGTGCCCTCGCTGGAAACCTTCAAGGCCGTGCTGGAGCCGACCGCCGAAGGCCGTGAGATTTCCACGACGCAGGCCTATGTGCGATTCCTGACCCAGCTGCTGCGCGACCAGGCCCTGGGTCCGCGCGTGGTCCCCATTCTGGTGGATGAGGCCCGCACTTTCGGCATGGAAGGCCTGTTCCGCCAGGTCGGCATCTACAACCCCGCGGGCCAACAGTACACCCCGGTCGACAAGGACCAGGTCATGTACTACAAGGAAGACAAGGCCGGCCAGATCCTGCAGGAAGGTATCAACGAAGCCGGCGGCATGTCCAGCTGGATCGCGGCGGCCACGTCGTACAGCACCTCGAACCGCATCATGGTGCCGTTCTATGTGTACTACTCGATGTTCGGCTTCCAGCGCATCGGCGACCTGGCCTGGGCGGCCGGCGACATGCAAGCCCGCGGCTTCCTGTTGGGCGGCACGTCCGGCCGGACCACACTGAACGGCGAGGGCCTGCAGCACGAAGACGGCCACAGCCACATCCTGGCCGGCACGATCCCGAACTGCATCAGCTACGACCCGACCTTCGCGCACGAGGTCGGCGTGATCCTGCACCACGGCCTCAAGCGCATGGTGGAGAAGCAGGACAACGTCTTCTACTACCTGACGCTGCTCAACGAGAACTACGCCATGCCCGGCCTGACGCCCGGCACGGAAGAGCAGATCATCAAGGGTATGTACCTGTGCAAGCCCGGCGCCGAGGGTGACAAGCGCGTGCAGCTGCTGGGCTCCGGCACCATCCTGCGTGAGTCCATCGCTGCCCAAGCCCTGCTGGCCACCGACTGGGGCGTGCAGGCCGACGTGTGGAGTTGCCCGAGCTTCAACGAACTGACCCGTGACGGCCAGGACTGCGAGCGCTGGAACCTGCTGCACCCGACCGAGAAGCAGCGCGTGCCCTTCGTGTCGCAGCAACTGGCCAACCACGCCGGCCCGGTGGTCGCTTCGACCGACTACATGAAGAACTACGCCGAGCAGATCCGTCCCTTCATTCCCAAGGGCCGCGAGTACAAGGTGCTGGGCACTGACGGCTTCGGCCGCAGCGACTTCCGAAGCAAGCTGCGTGAGCACTTCGAGATCAACCGCCACTACATCGTGGTCGCCGCCCTGCGCGCGCTGGCCGATGAAGGCAAGCTGCCGCTGGCCAAGGTCGCGGAGGCGATCCAGAAGTACGGCATCAAGACCGACAAAGTGAACCCCCTGTACGCCTGATAACCGGAGACAAGAACATGGCACTGATCGAAGTGAAAGTCCCGGACATCGGCGACTTCGACGAAGTGGCGGTCATCGAACTGCTGGTCAAGGTGGGCGACACGGTCAAGGCCGAGCAGTCGCTGATCACGGTCGAGAGCGACAAGGCCTCGATGGAAATTCCGTCCAGCACGGCCGGCGTGGTGAAAGAAATGCGTGTGGCGCTGGGCGACAAGGTGAAGGAAGGCTCGGTGGTGCTGGTGGTGGAAGCCGCTGGTGACGCCGCTGCTCCGGCGCCGGCTGCTGCGACTTCCTCTGCGGCACCGGCACCTGTGGCGGCTCCGGTCGCCGCTCCGGTGGCTGCACCGGCAGCCACGGGCCCGGTCGAAGTGCGTGTGCCCGACATCGGTGACTTCAAGGACGTCGCGGTGATCGAGGTGTTCGTCAAACCCGGCGACGCCATCAAGGTCGAGCAGAGCCTGATCACGGTCGAGTCCGACAAGGCCTCGATGGAAATCCCGTCCTCGCACGCTGGCGTGCTCAAGGAACTCAAGGTCAAGGTCGGCGACAAGGTCAACATCGGTGACCTGCTGGCGATTCTGGAAGGTGTCGCGGGCGTGGCAGCGCCGGCTCCGGCCGCCGCCGCTCCGGTGGCTGCGCCAGCTGCGGCTCCCGCTGCCGTGGCCGCTCCGGTCGCTGCGGCGTCTGCACCCGCCGCTGCCGCCGCACCCGCCCACAACCCCACCGCCACCCCGGCGCTGGGTCTGCCGCACGCCTCGCCGTCGGTGCGCAAGTTCGCCCGCGAACTGGGCGTGCCGCTGGAAGAGGTCAAGGGCTCGGGCCCGAAGGGCCGCATCACGGCAGAAGACATCCAGTCCTTCACCAAGTCGGTCATGGCCGGCAGCCTGCAGACCAAGGCACAGGCCGCCAAGGCCCCTGCGTCGGGCGGTGGCGGCGGCTCCGAGCTGGGCCTGATCCCCTGGCCCAAGGTGGACTTCGCCAAGTTCGGACCGATCGAGCGCAAGGAGTTGGGCCGCATCAAGAAGATCAGCGGCGCCAACCTGCTGCGCAACGCGATCATGATCCCGGCCGTCACCAACCACGACGACGCCGACATCACCGACCTCGAAGCCTTCCGCGTGGCCACCAACAAGGAGAACGAGAAGAGCGGCGTCAAGGTCACGATGCTGGCCTTCCTGATCAAGGCATCGGTCGCCGCGCTCAAGAAGTTCCCCGAGTTCAACAGTTCGTTGGACGGTGATGCGCTGGTCTACAAGAACTACTGGCACATCGGCTTCGCGGCCGACACGCCCAACGGTCTGGTGGTTCCGGTCATCAAGGACGCCGACAAGAAGGGCGTGCTGCAGATCAGCCAGGAAATGGGTGAGCTGGCCAAGAAGGCGCGCGACGGCAAGCTCGGTCCGGCCGACATGTCCGGCGCCACCTTCACGATCTCGTCGCTGGGCGGCATCGGTGGCCGTTACTTCACGCCCATCATCAACGCGCCCGAAGTCGCCATCCTCGGCGTCTGCAAGAGCCAGATGGAGCCGGTGTGGGACGGCAAACAGTTCGTGCCACGCCTGATGCTGCCGCTGTCGCTGACCTGGGACCACCGCGTGATCGACGGCGCCGCAGCCGCGCGCTTCAACGCCTACCTCGGCCAGATCCTGAGCGACTTCCGTCGCGTGCTGCTGTAAAGGAACCGGAACATGGCACTCATGGACATCAAGGTTCCCGACATCGGCGATTTCGACGAGGTCGCGGTCATCGAAGTGCTGGTCAAGGTGGGTGACACCATCAAGGCCGAGCAGAGCCTGATCACGGTCGAGTCCGACAAGGCCTCGATGGAGATTCCTTCGTCGCACGCTGGCGTGGTGAAGGAGCTCAAGGTCAAGCTGGGCGACAAGGTCAGCGAAGGCTCGGTGGTGCTGGTGCTGGACGCTGAGGGCGCCGCGGTGACTCCTGCACCGGCCGCCGCCCCCGCACCGGCTGCTGCGCCTGCCGCCGCACCCGCTGCGGCCCCGGCCGCTGCGCCGGTGGTGGCCCCCGCGGCCGCCAGCTTCGGCGGCAGCGCCGACATCGAATGCGACGTGCTGGTGCTGGGCGCCGGCCCCGGTGGCTATTCGGCCGCCTTCCGCGCCGCCGACCTCGGTCTCAAGGTCGTGATCGTCGAGCGTTACGCCCAACTGGGCGGCGTCTGCCTGAACGTGGGTTGCATCCCGTCCAAGGCGCTGCTGCATGTGGCGGCGGTGATGGACGAGGTCTCGCACCTCGGCGACCTGGGCGTCGAGTTCGGCAAGCCCACGGTGAGCGTGGACAAGCTGCGCGCCCACAAGGAAAAGGTCATCGGCAAGCTGACCGGCGGCCTGGCGGCCATGGCGAAGATGCGCAAGGTCACCACCGTGCGCGGCTACGGCGCCTTCGTTGGCCCCAACCACGTCGAAGTGGAAGAGACGACGGGTACCGGCCAGGACAAGACCGGCACCAAGAAGGTCGTGGCCTTCAAGCGCGCGATCATCGCCGCCGGTTCGCAGGCCGTGCGACTGCCGTTCTTCCCGCAGGACGAGCGCATCGTGGATTCGACCGGCGCGCTCGCGCTCAAGGGCGTGCCCAAGAAGATGCTGATCGTCGGCGGCGGCATCATCGGCCTGGAGATGGGCACGGTCTACAGCACGCTCGGCGCGCGCCTGGACGTGGTCGAGATGATGGACGGCCTGATGCAGGGCGCCGACCGCGACCTGGTCAAGGTCTGGGAAAAGATGAACAAGGGCCGCTTCGACAACATCATGTTGAAGACCAAGACCGTGGGCGCCACGGCCACGCCCGATGGCATCAAGGTGCAGTTCGAGGGCCTGGACGGCAGCAAGAGCGAAGGCACCTACGACCTCGTGCTGCAGGCGGTGGGCCGCACGCCCAACGGCAAGAAGATCGCTGCCGACAAGGCCGGCGTGGCGGTGACCGACCGCGGCTTCATCAACGTCGACATCCAGATGCGCACCAACGTGCCGCACATCTTTGCCATCGGCGACATCGTGGGCCAGCCCATGCTGGCGCACAAGGCGGTGCACGAGGCGCACGTGGCGGCCGAAGTCATCGCCGGTGAACTGCAGGGCAACCCGGAGCTGGCCGCGGCCGCTTTCAACGCCCGCGTGATCCCCAGCGTCGCCTACACCGACCCCGAGGTGGCCTGGGTGGGCCTGACCGAGGATCAGGCCAAGGCGCAGGGCATCAAGGTCAAGAAGGGCCTGTTCCCCTGGACGGCCTCGGGCCGCGCCATCGCCAACGGCCGCGACGAAGGCTTCACCAAGCTGCTGTTCGACGACTCGCCCGAGGCCCATGGCCACGGCAAGATCCTGGGCGGCGGCATCGTGGGCACCCATGCGGGCGACATGATCGGCGAGATCGCACTGGCCATCGAGATGGGGGCCGACGCGGTGGACATCGGCAAGACCATCCACCCGCACCCCACGCTGGGCGAGAGCATCGGCATGGCGGCGGAGGTGGCGCACGGTAGCTGCACCGATTTGCCGCCGAGCAAGAAGTAAGCGTCTTCGCCACGGCCCGAAGCAAAAAGCCCCTGACGGGAAACCGTCCGGGGCTTTTCCTTGGCCTGGTTGGGCAGCGCCGCTGCAACGAGCGACCCGGCTGCCTCGGACTACTCGATCCCGCCGTCGATCACGCGTCGTGCACCGTTGTAGCGGGTCTGCCAGTAAGCCCCTCTCATGTCTTCCACCCGGACTTCGGATCCCTTGCGGGGCGAATGGATGAACATGCCATCACCCACATAGATGCCGACGTGGCTGAATGCCCGTCGCATCGTGTTGAAGAACACCAGATCACCCGGTTTGAGCTCATGCCGATCGATCACACGCGTCGCGGCCGCCTGTTCGTCAGCACGTCGGGGAAGAATTTTGCCCAGTGACTGCTCATAGACGGCGCGAACAAAGCCTGAACAATCAAAGCCGGTTTCGGCACTGTTGCCACCGTACCGGTAGGGAACCCCGAGAAAGCCCATGGCGTTCATGACCAGTTGCGACGCGTGCAAACTGGCGGCGTCCCGTGCTTCAGCCAGTCTGTCAATCAGGCCGCGTTCCACCAGGAGCGAGTCCATGTCCTGATAGGCGGGCGAGGGCTCCGCCCAGGAAAAACCTGGCGCGAACATTCCCGCCGCCATGACGGTACTGATCAGTACTTTGCGCATTCCGCGAGCCTAATGCCGGCTTCTTTGCAAGTCAAGTGAGAAAACGGTGGGAGCCCATTGATTTTTCGTGACTTTTTGTCAGGCCATCGATCCGTGTCCAGCCTGTGGGTGGAACACGCAGGTGCCATTTCCCCGAACCGGAGGGTCAGGGCACAATCAGGTCAGATTCCATCAACGATCCAAGAAACCTGCGCCATGCTGCTCGATGCTGCCGATTCCCAACTGGTCCTGGTCGATTACCAGGAAAAACTCATGCCCGCCATTCACGATGCGGCTTTCGTACAGGCCAACGCCCTGCGATTGGCCAACGCAGCCCGTCTGTTGAAGGTGCCCGTCTGGGGGACGGAGCAGGTCCCTGAAAAGCTGGGTCAGAACATCCCGGCGCTGCGGGAGTTGTGCCAGCGCACTGTCACCAAGCACCATTTCAGTGCCGTGGCTGATGGCTTGGTGGAATGCCTCCGTCCGCCCCAGAGACCGGCGGGAGGGAACGCGCGCAGCCTGCCCAAGCATCTGCAGAAGCCGCAGGCGCCCTCAGCTCCGGAGCGTGCGACGGTGGTGGTGGCCGGTTGCGAGGCGCACGTTTGCCTGTTGCAGACAGCCCTTGAACTCATTGAAGAGGAACTGGACGTGTGGGTGGTGACCGACGCGTGTGGATCGCGCACCGAACGCAACCGGGACGCGGCATTTGATCGGCTCGCGTCGGCCGGTGCCGAGCTGGTGACCACCGAAATGGTGCTTTTTGAGTGGATGCGGACGGCCCAGCATCCGGCTTTCCGGGATATTCAGGCGCTGATCAAGTGAGGCCCTGATCCGGCAGGGCGGAAGAAGGACGCCCTGTCAGTCTCCAGCAAGTCTGACATTCATAATTATGAATTCAGTTTCGGGCCTGTTTTTTCATGGTCCGTTTTGCGTTTGCCGACATCCCGCAGGAGACCGAGATGAGTACGTCCCAGAGCTACGCCGAATTTCACCGCCGTTCGATTGAAGACCGCGACGGTTTCTGGCGTGAGCAGGCCCAGCTGATCGACTGGCACAAGCCGTTTGATCAGGTCTGCGACTACAGCAATCCGCCGTTTGCCCGCTGGTTTGCCGGCGGCCAGACCAACCTGTGCCACAACGCGGTGGACCGTCATCTCAAGGACCGGGCCGATCAGAACGCGCTGATCTTCGTCTCTACCGAGACCGACACCGAAAAGGCCTACAGCTTTCGGGAGCTGCATGCCGAGGTCAACCGCATGGCGGCCATCCTCAAAGGGCTCGGGGTGGGGAAGGGGGACCGTGTCCTGATTTACATGCCGATGATTGCCGAGGCCTGTTTCGCGATGCTGGCCTGTGTGCGCATTGGCGCGATCCACTCGGTGGTGTTCGGTGGATTCGCCAGCCACTCGCTCGCCAGCCGGATCGACGATGCCAAGCCCGTGGCCATCATCAGTGCCGATGCCGGCATGCGGGGCGGCAAGGTGGTGCCCTACAAGCACCTCCTGGATGAGGCGATCTCGCTGGCTGGCCATAAGCCGGCGAAAGTGCTGATGGTCAACCGCGGACTGGCCGACCTTGCGTCTGTTGCCGGCCGCGACGTGGACTACAGCGCTGAGCGTGCCAAGGTCATGGACGCGCAGGTGCCCTGCGAGTGGGTGGACAGCACGCACCCGAGCTACATCCTGTACACCTCCGGCACGACCGGCAAACCCAAGGGTGTGCAACGCGACACGGCAGGTTACGCCGTGGCGCTGGCCGCCTCCATGAAGCACATCTACATGGGTGAGCCGGGTGAAACCTATTTCTCCACCTCCGACATCGGCTGGGTGGTGGGCCACAGCTACATCATCTATGGCCCGCTGATCAACGGCATGGCCACGATCATGTACGAAGGCCTGCCCATCCGCCCGGACGCCGGCATCTGGTGGAGCCTGGTCGAGAAGTACAAGGTGTCGGTGATGTTCTCGGCACCCACTGCGGCCCGCGTCCTCAAGAAGCAGGATCCTGCCTTCCTGACCAAGTACGACCTGTCGAGCCTCAAGGCCCTGTTCTTGGCGGGCGAACCCCTGGATGAGCCGACCGCCACCTGGATTGCCGACGCGATCAAGAAACCCATCATCGACAACTACTGGCAGACCGAAACCGGCTGGCCGATCATGGCCATCTGCAACGGCGTCGAGAAGGCACCCACCAAGTTCGGCTCACCCGGCAAGGCCGTGTATGGCTACGACGTCCGCCTGATCGACGAGGGCACCGGCGAAGAGATTACCGAGCCGGGCAAGAAGGGCGTGATCGCGGTCAACGGCCCGTTGCCGCCCGGCTGCCTGCAAACCGTCTGGGGCGATGATCAGCGCTATGTCAAGACCTACTGGTCCAGCATCCACAACAAGGTCATGTACAGCACCTTCGACTGGGGTATCCGGGACGAGGATGGCTATTTCTTCATCCTGGGGCGTACCGACGATGTGATCAACGTGGCGGGCCACCGCCTGGGTACTCGGGAGATCGAGGAGAGCATCTCCAGCCATCCGAACGTGGCGGAGGTCGCCGTGGTGGGGGTGGCCGATCAGCTCAAGGGACAGGTGGCGGTGGCCTTTGCCGTCCTCAAGGACCCCGCTCAGGCGGACACGCCGGAGACCGCCAAGGCTCAAGAGGTGGCCATCATGAAGGTGGTGGACGACCAGCTCGGCGCCGTGGCGCGCCCCGCCATGGTGAAATTTGTGTCCGTGCTGCCCAAGACCCGTTCGGGCAAGTTGCTGCGACGGGCCATTCAGGCGGTTTGCGAGGGGCGCGATCCGGGTGATCTCACCACCATGGAAGACCCCGCCGCGCTGCAGCAGGTCAAGGATCTGGTCGCCAGCCGCTGAGTTCTTGTCCGGGGGGCTTCTGATCCTCCAGTGACAGGCCGCCATCGGGTGGCCTGTTGCTTTCTGGCTGGTGCGCGGGTGGCTTTGTAAGTATGATGCATGCTTATATAGACAAAGGGTCCGCATGATGGACAAGATGATCGAAGCCGACGGCAACGTCGAAAATGTCCGTGTGTTCGAGCTCGCTGCCGAGCTGTTCGGGGTGTTGTCCACGCCCATGCGCCTGCGCATCCTCAGTGCACTGTGCGACAAGGAAAAGTCGGTGTCACAGTTGCTGCAGGAAATCGACACCACCCAGCCCAATCTGTCCCAGCATCTCAACCTCCTGTACCGTGCCGGGGTTCTGGCCAAGCGCAAGGAGGGCACCCAGGTGATCTATCGCGTGCAAAGCGAACGGGCGGTGACACTGTGTCGGACGGTGTGCACACAAATCGCCATCGAGATGGACGAGCCGAGTTCCGTTCCGGCCTCCCAGCGCCTGTCGCCCCGAATTTCCGCCTGACCGGGCCCCTCGGTAGGGCTCTGCGTTGTCGCCAGCCGACAGGCGGCCAGGTGGCTGCCGCGCACGGCTGAGATGACCAACTTCGGTCGCCGCGTGCCAGGCGCCTGACCTGCTATCAATCCTGCAAACGGTACGGGTTGCCAAAAAAAGCCAACCGGCCATGTCGCGTCGGTGGCACAATTGCAGGCTGCAGTCAGGTCCTTCCAGTCACTGTCGCATCCGCCAATCGGTCCAGCCGTGTCGCGGGAGGTTTTTCAACCAGCTAATGCTTCCTTCAGGGAAGCGGAGGTCAGCGGTTCAATGAGCGAGACAAGCAACGTCTATGTTGCCTACAAAGGCAACTCGTATCTCTTCGGGGGCAACGCGCCTTACGTCGAAGAGATGTATGAAAAATATCTGGAGAATCCGGGCAGCGTGCCCGACAACTGGCGCGGTTACTTCGACGCCCTCCAGCATGTCCCGGCTTCCGACGGCACCGATGCGCGTGACGTTCCCCACTTGCCGGTGATCAACGCCTTTGCCGAGCGCGCCAAACAGGGTGGCACCAAAGTCGTGGTGGCTGCCGGTGCAGACTCTGACCTCGGCCGCAAGCGCGTGGCCGTGCAGCAGCTCATTGCCGCCTACCGCAACGTCGGCTCCCGCTGGGCCGATCTGGATCCCCTCAAGCGCACCGAGCGCGACCACATTCCCGAGCTCGACCCCGCGTTCTACGGCTTCACCGACGCCGACTACGAAACCGTCTTCAACACGAGCAACACCTTCTTTGGCAAGGAGGTGATGAGCCTGCGCGAACTGCTCAATGCCCTGCGTGAAACCTACTGCAGCTCCATCGGGGCCGAGTACATGTTCATCACCGACCAGGCGCAGAAGCGCTGGTGGCAGGAAAAGCTGGAAACGATCCGCAGCAAGGCATCCTTCAATGCCGAGAAGAAGAAGCACATCCTCGACCGCCTGACCGCGGCCGAGGGGCTGGAGCGCTTCCTTCACACAAAATACGTCGGCCAGAAGCGCTTCTCGCTGGAAGGCGGGGAGAGCTTCATTGCCGCGATGGACGAGGTCATCCAGCAAGCCGGTGCCAAGGGCGTGCAGGAAATCGTCATCGGCATGGCCCACCGGGGTCGCCTGAACGTGCTGGTCAACACCCTGGGCAAGATGCCCAAGGACCTGTTTGCCGAATTCGATCACACCGCGCCGGAAGATCTGCCCGCCGGTGACGTGAAGTACCACCAGGGCTTCAGCTCGGATGTGTCCACCGCCGGTGGTCCGGTTCACCTGAGTCTGGCGTTCAACCCGTCGCACCTGGAGATCGTGAACCCGGTGGTCGAGGGCTCGGCCCGCGCCCGCATGGATCGTCGTGGCGATGTGGATGGCAACCAGGTGCTGCCGGTGCTGGTCCACGGTGACGCGGCTTTCGCCGGTCAGGGTGTCAACCAGGAAACGCTGGCGCTGGCACAGACCCGTGGATATCGCACGGGTGGCACGGTCCATATCGTCATCAACAACCAGATCGGTTTCACCACATCCGATCCCCGGGATCTTCGCTCGACCCTGTATTGCACCGACATCGTCAAGGGTTACGAGGTACCGGTGCTGCATGTCAACGGCGATGATCCGGAAGCGGTGGTGCTGGCCGCCCAGCTGGCTGTCGAGTTCCGCATGACCTTCCGCAAGGACGTGGCCATCGACATCATCTGCTTCCGCAAGCTGGGTCACAACGAGCAGGATACCCCCAGCCTGACCCAGCCGCTGATGTACAAGAAGATTGCGCAGCACCCCGGCACGCGCAAGCTGTACGCAGACCGTCTGGCCGCACAGGGCCTGGGCGAGACCCTTGGCGACGAGATGGTCAAGGCCTACCGGGCCGCACTGGACGCAGGCCGCCATACGGTCGATCCGGTGCTCACCAACTTCAAGAGCAAGTACGCAGTCGATTGGGCACCGTACCTGGGCAAGAAGTGGACGGACCAGGCCGATACCGCCATTCCGCTCACCGAATGGAAGCGGCTGGCCGAGAAGATCACCACGATTCCGGCCACGGTCAATGCCCACACGCTCGTCAAGAAGGTGTACGACGACCGTGCCGCCATGGGCCGCGGTGAAATCAATGTCGACTGGGGCATGGGCGAGCACATGGCCTTCGCCTCGCTGGTGGCCAGTGGCTACCCGGTGCGCCTGTCGGGTGAGGATTGCGGTCGGGGTACCTTCACCCACCGTCACGCCGTCATCCACGACCAGAACCGTGAGCGCTGGAGCGAAGGCACCTATGTGCCGCTGCAGAATGTGGCTGACAACCAGGCTCCGTTCGTGGTGATCGACTCCATCCTGTCCGAAGAGGCTGTGCTGGCCTTTGAATACGGCTACGCATCGAACGATCCCAGCACCCTGGTGATCTGGGAAGCCCAGTTCGGTGACTTCGCCAACGGTGCCCAGGTCGTCATCGACCAGTTCATTGCCTCCGGCGAGGTAAAGTGGGGCCGCGTCAACGGCATCACGCTGATGCTGCCGCACGGCTACGAAGGCCAGGGTCCGGAGCACAGCTCGGCCCGCCTGGAGCGCTTCATGCAGCTGGCCGCCGACACGAACATGCAGATCGTGCAGCCGACCACGGCCAGCCAGATCTTCCACGTCCTGCGTCGTCAGCAGATCCGTGACCTGCGCAAGCCGCTGGTCATCATGACGCCCAAGTCGCTGTTGCGCAACAAGGATGCCACCTCTCCGCTGTCCGAGTTCATCAAGGGCGGCTTCCAGACGGTCATCCCCGAGAACAACGAGGCCGTGATCAAGAAGGCCGACAAGGTCAAGCGCGTGATCTGCTGCTCGGGCAAGGTTTACTACGACCTGGTCAAGAAGCGTGAGGAAAAGGGTGCCGACGATGTGGCCATCATCCGCGTCGAGCAGCTCTATCCGTTCCCGCACAAGGCTTTTGGGGCTGAGATCAAGAAGTACCCGAACGCCACCGACATCGTCTGGTGCCAGGACGAGCCGCAAAACCAGGGGGCCTGGTTCTTCGTGCAGCACCAGATCCACGAGAACATGCTCGATGGACAGAAGCTGGGCTATGCCGGTCGTGCCGCCTCCGCCTCGCCGGCGGTCGGTTACGCCCACCTGCACCAGGACCAGCAGAAGGCCCTGATCGAAGCGGCCTTCGCCAAGCTCAAGGGCTTCATCCTCACCAAATGAACGATCCGGTGTTGTGAGCCCTGCGTCCCGGCCGCTGGCCGGGACACTGCCTGGGCCACGCCCCTCGAAACCATACAGGTAGACCAAACATGGCAATCGTAGAAGTCAAGGTTCCGCAGCTCTCCGAATCCGTGGCCGAAGCCACCCTGCTGCAGTGGAAGAAAAAAGCTGGCGAGGCTGTCGCCGCCGACGAAATCCTGATCGAGATCGAGACCGACAAGGTCGTGCTCGAGTGCCCCGCACCTGCCGGTGGCGTGCTGGTTGAGATCGTGCAGGGTGACGGTGCCACCGTCGCCGCCGACCAGGTCATCGCCAAGATCGACACCGCCGCCGTGGCCGGTGCCGCTGCTCCGGTGGCTGCTGCGGCCCCTGCCGCGGCCGCGCCGGCTCAGGCCGCGGCCGCTCCAGCAGCAGCCGTGTCCACCAGCAAGGCCGGCGTGGCGATGCCGGCGGCTGCCAAGCTGATGGCTGATGCCGGCATGGCGCCCGGCTCGGTCGCAGGTACCGGCAAGGACGGTCGCGTGACCAAGGGCGATGTGCTGGCTGCCGCTTCGGCGCCCAAGGCCGTCGCTGCGCCGGTGGCCATTCCGACCGGTGCGCCGACCAAGGTACTGCCGCAGGTGCCTACCGTGGCTCCTGACCTGGGCGACCGTCCGGAAGAGCGCGTGCCGATGACCCGCCTGCGCGCCCGCGTGGCCGAGCGTCTGCTGCAGTCGCAGGCCACCAACGCCATCCTGACCACGTTCAACGAAGTGAACATGGCACCCGTGATGGAGATGCGCAAGAAGTTCCAGGAGAAGTTCGAGAAGGAACATGGCGTCAAGCTCGGCTTCATGAGCTTCTTCGTCAAGGCCGCCGTGCATGCGCTCAAGAAGTATCCGGTGCTCAACGCCTCGGTCGATGGCAACGACATCGTCTACCACGGCTACTTCGACATCGGTATCGCTGTCGGTTCGCCGCGTGGTCTGGTGGTGCCGATTCTGCGCAACGCCGACCAGATGAGCTTTGCCGACATCGAGAAGAAGATTGCCGAGTTCGGCCAGAAGGCCCGTGATGGCAAGATCGGTCTGGACGACCTCACCGGTGGCACCTTCTCCATCTCCAACGGCGGCACCTTCGGCTCCATGCTGTCGACGCCCATCATCAACCCGCCGCAGTCGGCCATCCTGGGCGTGCACGCCACCAAGGACCGCGCCGTGGTGGAGAACGGCCAGATCGTCATCCGCCCGATGAACTACCTGGCGATGTCCTACGACCACCGCATCATCGACGGCCGCGAAGCCGTCCTGGGTCTGGTGGCCATGAAGGAAGCGCTGGAAGATCCGGCCCGCCTGCTGTTCGACATCTGATCGGCCAAGCCTTGATATCAACGCCCCTTCGGGGGCGTTTGTCCAACCTCACAGGAAAAGAACATGTCCCAAGCATTTGATGTCGTCGTGATCGGCGGCGGCCCCGGCGGCTACATCGCCGCCATCCGCGCAGCGCAACTGGGCTTCAAGGTGGCCTGCATCGACGAGTGGAAGAACGCCGCTGGTGGCCCCGCTCCTGGCGGCACCTGCACCAACGTCGGCTGCATCCCGTCCAAAGCGCTGCTGCAGTCGTCCGAGCACTTCGAGCACGCCAACCACCACTTTGCCGACCACGGCATCAGCACCGGCAAGGTGACAATGGACGTGGCCAAGATGATCGCCCGCAAGGACGGCGTCGTGAAACAGAACAACGACGGCATCCTGTACCTGTTCAAGAAGAACAAGGTCACTTTCTTCCACGGCCGTGGCTCCTTCGTGGCCGCCGCCGAGGGCGGCTACCAGATCAAGGTTGCCGGTGCTGCCGAGGAAGTCATCAGCGGCAAGCAGGTGGTGATTGCCACCGGCTCCAATGCCCGCCAACTGCCGGGCGCCGAGTTCGACGAGGTCAACATCCTGTCCAACGACGGCGCGCTGCGCGTGGGCGCCACGCCCAAGAAGCTGGGCGTGATCGGCTCCGGCGTGATCGGCCTGGAAATGGGGTCGGTGTGGCGTCGTCTGGGCGCCGAAGTCACCATCCTTGAAGCGCTCCCGACCTTCCTGGGCGCGGCGGACGAGGGCGTGGCCAAGGAAGCCCTGAAGGTGTTCACCAAGCAGGGCCTGAAGATCGAGCTGGGCGTGAAGATCAGCGAAGTCAAGAACGGCAAGAAGGGCGTGTCGGTGGCCTACACCAACGCCAAGGGCGAAGCCGTGTCGCTGGACGTGGACAAGCTGATCGTGTCTATCGGTCGTGTGCCCAACACCATTGGCCTGAACCCCGACGCCGTGGGTCTCAAGCTCGACGAGCGCGGTGCCATCGTGGTGGACGACGAGTGCCGCACCAACCTGCCTGGCGTGTGGGCGGTCGGTGACGTGGTGCGCGGTCCGATGCTGGCCCACAAGGCCGAGGAAGAGGGCGTGGCGGTGGCCGAGCGCATGGCCGGCCAGCATGGTCACGTCAACTTCAACACCATTCCCTGGGTCATCTACACCAGCCCCGAGATCGCCTGGGTCGGTAAGACCGAGCAGCAGCTCAAGGCCGAGGGGGTGGCCTACAAAGCAGGCCAGTTCCCCTTCCTGGCCAATGGCCGTGCCCGCGCGCTGGGCGACACCACCGGTTTCGTCAAGATCCTGGCCGATGCCAAGACCGACGAAATCCTGGGGGTGCACATCATCGGCCCGATGGCGTCCGAGCTGATCGCTGAAGCCGTGATGGCGATGGAGTTCAAGGCATCCGCCGAGGACATCGCCCGCATCTGCCACGCGCACCCGTCGCTCTCCGAGTCGACCAAGGAAGCCGCGCTGGCGGTGGACAAGCGCACCCTGAACTTCTGATCGGGAACAGCCCTTGTCGGTCCGCGCCACCTACGACGCCACGCTTGCCGAGCGTGGCTACACCACCGATCCCGCCCAGCAACGCGCCATTGCCGCGCTGGAGCGGTGTGCCGTCGACTGGACGAACTACAAGCAGAAGCGCTCCAATGCGCTCAAGAAGATGTTCGTCAAACCCGAGATCCCGCGAGGGGTCTACATGTACGGCGGGGTGGGGCGCGGCAAGAGTTTCCTGATGGACTGCTTCTACAACGCGGTTCCGATCCGGCGCAAGACGCGGCTGCATTTCCACGAGTTCATGCGCGAGGTGCACCGCGAGTTGCGCGAGCTGCAGGGCACGGTCAATCCGTTGGACGAACTGGGAAGACGTATCGCCAAGCGTTACAAGCTCATCTGCTTCGACGAGTTCCACGTGGCCGACGTCACCGACGCGATGATCCTGCACCGGCTGCTGGACGCTTTGTTCAAGGCGGGCGTTGGTTTCGTGACCACCTCCAACTTCCACCCCGATGGCCTGTACCCCAACGGATTGCATCGCGACCGGATTCTCCCTGCCATCGAGTTGCTCAAGCAGCGGCTGGAGATCATCAACGTGGACAACGGCACGGACTACCGTCAGCGTACGCTGACCCATGTCCAGCTGTACCACTGCCCGCTGGGCGAGGCTGCCGACGCCGCCATGGAAGAGACGTTCACCCAACTGGCGGAAGCGCATGACCAGGATCCGGTGATGCAGATCGAGTCCCGGGAGATACGGGCCATCCGACGTGCTGGCGGGGTCATCTGGTTTGATTTCCGCACGCTCTGCGGTGGTCCCCGATCGCAGAACGACTATCTGGAAATCGCCACACAGTTCCACACGCTGCTGCTGTCCAATGTGCCCCAGATGGCCGTTCGTCAGGCCTCGGAAGCTCGGCGATTCACCTGGCTGATCGACGTGCTCTACGACCGCCGCGTGAAGCTGGTCATGTCGGCCGCCGTGCCGCCGGATCAGTTGTACCTCGAAGGCCCGATGTCGCACGAGTTCCCCCGCACGGTGTCCCGCCTGGGCGAGATGCAGTCAGAGGAATACCTCAGCCTCGAACACCGCGCGGTCGACACGGGCCTGACCTGAATGGCCCTTTAAGCTGAGCCGGTGTGACTCAGACGCTGGGCCCGCAGGTACCTTATGGTCCTTGGCTCAGTTCAGGGTGTCTAGCTTGACGATCACGAGCGACAGGTTGTCGCCCATGCCCTTGGCGCGGGTGCGTGCTTTCTGGATCAGGAACTCGCAAGCCTCTCTGGGCGTGAGCATGGCAATCGTGCTGGAGAGCTCCTCCGGCGTGAAGTAGTGCCACACCCCGTCGCTGCAGGCCAGCAGGGCATCTCCGGGAGCCAGCTTCGGAACCACGTGCAGGTCGACCGGTGGATCGTTGTCGGTCCCCAGGCATCCCATCAGGATATTGGAGTGGGGATGATCCAGTGCCTCCTCCTCGGTGATCTCGCCCTGGTTGACCAGGGTCTGCACGTAGGAGTGGTCCATGGTCCGGAACACCATTCGTCCGTTGTGGAAGTGATAAATGCGGGAGTCACCGGCATGAACCCAGTGGCTGTCACCACCCGGGTTGATCAGAAACGCGGCGATGGTGCTGTGGGGTTCCTGTTCGGCCGACACGGCGGTCAACTTGATCACCAGATGAGATTCCTCAACGATCTGCCGCAGCATGCTTGAGGGATCGTCCGTTTCCGGGTCATAGCGCTCAAACAGCTGGCGGGCCGTGAGCATGACCTGATCAGACGCCTTGCGGCCACCGCTGCGACCACCCATGCCGTCGGCCACCACGGCCAGCAGGCACCCTGGGTTGCGGGCGTGATGCAGCAGGCAGACCTGATCTTGCTGGTAGTCGCGATCCCCGCGGTGAATCCCGGTGGATGCGGTGATGCGATAGCCTTTGGTCATGTCAGGGGATGTCTGGTGATGAGGAGTAACTACCGTGATGGTAGCCAAAAGTTGACATTTCCCCCGGACTCCATGTCCTCACGGGACCGCTGTGTGGTGTCTGAGGCACACATTCTGGAGCCGGCGGCGAAAGTCAGCGTTTGCGTTCCCCTGACAGTTGGCCGGTCACCAGAGCTTCCACCAAGGTTCGTCGCGCTGCTTGAATCCGCCCGACAGGTACTCCGTGCGAGGGTAGCTGGCGGTCAGGACACGACGGGCATCGTCACGCAACTCGGTCATGCCCAACGCATCATATGACCGCACCAGGATGTAGAGCGCCTCTTCGAGGGCAGGTGCATCGGCATACTCGGCCACTGCCGATTGGGCGCGGTTGATCGCGGCCACATAGGCGCCGCGCGTGAAGTAGTAACGGGCGACGTGAACCTCGTATTGCGCCAGCGAGTTGATGATGTAGGTCATCCGCGCACGTGCGTCGGCCGAATAGCGTGAGTCCGGAAAGCGGGTCACCAGCTCGCGGAAGGACTCGAAAGACTCCTTGGCCGCTTTCTGGTCCCGCTCCGACAGATCCTGGCGGGACAGGGAGCCGAAGAGTCCGAGGTTGTCGTTGAAATTGATCAGGCCCTTGAGGTAGAGCGCATAGTCCATCGCCGGGCTGGCGGGGTGCAGCTTGATGAAGCGGTCGATGGCCGCCAGACCCTGGGCCTGCTCACCCGCCTTGTAGTGGGTGAAGGCCTTGTCCAGCTGGGCCTGCTGGGCAAGGGGTGTTCCAGCCGCGCGGCCTTCCAATTTCTCGTACAGGACCACCGCCTTGTCGAAGTTGCCGGAGTTGCGCTCGTCCTGCGCTTCGCTGTAAATCTTGTTGGGGCTCCAGTTGGCCGTCTCGTCCTTTGGCGTGCTGCTGCAACCCTGCAGCAACACCGCCGCGGCAACCAGCGCGAGTGGGACCGACGATAATCTGGACATACGCATCACTCGCTCACCTTTTCAACGGGAATATCGATTCTTGCCATCTGAAATTATATCGACCGACCCTGCGAGTATGGCAGCTCAGGAAGCGCCAGAAGACGAGGTCGATGCACAGGATCCGGCTTTGGCCGATCCCGAGACGCGGGTGTGTCCCGTGCCCGCTCAATGGCACGGCCAGCGTTTGGACAAGGTGCTGGCGGCGCTGGTTCCCGAGTTTTCGAGATCGTACCTCCAGCAGCTGATTGCCAGCGGTGCGGTTTCCCGCGCCGGAAGCCCGCTGATCAAGTCCGCGAGCAAGGTCTCCGTGGGCGAGGAGCTGATGGTCGAGTTGCGACCGACCCAGCAGACGCTGGCTTTCGTGCCCCAGCCGATCGCGCTGGACGTGGCCTATGAGGACGACCACCTGCTGGTCATCCGAAAGCCCGCCGGACTGGTGGTGCATCCGGCGGCCGGCAACTGGAGTGGCACCCTGCTCAATGGGCTTCTGGCGTACCATGCCGCCGCCGCTTCCCTTCCTCGGGCGGGCATCGTGCACCGACTGGACAAGGACACTTCGGGTCTGATGCTGGTCGGCAAGTCACGCCCGGCGGTGGACGCCCTGGTCAAAGCCATCGCTGCGCGTGAAGTCGGGCGGCAGTACCTGGCCCTGGCTCATGCCCCGTGGTGTCGCGAAGAGGTCGTCGACGTCGAGCAGCCGATCGGAAGGGATCCACGCAATCGCCTGCGAATGGCGGTGGTGCCCGATGGCAAACAGGCCAGAACCACGGTGACCATGCTCGGCAGCAACGATCAGGCCTGTCTGGTGAGTTGTAGGCTTCATACCGGGCGGACCCATCAGATCCGTGTGCACATGGCCTGGCTGGGGCATCCTCTCGTGGGAGATGTGTTGTACGGGGGGCGCCCCCAATGGGGTCTGGCCCGGCAGGCACTTCATGCGTTCCGGCTGGCGCTGCGGCATCCGGTCACCGGGGAGCCGTTGGCTTTCGAGTGGGGGTTGCCGCCGGATCTGATGCAGGCAGTGGATGCGGCAGGGCTCCGCTACAATGGGGAAGAACTGCGCTGAGGCACTTTGTCGGAAGCGCTCCCATGGCCTGTCAGCCCACCGGGCGGCGTCCGCAGACTGCCGGAACCTAGGCCCTGCTCCCCACTCAACTGTCCATCGCGATGAATACCTCGGATGCCCGCCGCGTCCTCGAAACCGCGTTGATCTGTGCCCAGCAGCCATTGACCCTGAAGGACATGGGCACGCTTTTTGACGACGAGGTTTCGCCGGACACCCTCAAGCGCCTGCTGACCGAGCTTCAGGCTGAGTGGACGCATCGCGGTGTGGAGCTGGTGAAGGTCGCCACCGGGTGGCGATTCCAGAGCAGGCCGGAGCTGCGACCCTACCTGGACCGTCTTCACCCGGAGAAGCCGCCGCGGTACAGCCGGGCCACGATGGAGACACTGGCCATCATTGCCTACCGTCAGCCCGTCACCCGTGGCGACATGGAAGAGATCCGGGGGGTCACCATCAACTCGGCCATTCTCAAGCAACTGGAAGACAGGGGCTGGGTTGAAGTGATCGGTCATCGCGAAACCGTGGGCCGCCCGGCCCTGTTTGCCACCACCAGGCAGTTCCTGGACGATCTGGGGCTGTCGTCCCTTGATCGGCTGCCTCCGCTGGAAGGCGGTGACGTGCAGGAGTCCGCGCTGGATCGGCTGGATTTCGAAGCATTGTCGTCTTCTCTGCCGCCCATGGAGGGAGACGCAGATCCCGTTGATACCGCCAGCGAAGAACCCCATACTCCCGGCCCAGCCGAACAACCGAGCCTGATTAACGATGAACCCGGCCAAGAAAACCCCGCGCAAGCCTGAGATGGCTGACTCAGCCAAGCCTGTTGAAACTGGGGTTCCAGACGAGGAGGCTCTGAGCTTCGAAGAGGTGGTCAGCGGCGAGTTCGATGCGCAGCAGGAGGGCGACGCGCGGCCGCTCAAGCGTGTCCTTGCGCCCCAGGCGGACTCCCCCAAGCTGCACAAGGTGCTGGCTCAGGCGGGCATGGGGTCGCGGCTGGAAATGGAACAGATGATCCTGGAGGGGCGGATTTCGGTCAATGGCGAGCCTGCTCACGTGGGCCAGCGGATCCAGTATGGGGACAGCATCAAGGTCAACGGCAAGCCGGTGCGTGTTCGCATTGCACCACCGCCCCCGAGGGTGTTGGCCTATCACAAGCCCGCTGGCGAAGTGGTCACGCATGACGACCCCCAGAATCGCCCGACTGTGTTTCGTCGTCTGCCCAGGCTGCAGCATGGCAAATGGCAGTCCGTCGGGCGTCTGGATCTGAATACTGAAGGTTTGCTGCTGTTTACCAGTTCGGGTGAACTGGCGAACCGGCTCATGCATCCCCGTTTCGGGCTTGAGCGCGAATACGCGGTGCGGGTGCTTGGCGCCCTGTCCAACGAGGAAAAACGCCGTCTGCTCGATGGCGTCCAGCTTGACGACGGCATGGCGCAGTTCGGCTCCATCGAGGACGGTGGCGGTGACGGGGCCAACTGCTGGTACCGGGTCACCATAGCCGAGGGCCGCAACCGGGAGGTCCGACGCATGCTCGAGGCGGTCGGTCATGCGGTCAGCCGCCTGATTCGTATCCGTTACGGAGCCATGGTGCTTCCCCGTGGTCTGAAGCGCGGCGCGTGGGTCGAGCTGGGCCCTCAGGACATCGCTCGGCTGACTGCGGCTGCGGGCATGCCCGCCCAGCCACCTGCAGCACCGGCCAGGCCTGGCGCGGGCAGGGGGCCTGTGGCCTCCAGAGGGCGAGGGGATCGTTCTGCGCCGGCAGGCACTGGCCGTGGCCGGGGTGCTGGCAAGCCGGCCGGAAAACCCGCGGGACAGCCCGATCCGATGAAGACCTCCTATGGTTACATCGGCCAGGATGCCTTGCAGCGACAGCGCGACCAGGAGGGGCGCCGGCCTCCCGGGCCTCGTCGTCAGGGCGGTCGTGGTCCCGGTCGCTGAACACGGGGAAAACCTGTCGCCGTTGTAGAATCGCAAGCTTTGCGAAAGCTCGCAAGGAACCACTTTTACTCACACAATTCCAAGGAATACCATGGCCATCGAACGTACCCTGTCCATCATCAAGCCCGACGCCGTTGCCAAGAACGTGATCGGCCAGATCTACGCCCGTTTCGAGGCTGCCGGCCTCAAGGTCGTGGCTGCCCGTATGGCGCATCTGTCGCGCCGTGAGGCCGAGCAGTTCTACGCCGTTCACAAGGAGCGTCCTTTCTTCAAGGATCTGGTGGATTTCATGATCTCCGGCCCGGTGATGATCCAGGTGCTCGAAGGCGAAGGCGCCATCCTGAAGAACCGTGACCTGATGGGTGCCACCGACCCCAAGAAGGCAGCCCCTGGCACCATCCGCGCCGACTTCGCCGACAGCATCGACGCCAACGCCGTCCATGGCTCCGATGCTCCCGAAACCGCAGCCGTGGAAGTAGCCTTCTTCTTCCCCGGCATGAACGTGTACTCGCGCTGATCTGCGCGAACGCCATGTCATGACGGTCAATCTGCTCGACTTCGATCTCGAGGGCTTGGCCGGCTTTTGCGAACAGCTGGGCGAAAAGCGCTTCCGCGCCGTTCAGCTGTTTCGCTGGATCCACCAAAAGGGTGCGTCCCGGTTTGAAGAAATGACCGACCTCGCGAAGAGCCTTCGCGAGAAGCTTCCATCGGTCTGCACCGTCTCCGGACTGCCGGTCCTTTCCAGGCAGGATTCGGCCGACGGCACCATCAAATGGCTCTTTGACGTGGGCGACGGCAATGCCGTCGAAACCGTTTTCATCCCGGAGGACGACCGGGGCACCTTGTGCGTGTCATCGCAGGCGGGTTGTGCCGTCGGTTGCCGTTTCTGCTCCACCGGACATCAGGGCTTTTCCCGCAACCTGACCACCGGTGAGATCCTGGCTCAGCTCTGGTATGCCGAGCACTACCTGCGGCGTCACCTGGGCACCGCCGATCGGGTGATCACCAACGTGGTCATGATGGGCATGGGCGAGCCGCTCCAGAACTATGGCGCGCTTGTGCCTGCGCTGCGGGTGATGCTGGACGATCATGGGTACGGCCTCTCGCGCCGTCGTGTGACGGTTTCCACTTCGGGTGTCGTCCCGATGATCGATCGCCTGGCCAAGGATTGTCCGGTGGCCCTCGCGGTGTCGCTGCATGCCACCAACGACGCCTTGCGAGACGTGCTGGTTCCCCTGAACAGGAAGTACCCGATCGCCGAATTGCTGGACGCCTGTCTGCGCTATCTGCCGGCTGCCCCCAGGGACTTCATCACGTTTGAATACTGCATGCTCGATGGCGTCAACGATCAGCCCGAGCACGCCCGGGAATTGCTGGCGCTGCTGCGCCAGCATGCGGGCAGGGGGGTGCCGGCCAAGGTCAACCTTATTCCGTTCAACCCGTTTCCGGACTCCGGTCTGAAGTGCTCACCCCGCCCGGTCGTTCTCAGGTTCGGTCAGATCCTCAATGAGGGTGGCATCGTCACCACGGTCAGAAAAACCCGGGGAGACGATATCGACGCAGCCTGTGGTCAGCTCGCAGGCGATGTACTGGATCGCACCAACGCCGCCCGGCGACTTGCCCAGCGACGTGTTGATTCCGTTCACCCGATCCGGGTGGTTCCACTGGCTCGCCATTCCCGCAACGAGGAGGATCCTGCATGACCCCTGTTTCACCCCACGCCACTGAGCCGCGGCGCCCGATGTCACCGTGGTCACGGATGACCGCTGTCCTCGGCGGGTTGCTGATCGCTTCCGTGCTGGCAGGCTGTGCAACAGGGGCTGGCAGCCCGGTGAGCGGTCCCTCCGCTGAACCGATGACCGAATCGGACGAACCGGAAGCCCGCAAGCGCGCCCGGCTGCGTATCGAGCTTGCGAGCGGCTATTTCGAGCAGGGGAAAACCACCGTCGCCCTTGATGAAATCAAGCAGGCGGTGGCTGCGGATCCGACGTTTGGTCCTGCTTACGTGCTGCGTGGGCTGGTCTACATGAGGCTCAACGACAACCGCTTGGCCGAAGAGAGCTTTCAGCGGGCATTGCAGTTGAACCAGCGCGACCCGGACGCCTTGCACAACTATGGCTGGTTCCAGTGCCGTCAGGGGCGTCACCAGCAGGCGATAGATCTCTTCGCGCGGGCATTGGCCAGCCCGACCTACGGCGGACAGGCCAAGACCCTCAAGCTCAAGGGCGTCTGCCAGATCAACATGGGGCAACTGCCCGAGGCCGAGGGCACCCTGGCCCGTGCCTACGAGCTGGACCCAGCCGATCCTGTGACCGCGTACAACCTCGCGAACCTGATTCACCGCCGTGGCGATGACGTGAAGGCGCAGTTCTATGCCCGGCGGCTGAACAACTCCGAAATGGCCAATGCCCAATCCCTCTGGTTGGGCATCCGCATCGAGCGTCGCCTGGGTGAACGCACGGCCGCCGAACAGTTGGCCCAGCAGCTGGGGCGTCGTTTCCCACAGTCGCCCGAGTGGGCCGCCTATCGGCGTGGAGCCTTCAATGAGTGATACTGCCGGTTCGCCACCTGTGCGTCTGAGGCAAGCCCGGGAGGCTGCGGGATTGCACATAGCCGCCTTGGCGGCTGCGCTGAAGGTGCCGGTGCGAAAGCTTGAGCTGCTTGAGGCGGGCCGCTATGACGATCTGCCCGACTTGACGTTCGCCCGTGCCCTGGCGTCGAGTGTCTGCCGGCACCTGAAGGTGGATCCCGCGCCGGTGCTGGAGGAAATTCCCCAGCCGGAAGAGCCTCACCTGAGCCAGTTCCCCAAGGCCATCAGCGCGCCCTTCAGGACCCCGCCACCCGAGACTGGCGGTGGGAGTTCCGGTTCGGGTTCGCGTTGGGTCATGGGGCTCGGTGGGCTTCTGGTGCTCGCGGCAGCAGCGGTGGTGCTCTTGCCTGATCCGTCGAGCTGGTCTGGCTGGTTTCAGCGGTCCGGTGGTGAAGCGACCGTCACGCAGACGCCGGGTTCCACCCCCTCCGTGGTCGTCGAGTCTGTGACGTCCGCTCCAGTTTCCCCGAACGCTGCGGCACCGGCTCAGCCGGACCTGCTGCCGTCTGCCCCTGCGCCGGATGCGTCCGTGTCGTCGCCGCCTTCCGTGTCGATCAGCGGCGCGCCTCAGGTCGCCGAGGCGCCGACGCCTGAGGCGAAGACCGCTGGTCAGCTTCTGGTGCTGAAAGCCAGAGGCGATTCGTGGGTGGAGGTGGTCAATGGCAGCGGAGCGGTGGTGGTCAAGCGCATGATGCTTGCCGGTGATGTGCTGGATTTTTCCAATGCTCCCCCGTACTCGGTGGTGGTTGGCCGTGCCGATCAGGTGGACGTGATGGTCCGGGGCCAGCTTCTGGATACCGCGCCGATGACCCGAAACAGCGTGGCCCGCTTCGAGGTGAAGTAATGATGGCGTCTCTGGACAATCAGGACATGGCCCCTTTGGCAGTCGCTTCGCCGATCCCTTTGGGCGTGGCCGCTGCGCGCCGCACGCGTCAGGGCGTGGTTTCCTGGGGAAGCCACCAGGTGACCGTGGGTGGGAATGCACCGGTGCGCGTGCAGTCGATGACGAACACCGACACGGCCGACGCCATCGCTACCGCGATCCAGGTCAAGGAGCTCGCCCAGGCCGGTTCCGAGTTGGTGCGCATCACCGTCAACAACGATGAAGCAGCGAGGGCGGTGCCCTACATTCGCGAGCAGTTGGATCGGATGGGTATTCCGGTCCCGCTGATCGGTGACTTCCACTACAACGGGCACAAGCTGCTGACCGAGCATCCCGCCTGTGCGGAAGCCCTGTCCAAGTACCGGATCAATCCGGGCAACGTCGGCAAGGGCGAGAAGGGCGATCGCCAGTTTGCCCAGATGGTCGAGATCGCCGCGCGACTCGGCAAGCACATCCGCATCGGGGTGAACTGGGGCAGTCTCGATCAGGAACTGCTCGCCCGCCTGATGGACGAAAACTCCCGAAGGGCTCAGCCATGGGATGCTCGCCAGGTGATGTATGAGGCGCTGATCACATCCGCGCTCGATTCAGCAGCCAAGGCCGAGGCCATCGGGCTGGATGGCCGAAACATCGTGCTGTCGTGCAAGGTCAGCGGCGTGCAGGACCTGATCGCCGTTTACCAGGAGCTGGCCAGACGCTGCGACTACGCCTTGCATCTGGGACTGACCGAGGCGGGAATGGGCACCAAGGGGGCTGTGGCCTCGACGGCGGCCCTTTCCGTGCTGCTGCAGCAGGGCATCGGCGACACCATCCGGGTATCTCTCACGCCTCAGCCCGGTGAGTCCCGGACGCAGGAAGTCGTCATTGCCAGCGAGATTCTCCAAGCGTTGGGTCTTCGCGCTTTCGTCCCCAGCGTGACCGCCTGTCCGGGGTGCGGCCGCACGACCAGCACCGTGTTCCAGGAGCTGGCCAAGCAGATCGACGACTACCTGCGAACCTCCATGCCGGTCTGGCGCAGCCGCTACCCCGGGGTGGAAGGCCTCAAGGTGGCGGTCATGGGGTGCATCGTCAACGGTCCTGGTGAAAGCAAGCATGCCGATATCGGTATCAGCCTGCCCGGCACCGGCGAAGCGCCTGCGGCCCCCGTCTACATCGACGGCGAAAAGGCCATGACGCTGCGAGGTGATGCCATCGCGCAGGAATTCCAGCAAATTGTTGACAACTACATCCAACGGCGATTTGGCAGTGGCACCTGAACGTGCCCGTGCTGGCGTCGCGCCAGTGCCTGCCCGATGGCCTGAACTGATACTTTTCCATGGCTGACAAACTGGTTGCCGTCAAAGGCATGAACGACATTGCGCCTCCCGTTTCTGCTCATTGGGAGTGGCTGGAGGAGACCCTTCGTTCGCTCATGCAGCGATATGGCTACCGCAATCTGAGAACGCCCATCGTTGAGCCGACCGCCCTATTCGTTCGCGGTCTGGGTGAGGTCACCGACATTGTCGAGAAGGAGATGTACTCTTTCGAAGACCGCCTCAACGGTGAGCAACTGACCCTGCGTCCCGAGAACACGGCCGGGGTCGTCCGTGCGGTGGTGGAGCATTCCCTTCTGTACGACGGAGGCAAGCGCCTGTACTACATGGGGCCCATGTTCCGGCATGAGCGGCCCCAGCGCGGGCGCTATCGCCAGTTCCACCAGTTCGGGGCAGAGGCCCTGGGTTTTGCAGGGCCGGATGTCGACGCCGAGCTGATCACCATGGCGTGCGATCTGTGGTCCGTTCTGGGTCTGTCGGGTATCGAGTTGGAGATCAACAGTCTCGGTCAGCCTGCCGAGCGCCAGGCGCATCGCCAGGCGTTGATCGCCTACCTGGAAGCTCATGCCGATTTGCTGGATGAGGACGCCAGGCGTCGCCTCCACAGCAACCCCTTGCGCATTCTGGACACCAAGAATCCCGCGATGCAGGAAATGGTCAACGCGGCACCCCGTCTCATGGACTATCTGGGTGAGGCATCCCTGGACCACTTCCAGCGTCTGCGTTCCCTGCTGGATGCCCAGGGCATCGCCTACCGCATCAATCCACGCCTGGTGCGCGGCATGGATTACTACAACCTCAGCGTCTTCGAGTTTGTGACGACCCAGCTGGGATCGCAAGGCACGGTGTGTGCAGGCGGCCGCTACGACGGCCTGATTGCCCAGATCGGTGGCAAGCCCGCTCCGGCAGTGGGTTGGGCCCTGGGGATGGAGCGCATTCTTGAACTGCTCAAGGAGCAGGCACGTCTGCCCGGCCAACCCCAGCCGGACGCCTATGCGGTGATCCCTGAAGTCTCGGCGATGCCTGTCGCCATGGGCCTGCTGCGCCAGTTGCGGCAGCAGGGGGTGAACGTGCTGATGCATGCCGGTGGCCCTGAGGGCATGGGCAGCATGAAGTCGCAGTTCAAGAAGGCCGATGCCAGTGGCGCACGTTTCGCCCTGATTTTTGGGGAGCAGGAGTTGAAGCAGGGCATGGTGGCCCTCAAGCCGTTGCGAGGTGATCGGGCAGCGCCGGGTGCCGAGGAACAGAGACTGCGTCCCTTGTCCGAAGCAACGGGCTGGGCCTCTGAATTGAAGGCCGACTGACCCAAGCCGGACCGTACAACGCCCCCTGCATACAATCCGGGCAAGTTCTCCAATACATCATGGCCAAACACCTCGACCTCGAAGAGCAGGAACAGCTCGACCAAATCAAACACTTCTGGGCCCAGTATGGCAACCTGATCACCTGGGTCCTGATCATCGTGCTCGGTGCGATGGCCGCCTGGAATGGTTGGCGTTACTGGGAGCGTTCCCAGTCCACCAAGGCGGCGGTGCTGCACGACGAGCTGGAGCGCGCAGCCGAGGCACGGGATACGGCGCGGCTGGAGGATGCCCTTGGCAAGCTCAGGGAGGGTTTCGGCTCGACCACGCAGGCCTCTCAGGGGGCGCTGCTGGCTGCCAAGGCCTTTCACGAGCAGGGCAAGCAGGATGCTGCCCGCTCGGCGTTGAGCTGGGTGGTGGACAAGGGGGCCGATGAAGCCTATCAGGCGGTGGCCCGTTTGCGCCTGGCGGCCCTGGAGCTTGAGGCGGGGCAGCACGAGCAGGCGCTGAAGCGGCTTGATGGCAAGGTGCCCGCCGACTTCCAGGGGCTGTTCGAGGATCGTCGTGGAGACATCCTGCTGGCCCAAGGCAAGCCGGACGAGGCGCGCAAGCACTTCGAGAGCGCCTGGAAGTCGCTGGGTGAACGCAATCCGTACCGCAAACTGGTCGAGGTCAAGCTGGCTTCCCTGGGGGTGGCTGCGGCCGCCCTGACCGCGTCCAAGGAGCCCTGAACATGGCACAAGCGACCTCGCGTCCCTATCGGTCACTTTTGGCGGCGCTGCTCAGTGCGGCGTTGCTCGCCGCCTGTTCGTCGACGGCAGAGCGCCCCAAGCCGGCCAACCTGCCGCCCGTGGCGTCGTTGATCGGCACCAAGCTGGTGTGGTCGGCCCAGGTTGGGCGTGTCCCCGGTCAAGCGGTTCCGACGGTGGCGGCTGGCCGACTGTTCGTGGCCGGCGCAGACAATCAGGTGTTTTCCATCGATGCTGGGACAGGGCGCGAGCTCTGGCGCATGCGGCTGGATGCGCCAGCCACCACCGGGGTCGGTTCCGACGGGGATACCGCGGCCGTCGTGACGACCCGCAATGACCTGGTGGCCATCGACAATGGTCGTGAATTGTGGCGGGTCAGGTTGCCGGCGCGGGCCTTCAGCACACCACTGGTGGCTGGCAAACGCGTGTTTGTCCTCACGGGCGAGAGAACCGTCCTGGCCTATGACGGACGGACGGGCGCTCGGCTGTGGTCGCAGCAACGCCCTGGCGAGCCACTGGTGCTGCAGCAGCCCGGCGTGTTGACCGCAGTGGGGGACACGCTGGTGGCTGGGTTGTCGGGCAGGCTGACCGGTCTCAATCCGCTCAACGGCAGCTTCCGTTGGGAGGCCACGGTGGCCACCTCAAGAGGCACCAATGAGGTTGAACGTCTGGTGGACATCGTGGCTCCCTTCAGCCGACAGGGCAGCAACCTGTGTGTCCGGGCCTATGGTGCTGCTGTGGGTTGTGTGGATGCCGACCGCGGCACCCTGGTGTGGACCCGCGTGGCCAGCGGTCCGGCAGGGGTGCATGGCGATGCGGATCTCGTGTTTGGAGCGGACGGTGACGGGGTGATGCGCGCCTGGCGGCGCAGCAACGGAGAGCCCGCATGGACCAATGACCGTCTGAAATGGCGCGATCTGGGTGCACCCCAGGCCTTGGGCAGGGTGGTGGCTTTCGGGGACTCGTCGGGGTTGGTGCATCTGGTCTCGCGCGAGGATGGATCGGAGATGACGCGGTTGTCCACCGACGGTTCTCCCATCGTCGGGGCTCCCTTGCTGGCAGGCCCGTCGCTGATCGTGCAGACGCGCAATGGCGGCATCTACGCCTGGCAGCCACAATGATGGCGGTTGTTGATCTACGAAACCTGAAAGGTTGTTCTTGAAGCCTGTCATTGCTCTTGTCGGACGGCCCAATGTGGGCAAATCGACCTTGTTCAATCGTCTGACGGGCACCCGTGATGCGATCGTTGCCGATTTCGCCGGGTTGACGCGCGATCGTCACTACGGCAATGGACGGGCAGGCAGTCGAGAGTTCATCGTGATCGACACCGGGGGCTTTGAGCCCGATGCCGGTGAAGGCAGCATCTATCGGGAAATGGCCAAGCAGACACGCCAGGCGGTGGCCGAATCCGATGTGGTGATTTTCGTGGTGGACGCACGTGCGGGGCTGTCTGCCCAGGATCATGAGATCGCCAATTATTTGCGCCGTCTCGGCAAGCCCACCCTGCTGGTGGCCAACAAGGCCGAGGGCATGACCCAGGGCTTGCAACTGGTGGAGTTCTTCGAGCTGGGCTTGGGCGAGGTGTTTCCGGTCTCCGGGGCACACGGTCAGGGTATCCGCAGCATGCTGGACAAGGCGCTGGACATGCTGCCTTTGCCCGAGGATGACGGTGCTGATGGCGATCTGGACGAAGCTCAGGCGCCGGATGCGACCATTCGACTGGCCGTGGCTGGGCGGCCCAATGTCGGCAAGTCCACGCTCATCAATGTCTGGCTGGGCGAGGAAAGGCTGGTCGCCTTTGACATGCCGGGAACGACCCGGGACGCGATCAGTGTGCCTTTCGAGCGAAATGGCCGCAAGTTCGAGCTCATCGATACCGCCGGCCTGCGGCGCAAGGGCCGGGTGTTCGAGGCGATCGAAAAGTTCTCGGTTGTGAAGACGCTGCAAGCCATCGAGAGTGCGCATGTGGTCCTGTTGCTGCTCGATGCCACCCAGGGGGTGACCGATCAGGATGCCCATATCGCGGGCTACATCCTGGAGAGCGGTCGCGCGGTGGTGCTGGCGATCAACAAGTGGGACGCGGTGGATGCCTATCAGCGCGAGCAGGTGGAGCGGCAGGTGGAGAACCGCCTGTCATTTCTCAAGTTTGCGCCGCTTCATCTGATTTCGGCGCGCAAGCGACAGGGCCTGGGTCCGCTCTGGAAGTCGATTGCCCAGGCGCATGCCTCTGCGATGCGCAAGATGTCGACGCCCATGCTCACACGACTGCTGCAGGAGTCGGTGGCCTTCCAGGCGCCGCCCAAGACAGGCATGTACCGACCCAAGATGCGCTACGCCCACCAGGGCGGCATGAACCCGCCGGTGATCGTGATCCACGGCAACTCGCTGGAGAACGTGCCGGAGGTCTACCGGCGGTTCCTGGAAGGGCGGTTCCGCAAGGCCTTCGACCTGGTGGGTACGCCCTTGCGCATCGAGTTCAAGACATCGCACAACCCTTACGAAGAGACCTGAACCCGGTGTCGGCAGCGCACCGGGTGACCGCCTGTGGTATTGTGCGAGTCCTATCAACCCGTTCTATCTGAACACGGAGCATATCGTGAGCAATAACAAAGGCCAGCTTTTGCAAGACCCGTTCCTCAACCAGCTTCGCCGGGAGCATGTGCCCGTGTCGATCTATCTGGTCAACGGGATCAAGCTGCAAGGCCAGATCGAGTCCTTTGACCAGTACGTCGTTCTGCTTCGCAACACAGTCACCCAGATGGTTTACAAACATGCCATCTCCACCATCGTTCCTGGTCGCCCTGTCCAGTTCAGCGTGGCTCAGCAAGACGAATCGGCTTCCTCCTGATCATCAAGCCCACGAGAGCGGGCCGCACACCGGTCCGGTGGTGGCGGCCTGACGCATACTTTTGACCCAGTCCGCCCCGTCCAAGTCCGCCACGCCATCGGTCATTCTTGTTGGTGTGGACTTCGGTTTGCCACATTTCGACAGTGAGCTCGAAGAGCTCGGTCTGCTCGCTCAGACTGCTGGCTATTCGGTCGCTGGTCGGGTCGCCTGCAAGCGTCGAGCCCCCGACCCCGCGCTGTTTGTCGGGTCAGGCAAAGCCGACGAAATTCGCATGCTGGCAGAGAGCACCGGCGCCACGGAGGTGCTTTTCGACCAGGCGCTCAGCCCTGCCCAGCAGCGCAATCTGGAGCGTCATCTGGGCCTGGCGGTCAACGACCGTACGCTGCTCATCCTGGAAATCTTCGCCCAGCGGGCCCGCAGCCACGAAGGCAAACTGCAGGTGGAGTTGGCGAGGCTTCAGTACCTGCAGACACGTCTGGTCAGACGCTGGTCCCACCTGGAGCGCCAAAGCGGTGGCATTGGCATGCGGGGCGGCCCCGGCGAGACCCAGATCGAGCTGGACCGTCGCATGATTGGCGATGCCATCAAGCGCACACGCGACCGGCTGGACAAGGTCAAGCGCCAGCGGGCCACGCAGCGTCGCCAGCGCGAGCGCAGGGACGCCTTCAACATATCGCTGGTGGGCTACACCAACGCAGGCAAGTCTTCCTTGTTCAACGCGCTCGTCAAGGCGCGGGCTTACGCGGCCGACCAGCTCTTTGCCACGCTGGACACCACCACCCGGCAGCTGTATCTCGGTGAGGCCGGTCGATCGGTTTCCCTGTCGGATACCGTCGGTTTCATCCGCGATCTGCCACACGGGCTGGTCAATGCGTTCGCCGCCACGCTGCAGGAAGCCGCCGATGCCGACCTGCTGCTGCATGTGGTCGATGCCTCGAATCCGGGACACCCGGAGCAGATTGCCTCGGTGCAAGAGGTCCTGCGGGAGATCGGCGCGGGCGAAATCCCACAGGTTCTGGTCTTCAACAAACTCGATGCCGTCGAACCTGACCGACAGCCTCTGGTATTGTCCGATTGCGTGGAACTTGGCGGGCAGCAGGTGCCTCGTATTTTCCTGAGCGCACGCACGGGCGTCGGCCTCGATGAGCTTCGGGCTCTGCTGGCTGAACGCGCACTGGCCAGTGCCCAGGACAAGTCCCCTGTGTCCGGCGGCCATCAGGGCGATGGTGAAGACGGTTGCCCGTGATTGGGCACAATGGCAAATATCGATCCGACACTGATCTGAACGGAAATCCTTACACATGGATGTGCAAATGAATCGTCCGGCCAGCCAAGCCACCCTGTTGCAGAGGATGGTGTTTCGCCTGCAGCGCAGCATGCCGGGCATGTTCAACCTGAACGATCCACGTTGGGGTCGGGGTGATGACGAAGGTGCTTCGCCGGAGCAGCGGCCTCGCCCAGAGGCTCAGGATGAGCCGGATCGCTCCGGTCAGCGCGGCCAGCGCCCCGGTGGTCCGAACCAGGGGCCGCCCGACCTGGATGAGCTCTGGCGCGACTTCAATCGCAAGCTCGGCGGTTTGCTCGGTAGCGGGCAGGGTGGTCGCGGCGGAAGATCCGGTGGTGGTCAGGGAGGGGGAAGCCCCGGTTTCAACCCCAGCCCCAAATCGGCGGGCATTGGCGTCGGGCTGATCGCCGGTGTGGCGGTGCTGATCTGGCTGGGCACGGGGTTCTTCATCGTGCAGGAAGGCCAGCAGGCGGTGATCACGCAGTTCGGCAAGTACCACAGCACCGTCGGCGCAGGCTTCAACTGGCGACTGCCTTATCCCGTCCAGCGCCATGAAACCGTTTTTGTCACGCAGTTGCGTTCGGTCGACGTGGGCAGGGACACCATCGTTCCGGCCACCGGCATTCGCGAATCGTCGATGCTGACCGAGGACGAGAACATCGTTGACATCAAGTTTGTGGTGCAGTACCGACTCAGTGACGCGCGGGCCTTCCTGTTCGAGAGCCGTGATCCGGATGCCGCCGTGGTGAAGGCGGCCGAGACCGCCGTGCGCGAGGTGGTTGGCAAGATGAAGATGGATGCGGTCCTGGCCGAGGAGCGAGACCAGATCGCGCCGCGTGTGCGCAACCTCATGCAGACCATTCTCGACCGCTACAACGTGGGCATCGAAATCGCCGGCGTCAACCTCCAGCAGGGCGGGGTGCGTCCGCCAGAACAGGTGCAGGCGGCTTTTGACGACGTGCTCAAGGCCAGCCAGGAACGGGACCGCGCAAAGAACGAGGCCGAGGCCTATGCGAACGATGTGGTGCCGCGCGCCCGCGGTACCGCGTCCCGATTGCTGGAAGAGGCGGAAGGCTACCGGGCTCGCATCGTGGCTCAGGCCCAAGGTGACTCGCAACGCTTCAGCTCGGTGCTGGCGGAGTATCAAAAGGCGCCCCAGGTGACCCGTGAGCGCATGTACCTCGACACCATGCAGGAGATCTACACCAACGTGACCAAAGTGATGGTGGACTCGAAGGCCGGATCGAATCTGCTGTACCTGCCGTTGGACAAGATCATCCAGTCGGCTGGCGCGGTGGCACCGGCAACTTCGCCGGTGACCGTATCCCCCCCGTCGTCGACCTCTCCGTCGACGCCTGCCACGGGCAGTGCGGCTGGTTCCGCCCGTTCGCGTGAGCGTGAGAGCCGCTGAAAACGCAGGGAGAAGACTTCATCATGAACAAGATCGGATTTCTCGTTTCGTCGGTTCTGGTGGCACTGGCCCTGGCCAGTTCCATGCTGTTCGTTGTCGACCAGCGCCAGTTCGGTGTGCTGTTCCAGCTGGGACAGATCAAGCAGGTGGTGACCGAGCCCGGGCTGAACTTCAAGTTGCCACCTCCTTTCCAGAACGTGTCCTACATCGACAAGCGTCTGCTGACGCTGGAGAGCAACGACACGGAACCCACGCTGACCGCCGAGAAGCAGCGCGTGGTGATCGACTGGTATGTGCGCTGGCGCATCAGCGATCCGCAGGCGTACATCCGCAATGTGGGTCTCAATGAGGCTGCCGGTGCCCTTCAGCTCAACCGCGTGGTGCGAAACTCGTTCCAGCAGGAAGTCAACAAGCGCACCCTCAAGGACCTGCTGAACACCCAGCGTGAGCAGCTGATGGCGGATGTCCGCAAGGAAGTGCTGGAAGCGGTGCGCGACGAACAGAAGCCTTGGGGCGTTGACGTCGTGGATGTTCGCATCACGCGTGTGGACTACGCCGACACGATCACCCGTTCGGTCTATGACCGGATGGAGGCCGAGCGCAAGCGCGTGGCCAACGAGCTGCGGTCGACCGGTTTCGCCGAGGGCGAGAAGATCCGTGCCGAGGCGGACCGTCAGCGCGAGACCATCGTGGCTGAAGCCTACAAGCAGGCGCAGACGATCAAGGGTGAGGGCGATGCCAAGGCGGCCGCCGTCTACAACGAGGCCTTCGGCCGCGATCCGGCGTTCGCGCAGTTCTACCGCAGCCTGGATGCCTACAAGGCCAGCTTCGCCAAGAAGTCGGACGTGATGGTGGTGGATCCGTCCAGCGAGTTCTTCAAATCCCTGCGCGGCAGCAATCCTGCCACGCAGCGCTGATCCAGCGGCGTCGGTGGACGACGTCCTCTGGGCGGCCCTTGCGCTGGTGTTGGTCTTCGAGGGGCTGCTGCCCCTCGTCGCGCCGGGTCTGTGGCGCCGTGTGTTTTCCGAGTTGATGAGGTTGCAGGACGGCCAGATCCGTTTCTACGGGCTGGTCACCGTGGCGCTGGGCCTGCTGGTCTGGTGGTGGTCCGGCAACTGACCGCCGGGGCTGAGCAGGCGGGTCGACAGCCTGCCGCCGATCCGGGTGCGGATCTGCGTCCACTTCACCGGTAAAATCACGTTTTTAACAGCCCCCTGAATTTCCATGTCCGCCTGGGTTCTCCCGGATCACATTGCCGATGTCCTGCCTTCCGAGGCGCGGCACATCGAAGAACTTCGCAGGAGCCTGCTCGATACGGCCCGGGGCTACGGCTATGAGCTCGTCATGCCGCCTCTCCTGGAACACCTGGAGTCGCTCCTGACGGGCACGGGTGAAGCGCTGGGTCTGCACACGTTCAAACTGGTGGATCAGCTCTCAGGCAGGTCCTTGGGGCTGCGTGCGGACAGCACGCCGCAGGTGGCGCGCATTGATGCCCATTTGCTCAACCGCCTCGGGGTCACTCGCCTGTGCTACTGTGGCCCAGTGGTGCATACGCGGGTGGACCGTCCCGGTGCCAGTCGGGAGCCTCTGCAGTTCGGCGCCGAAATCTACGGTCATGGCGGTCGTGAGGCCGATCTTGAGGCGCTGGAGCTGGCCCAGGCCTGTCTGGCGGCGGCCGGACTCGATGGGCTTCAGCTGGACATGGCCGATGTCCGGGTGATCGATGCGGTCATGGCGCCCGTCTCGCTGGACCCCTCACGCGTTCTGTCGATCCATACGGCGTTGGCCGCCAAGGATGTGTCGGCATTGACCGCACTGTCCGAGGGTTTGCCGCACACGGTGCAACGGGATCTTGTCACCCTGACGCGCCTGTTTGGCGACGCCTCGATCCTTGAGGAGGCACGCCAGCGCTTGCAGCCATCGCCGGCCTTGCACGAGGCTCTGGACAGCCTTTCCTGGCTGGCCAGTCAGGTCAGAGGCATGGCGGTCACCATCGACTTGGCGGACCTGCGCGGCTACGCGTACTACACGGGCATGCGCTTTGCCGTGTTCGCGCGTGGCCGACGTGGCGAGCCGCTGGAACTGGCCCGGGGTGGCCGCTACGACGAGGTCGGCGCCATTTTTGGCCGCAAGCGTCCTGCGGTCGGATTCAGTCTGGATCTCAAGGAACTGGTGTCGGCGGTCGCGCCCCGTCCGCTGGTGGCGGCCATCCGGGCGCCCTGGGGCACCGACGCCAGCCTGCGTCAGGCCATTGCCGAATTGCGCCAGCAGGGACAGACCGTGGTTTGTGCGCTGCCAGGCCACGATCACGAAGTCGACGAGTTCCTGTGTGACCGCGAACTGGTCAAAGACCCCGCCAGCGGAGCCTGGACCCTCAAAACCCTCTAATCGGAATCAGCAGAGATGATGAACAGCAAGAGCGCCGTGCAACCCGGGCGCAACGTGGTCGTGGTGGGCACCCAGTGGGGTGATGAGGGCAAGGGCAAGCTGGTCGACTGGCTGACCGAAACGGCCCAGGGCGTGGTGCGCTTCCAGGGTGGCCACAACGCGGGCCACACGCTGGTGATCAATGGGGTCAAGACCGCGCTTCACCTGATCCCCAGTGGCATCATGCGTCCCGGGGTCAAGTGCTACATCGGCAATGGCGTGGTGCTGTCGGTGGGCAAGCTGTTCGAGGAAATCGCCGGTCTGGAGAAAGCCGGGGTCGAGGTCCGATCGCGCCTGCGCGTGAGCGAGGGCTGTCCGCTGATCCTGCCGTTCCACGCGGCCATCGACATCGCCCGCGAGGCGGCCAAAGTCAAGGCCGGCACCGAGAAGATCGGCACGACGGGTCGAGGCATCGGTCCTGCCTATGAAGACAAGATCGCCCGCCGCGCATTGCGCGTGCAGGACTTGAAGTACCCCGAGCGTTTTGCGGCCAAGCTGCGTGAACTGCTGGCTCTGCACAACCATGTGCTGACCACCTTCCTGCATTCGGCCGACATGGTCTGGGACGAGAAACTGGCCGGCTACATGAAGGACGGCGAAATCCAGTTCGAGCCGGTCTATGCCGAAGCCATGGCCCAGGCAGAGCAGCTCAAGCCGATGATCGCCGACGTGTCACGCGAGCTCAATGAGGCGAACAAGGCCGGGTCCAATCTGCTGTTCGAGGGTGCACAGGGCACCTTGCTGGACGTCGATCATGGCACCTATCCCTTCGTCACCTCCAGCAACTGCGTCGCCGGCAATGCGGCCGCGGGTGCCGGTGTCGGTCCTGGCCTGTTGCATTACGTTCTGGGCATCACCAAGGCCTATTGCACGCGCGTGGGCGGAGGTCCATTCCCCACCGAGCTGGAGTGGGAAAAGGAAGGCACGCCGGGCTGGCACATGAGCACCGTGGGCGCCGAAAAGGGCGTGACGACCGGCCGGTCGCGCCGCTGTGGCTGGTTCGATGCCGCACTGCTCAAGCGCTCGGCCCAGGTCAACGGACTGTCTGGTCTTTGCATCACCAAGCTGGATGTGCTGGACGGGCTGCCCGAGCTGAAGCTCTGCGTGGGTTACGAACTTGACGGCGAGCAGATCGATATCCTGCCCATGGGCGCGGACGAGATTGCCCGCTGCCAGCCGGTCTATGAGACGCTGCCTGGTTGGACCGAGTCTTCGGTGGGGGTCACACGCTACGAGGACCTGCCGGCCAACGCCCGGCGCTATCTGGACCGTATCCAGGAGACCACCGGCGTGCCGATCCACGTCGTCTCCACCAGCCCGGATCGGGATCACACCATCCTGATCCGCCATCCGTACCAGGCCTGATACCCAGGGCCCGGTTTTTCTGCAGAATTCCACCATCCCCCACCGCGGAGCGCCCATGCTGACCGAAGACGGCAAACACCTGTACGTGTCGTACGACGAGTACCACAACCTCATCGAAAAGCTGGCGATCAAGGTGTACCAGTCGGGGTGGGAGTTCGACACCATCCTGTGTCTGGCCCGTGGCGGGATGCGCCCCGGTGACATCCTCTCGCGCATCTTCGACAAGCCGCTGGCCATCATGTCGACCAGTTCTTACCGCGCCGATGCCGGGACCGTGCAGGGGCAGCTCGACATTGCCCGCTACATCACGACGCCCAAAGGCGAGATCGCTGGCCGGGTCCTGCTGGTCGACGACCTGGCGGACTCGGGTCATACCCTGCGTGCGGTGATCGACACCCTGAAAAACCACTATCAGCCGATCACCGAGTTGCGCAGTGCCGTGATCTGGACCAAGGCGGTTTCGGTGTTCACGCCAGACTACTCGGTGGAATTTCTGCCGACCAACCCCTGGATCCATCAGCCCTTCGAAAGCTACGACAGCATGCGCCCGGCGCAACTGATCGAGAAATGGAAGGTATGAGCTTGAGGCTCTCCGACCACCTGCTCTCATGAAGATGGCGGCCCGTTTGCGGGCCGTTTGTCATTGATCATCCTCATTTGGAACCACTGCCATGACCGACCTGTCCACCCAGCTGATCCATCATGCCTACCGAGCACCCGATGGCTTTGACGCGGTGGCGCCGGGCGTGCACAAGGCGTCCACGGTGTTCTTTCCCAATGTGAAGGCCTTGCGGACTCAGGACTGGAAGGACAAGAGCGGCTATACCTACGGTCTCCATGGCACACCCACCACCTTCATTCTGGAGGAGAGGATCGCCACCATCGAGGGAGGGCGCTACTGCGTACTGGCGCCCAGCGGTCTGTCTGCGGTGTCCCTGGTGGACATGGCCTTTCTTCGGCAGGGCGATGAACTGCTGATTCCCGACAACGCCTACGGCCCCAACAAGGCGTTCGCCAGTGTGGAGCTCAAGGCCTGGGGCATCGAGCACCGCTACTACGACCCTATGGACCCCGCCGATCTGGCGGCCAAGATCACGCCGGCCACGCGCCTGGTCTGGATTGAGGCACCGGGGTCCATCACCCTGGAATTTCCTGACATTCCGGCGCTGGTGGCTGTGATCCGTCGGGCCAATGAAGGGCGCTCACGCCCCATCATTTCAGCGCTGGACAACACCTGGGGCGCCGGGCTGGCGTTCGGTGCCTTCGAGCTCGGTGTGGACGTGTCCATGCAGGCGCTGACCAAGTACCCCAGTGGCGGGGCCGATGTGCTCATGGGTTCGGTGGTGACGGCGGACGAAGACCTGCACCGGCAGGTCTTGCTGACCCACATGCGTCTGGGCTTGGGCGTGGGCGCCAACGACGCCGAACTGGTGCTGCGTGGCCTGCCCACCTTGACCCTGCGTTATCAGGCCCAGGATGCTGCCACGCGGGAGCTGGCGACGTGGATGCAGACCCAGCCGGGGGTGGCTCAAGTCCTTCATCCTGCGCTGGCGGGCTCACCCGGACATGAGGCATGGCGGCGGGATGCGCGGGCGGCGGCCTGCCTGTTCAGCGTGGTGTTTGAAGAACGTTTCAGCCAGGCGCAGGTGGATGCCTTCTGTGACCGGCTGCAGCTGTTCCGGCTGGGGTGGAGCTGGGCCGGCCCCATCAGCCTGTGCGCTCCCTACGATGTCCCGGCCATCCGTTCAGCTACCCGCTGGCCTCACAAAGGGGGGCTGGTGCGCTTTGCGGTCGGTCTGGAAGGCGAGGAAGACCTCAAGGCCGATCTGGCGCAGGCACTGTCGACGATGCGGTCAGACGGCTGAGGCCTGGCCGGTGACGAGTTGCCGGGCCGCCTCCTGCAACGCTGTGGTTGAGCGGTCGGGCAGGGCGATCACGTCCGCCTGGTCATATTGCCGGAAGTTGCGACGGATGGATGCCATGTAGAGAGGGTCGTAGTGGCTGACCAGCAGGTCCAGCACCACCGCCGGGATCTGGCCCGCCTGAACCTGTTCAATCCAGCGGTCGACCACCGCGTGTCCACGCAGCTCGGTAAGGGCCTTGAGCCGCTCGCAGAAGTGGGCGGTGTCCTTCACGAAGAAATCGTAGTCTTCGAGCAGAAGCGCCACCCGCTCCTCGTCGGGCAGGCGCAGGTCGATGCAGGGACTGCCGCGCATCGCTTCGATGAGGGCGTCGGGCACACGCAGGTTGCCGACTTTCTTGCTTTCGCTCTCCACAAACACGGGGCGGGCAGGGTCGAAGCGCTGCAGGGCATCCCAGATCAGGCGGTCGAAGGCTTTCTGGCTGGGCTGTGGCACCCCGGGTATGTGCCCCAGCACCGAGCTGCGGTGGCAGGCGATCGCTTCGAGGTCCAGCACCTGGGCACCCTGGCCGGCCAGGGCCTGCAGCAGGCGGGTCTTGCCGCTACCCGTGGGGCCGCAGACCACGCGGAAATTCAGGCGCTGCGCCAGTCGGGGCATGTCGTCCACCAGGGCCGCACGCCAGGCTTTGTAGCCTCCTTCGATGAGCGTGACCTGAAAGCCGATGGCTCCCAGAATGGTCGCCAGTGAGCCGCTGCGGTTGCCTCCGCGCCAGCAGTAGACCAGCGGCTTCCAGTCCTTGGGCTTGTCCAGGACATGACGCTCGATGTGGGCTGCGATGTTGCGGGCCGCGATCGCTGCACCTCGCTTCTTGGCTTCGAACGCGTTGACCTGCTTGTACATCGTGCCGATGTCGATGCGCTCCTGGTTGTCCAGGGTCGGCCAGTTGATGGCGCCAGGCACATGGTCGAGGGCATACTCGTCCTCGGTTCGGGCATCGATGACGGTGTCGAAGTCGCCCAGGCGTGACAGGGCTTCGGTGGCAGGCAGGGTTCTGACGGGCATGCCCGATTATCGGTGCCCTCAGGTCTGCAGCAGTTTGCGCAGTTCAGGCCAGACGTTGTCCAGCAGGATGGGTTGGGCCTTTTCGTTGGGGTGGATGCGATCGCTCTGGAACAGGCTCAGGGCGTCGGGGGCATCGGCCACGCCGCGCAGCAGGAACGGCACCAGCGGCACCTTCTCGGCTTTGGCCACGCTGGTGAACATGTCGCGGAACTCCTGGGTGTAGCGGGCGCCGTAGTTGGGTGGCATCTCCATGCCAACGAGCAGTACGCGCGCGCCCGCCTGGCGGGACTGTCGCACCATGTCGGTGAGGTTCTCGCGTGTCATGGTCAGTGGCAGACCGCGCAGGGCGTCGTTGGCACCGAGTTCGATGACCACGATGGCTGGTTTGTGCTGGCTGAGCAGGGCCGGCAGGCGCGATCGTCCGCCTGAGGTCGTGTCCCCGCTGATGCCGGCGTTCACCACCGTGGCGGGAACCTTCTGTGTCTGCAGGCGCTCTTGCAGGAGTGCCACCCAGCCGCTGCCACGGCGGATGCCGTACTCGGCACTCAGCGAGTCACCGACCACCAGAATGGGACCGGTGGCACCGGTTCCTTTGGGTTTCTGGGCGCGTACTGGCAGGAATGCCCCGCCGCCCAGGGTCAGCACCATCGTCACGTTAAAGTGTCGTCGTTTCACTTCATGAACCTTCCATCTCTGTCATGACACCAGCGCCCGCCAACGAAATCATTGCCGTGCGGCATGTCTTCAAGTCCGTCACCGATGCCACGGGCACGCTCGACATTCTGCGCGACATCGACTTTTCTCTGCGTCGCGGGCAGTCGGCGGCCATTGTGGGGGCATCCGGTTCCGGCAAGAGCACCTTGCTGTCCATCATCGCCGGCCTGGATGTGCCCTCGAAAGGGGCGGTGGTCATCGACGGGGTGGATCTTTTTGCCCTGGACGAGGACCAGCGTGCCGCCCTGCGTGCAGAGAAGATCGGTTTTGTCTTCCAGAGTTTCCAGCTGCTGGGCAACCTGACCGCGCTGGAGAACGTGATGCTGCCCCTTGAGCTGGCCGGCCGGCGGGATGCGCGCCAGGCCGCCACCCGGATGCTGGAGCGCGTGGGGCTCGGGCAGCGGCTGTCGCATTACCCCAAGGTGCTGTCGGGTGGCGAACAGCAGCGGGTGGCCCTGGCCAGGGCTTTTGTGGTGCACCCGGCGGTGCTGCTGGCCGATGAGCCGACCGGCAGCCTGGACTTTGCCACCGGCGAAAAGGTGATGGAACTGATGTTCGAGCTCAACCGCGAATTGGGTACCACCCTGGTTCTGGTGACCCACGACCGCGCGATCGCGGCCCGCTGCGAGCACCGCATCACCATCGAGGCGGGGCAGGTGGCCAGCGTCGACTGAGCGCATGGCAGCGTCGCGGGGATAATGGGGGCATGTCTGCTCCCAAAGTTCTGTTCGGTTTCCATGCCGTGGGTGTGCGTCTGAAGACCGCGCCTGCGTCCATCATCGAGGTGTACTTCGACGCGTCACGGCGCGACCAGCGCATGCGACAGTTTCTTGACCGCGCGCGCGAGGCGGGTGTTCGCCTGATCGAAGCCGACGGTCTGCGCATCGCCAAGCTGGCGGGCAGTCATGGTCATCAGGGTGTGGCCGCGCGGGTGCAGGCGGTCGAGCAGGCCACATCGCTGGATGATCTGCTGGATCAGCTGGAGGCCAGCGGTGAACCGGCGTTGCTGCTGGTGCTCGACGGTGTCACCGATCCGCACAACCTGGGGGCTTGCCTGCGTGTGGCCGACGGCGCTGGCGCCCACGCTGTGATCGCGCCCAAGGACCACGCGGTGGGCATCAACGCGACGGTGGCCAAGGTGGCCAGCGGTGCAGCCGAAACCATGCCGTATTTCATGGTGACCAACCTGGCGCGTACCTTGGGCGAGCTCAAGGAACGCAACATCTGGGTCATCGGAACCAGTGGCGATGCCCCCAGGACGGTGTATGAGGTGGACCTGAAGGGGCCGGTGGCCTTGGTGTTGGGTGCCGAGGGTCCGGGCATGCGCCAGCTCACCCGCAAGACCTGTGATGAACTCGTCAGCATTCCCATGAAGGGGGCGGTCGAGAGCCTGAACGTGTCGGTGGCCAGCGGCGTCTGCCTGTACGAGGCCTTGCGCCAGCGCCGCTGATCGCACGCCGCCCGCCGGGGGGATGTCTGCGGTGGCCATTTCCTGTGCCGGACACCATAATCCGTAAGGATTAATCAACCAGCACAGGAGGTGGAGTCATGAACCTTGTCCAGCGAGTCCAGGACATCTTGCTCAAGCCCAGGGATACCTGGCAAACGATTGCCCAGGAGCCATCGGACGTTCCGGGGCTGTTCAAGAACTATGTGGTCTATCTGGCGGCGGTATCGTCGCTGGCAACCTTCATCGGCCTGAGCCTGGTGGGGGTGGGTGGCTTCGGCATGAGCTTTCGGGTCCCGATCGTCACGGGCCTGGTCAACCTGGTGGTCGGTTTCGTGCTGACACTGGTGATGGTTTACGTGCTGGGCTTGATTGCCAACGCGCTGGCACCGACTTTCCAGGGTGAGAAGAACCTGCCCAACGCCGTCAAGCTGGTGGCCTATGGTTCCACGGCGGGCTTGCTCGGCGGAATCTTCAATCTGCTGCCGGCTCTTTCCATGCTGGGTCTGCTGGCGGCCCTGTATTCGATCTACCTGATCTACACCGGCATTCCCGTGATGATGAAGGCACCGGAGGGCAAGGCGGTGGGATACACCGCAGTGCTCATTCTTTGCGGCGTGGTCGCGGGCCTGGTGATGGGAGCGGTCAGCGCCCTGTTCACGGGTGGTGGTCCGGGCATGATGGGCCACATGGGGCGCTCGGACGGCAACGTGACTTTCAAGGTGCCGGGCAGCGAGGTGACAGTCGACACGGCCAAGCTGGAAGAGGCCGCGCGCAAGATGGAGGAGGCCGGCAAGAAGATGGAGGAAGCACAGGCCCGGGGTGACCAGGCAGGCGCCAACAAGGCGCTGGGCGAAATGATGGGGGCTGCCTTGGGGGGGCAGGGCGGCAAGCCCTTGGCACCGGATGCGCTGCAGCGGTTTGTGCCCGAGAAGCTGGCGGGCATGTCCCGGCAATCTCTGGAGGCACGGTCAGATCAGGCCATGGGCATGAGTTTTTCCAGCGTGTCAGCCGGTTACGACAAGGACGGTCAGGGTGTCGAGTTGCGGGTGCAGGACATTGGCGCGGTACCGGCCCTGACCATGGCCATGGGTGCGTGGGCCTCCTCGACGGTCAATCGCGAGACCCAGGATGAGGTTGAGCGCATCTACCAGAAGGATGGCATTTCTTTCCGCGAGGAGTACAGCAAGGACGGCGGTCGCAGCGAGATGGCCATGCTGCTGCCCAACGGTGTGATGGTGGAGATCGAGGGAGCTGGCGCCGGCATGGATGCTGTCAGGGCCGCCGGTGCCGCCCTGGACATCAAGGGGCTGGCGGGCTTGCAGCGCGACAAGTAAGCTGGTTCAGACGAGTCCGGCGGCGCCGAGGCAGCCGCCGGCGGCGATCAGCCAGAGCAGGTGCAGCCGCGTCTTCCAGACCAGCAGGACACTGGCCGCGGTGAGCAGCCACAAGGGCCAGTCCCTGGCGGGCTGGTCATGGGCTGCGCTGAGCAGCCAGCCCGTGGCCACGAGCAAGGCGATCACGATCGGCGCCATGCCAGCCTTGAACGCGCGGACGCTGCGCAGTTCCCGGTTGCGATGTGCCCAGCGGGTGGCCGCGTAAGTCAGCACCGAGGAGGGCAGCAGTGTCGCGCTCATGGACACCAGTACGCCCAGCAAGGCCATCCACCACGCGGTCAGGCCTGCGGCCGGTCCACCGGCCGCATTCAGCCCCACATTCCACCCGAGCAGGGCCACGAAGAGCACGTTGGGTCCTGGTGCCGCCTGCGACAGCGCAATCGAGGCCGAGAACTGTTCGTTGCTGAGCCAGCCTTGCTCGCCGACCAGGTAGCGGTGCATGTCGGGTGCCGTGGTGATGGCGCCACCGACCGCCAGCAGCGACAGCGAGGCGAAATGGGCGAACAGCGAGGCCCAGTCCGGCCAGCCAAAGCTCATCACCGCAGGACCTCCATCCTGCCCAGCACACGGTAGGCCCACAGACAGGCCACGCTGCCGATGCCGGCCAGTACCCAAGCCAGGGGCCAGCGCAACAAGGCGATGGCCACGAAAGTCAGGACGGCGAGGATCAGGCAGACCGCCTGGCCCATCGGGTTGCGATCCAGGGCCGTCACCAGCTTGATCCCGGTCGCCGTGATCAAACCGGCGGCCACGGCACCCATGCCCCGAAGGGCGCCCTGCGCCAGCGGGTGCTCGGCCACCGTGCCATACAGCACCGCCAGAATGAGGACCACCACAAGAGGGGCCAGCAGCATGCCGGCGAGGGCGGCGAGCGCGCCGCGCGGGCCGAAGTGGCGGCCCCCGATCATCAGGGACAGGTTGACCACGTTGGGGCCCGGCATGATCTGGGCGACCGCCCAGTCTTCAATGAACTGCTCGCGGGTGAGCCAGCGCTTCTTCTCGACCAGTTCGCGTTGCACAACGGCCAGTACGCCACCGAAGCCCTGAAGGGCCAGCCAGGTGAAGGCCAGGAACAGGTCCAGCACCGATCTCGGTGCTGAGGGGGCTTCGTCGGCGGGGGGCAAGGGGGCGGCCAGGGGCATGTACCGATTATCGGGCGCCCCAGACCGCTCAAAGACCGCGTTCGAGGATCTCCCGCACGGAAGCCACCGTCAGCGGTTTGGTCTGATAGCCCTGGATGACCGGCAGAGCCGCGGCCCGGGCACGGTCGGCTGGAGAGTCCGATGAGGTCAGCATCATGAGGAGGACCGTGGGCTTGCCCGCCAACAGCGGTGTGGCTTCCTCGGCGACTTCGAAGCCATCGAGCATCGGCATGTTGATGTCCAGGAAGATGCAGCTGGGCGTCGTCAGAGGGTCCGACCGCAGGAAGTCGAGCGCCAGCACGCCGGTCTCGAACACCAGCACCTGACCGGTGAATCCTGCCTTGCGGATCATGATCTCGTGGTAGACGTTGTCGGCCTCGTTGTCGTCGACCAGGATGATGCGTTCGATGGGGGTCATGCAGGTTCTCCGGGGACGGTCGGAGGAAGCACGATGCCAAAACGGCTTCCCCGCCCGAGGGTGGAATGCAGGGTAACACGCCCGCCGTGCAGTTGGGCGATGCGTCGGCACAGGGACAGGCCCAGACCGGCACCGTCGAACCGCTGGCGGGTGTGCAGCCGTCGGAACATGTCGAAAATGCCCGCTTGCTGGTCTTCGGGGATGCCGAGGCCGTGGTCGGTGACGCTCAGTTCCATGCCGTCATCGACGGGCACCGTCTCGATATGAATCTGGGGCGGCCGGTCCTGGTGCCGGAACTTCAGGGCGTTGCCGATGTAGTTGAACAGGACGATCCGCAGCAGGGCAGGGTCGGCTCGCAGCGTATCCAGCGGGCTGGTGGTGATGAGGGCACCACTTTGCTCGATGGCCTCATGCAGCTCTTCCATGACCTGAGACACCAGTGCGCGCGTGTCCATGTCCACCACTTTTGGCGTGTAGCCATCCAGCTGCAGCAGGTCGGTCAGATCGTCCAGCATGCGGGACATGCGCTCGCCACCCTTGGTGACAAAACCGAGGTAGCGCTGCGCAGGGGCTGATAGCTCCTGCAGGTGGTCGGTGGTCAGCAAGGTCGAAAAGTTGCGGACAGCGTTCACAGGCTCTCGCAGGTCGTGAGAGAGCACCTGGATGAATCGCTGTTGTTCGAGCGTCCGCTGCTCCAGGGCAGAGAGGGCTTCCTTGAGTTCCTGTTCGCGCTCATGCTGAAGGTGGATGTCGTGGCTGCGCAGGATCAGGCCCCTGACGGTTCCGGAGGCATCCGTATCCGGCATCAGCGAAATCTCCATGAACCGGGGGCCGCGCGCGTGGAACCGGACCAGGTGCTGATACCTGACCAGTTCCCCCGACAGCGCACGCCTGATCAGGGGAGCGATTTCGTTCTCATAGACCGCCGGGCCGACACGATCACGGACGTGCATGCCGATGACCTTGCTCTCGTCGCATCCCCAGTAGGTCAGCCAGGTCTGGTTCACGGCCTGGTAGCGCTCGTCGCGGTCGATGTAGGCAATCAGGTCGAGCGTCGACACCGCCATCGCCATGAGAACGTCGCGGGCCCGACGCGCCTCTTCGCGCTGTCTGGCTTCCTCGGCGTGACGTTCCTTCTCATGCTCCAGGAGGTTGACCACCAGACGGGAGAGGATTCGCAGGGATTCCTCGGCGGCGGGCGAGAGCTGCCTGGGCTGGGTGTCGATGACGCAGACGGTCCCCAGGGCATGGCCGTCGTCGGTCACGATGGGGGCACCTGCGTAGAACCGCAGGCCCAGCTCACCTTCAAGCAGCGGATTGTCGCGAAATCGCTCGTCCTGGCGGGCATCTTCCACCACCATGACCTGTTGTGGCTGCAGGATGGCATGGGCACAGAACGCGATGTCGCGACCGGTCTGTTCGACGTCGATGCCGGTTTTGGCCTTGAACCACTGGCGGTCCCGATCGATGAGGGAGATCAGGGCCACCGGGGTGCCACAGATCGACGAGGCCAGGGCCACGATGTCGTTGAAGGCGGTCTGGGGCAGGGTATCCAGCACACCATAGCTGTGCAGCTTGGCCAGACGCTGTGCTTCGGTGTCAGGGAGGGGGGCGGAGTGCATCGGAAACAGGAGGGAGGTTGGCGTGCAATCCGCTACCAGAGGTCGTCATATCGACACAAGTGAGCGATTCTCAATCCCCTGGGTTCCACCGGGACCCAAAATAAGAAGGCCGGCGTGATTTGAGTCACGCCGGCCTTCACTCAGATGGCAATGTCAGACGCTCATGCCACCGGAAACCTCCAGCACCGCGCCATTGATGTAGCTTGCCTCGTCGCTGGCCAGGAAGGCGTAGACATTGGCGATTTCCTCGGGTTTCCCCAGCCGACGCAGCGGCACGCGGTGCTCCATCTCCTGGATCACTTTCTCGGGGATGGTGCTCAGGATGGGCGTGCTGATGAAGCCTGGCGCCACCGCGTTGACGCGCACCCCCTTGGGGCCCAGCTCGCGGCTCCAGGTCTTGGTGAAGCCGATCACGCCGAACTTGGTGGCCGCGTAGTTGGTCTGGCCGAAGTTGCCGTAAATGCCCACCACGCTGGATGCGTTCAGAATGACGCCGCCACCCTGGGCGACCATGTGGTCGGCCACGGCCTGGGCGCAGTGGAACACGCCTCGCAGGTTGACATCGATGACCTTGTCGAACTGCTCGAGGGTCATTTTCTGCAGGCGGGCATCCTGGGTGATGCCGGCATTGTTGACCAGCACGTCAATGCGGCCAAAGCGCTCTTTCACCTGTGCCACGACGGCATCGACCATGTCGCGCTGGGTGACGTCCATGACGAAGCCGACGGTGGAGGCGCCTTCGGCCTGGCATTGCCTGACGGCTTCGTCAACGGCTGACTGCCTGACGTCGCAGACGACGACGGTGGCACCTTCTCGCGCGAACTTGAGTGCGGTGGCCAGGCCGATGCCTTGTGCGGCGCCGGTGATGATGCAGACTTTTCCTTCGAGGCGTTTCATGAAATCAGTACTGGGGTTGGTGTTGTCGAAGCGATGACTTTACCGCCTCGCTCAGCTCGAAGCCGCTGCCGTAGCGGTTGGCCAGCTCCGCGCAGCGCTTCTCGAAGGCGTCTAAACCCATGCCGTAGATGAACTGCAGCGCACCGCCGGTCCAGGCCGGGAAGCCGATGCCGAAGATGGAGCCAATGTTGCCGTCGTGCACGCTGGTGAGCACGCCTTCGACCAGGCAGCGTGCGGTTTCCACCGCCTGACGATAGAGCAGGCGGTCCTTGACGTCCTGCAGGTTCCATTCGAGGCCCGGCTTCTCGAACAGGGTTTTGAGTTCGGGCCAGAGGTGCTTCTTGCCACCTTCGGGATAGTCGTAGAAGCCGCCGCCGGCGGCACGGCCGGGGCGCTTGTGTTCCTTGACCATGCGCTCGACCAGCGTTTCGCCCGGCGTGGCCACATACTGTCTGCCATCCTTCTGGAAGTCGAGGCGGGTCTGCTCCAGCACATGCACCGACAGGCTGAGCGCGGTTTCGTCCAGCACCGCCAGCGGGCCCACGGGCATGCCGGCCTGCATGGCGGCGTTCTCGATCACCGGGGCGGGGATGCCCTCGCCCAGCATGGCCGCGCCTTCCATCACGAAGGTGCCGAAGGTGCGGCTGGTGTAGAAACCCCGCGAGTCGTTGACCACAATGGGCAGTTTGCCCAGCGCCTGCACGTAGTCGTAGGCGCGAGCGATGGTTTCATCGTCGGTGTCCTTGCCGCGGATGATCTCCACCAGCTTCATCTTGTCCACGGGACTGAAGAAGTGGATGCCGACAAATTTGGCCGGCTTTGCGCTGGCCTGGGCCAGGCCGCTGATGGGCAGGGTGGAGGTGTTGCTGGCGAAGAAACCGCCTTCGGCCAGCATGGGCTCGGCCTCCTTGGTTACGGTGGCCTTGAGTTCGCGCTGCTCGAACACGGCTTCGATGATCAGGTCGCAGCCCTTGAGGTCGGTGGCGCTGGCGGTGGGGGTGATGAGGCTCAGGATGCCCTGCTGCTTCTCGGCGCTCATCTGGCCTTTGTCGACGCGCTTCTGGGTGAGCTTCGTGGTGTAGCCCTTGCCCATTTCGGCGGCCTCCAGGCTCACGTCCTTGAGCACGGTGGCGATGCCTTTGGTGGCCTGCGCGTAGGCAATGCCCGAGCCCATCATGCCGGCGCCCAGGATGCCGACCTTCCTGGGCTGATACTTCGCCACGTCCTTCGGCCTGGATTGCCCGCCCTTGATGGCGTTCATGTTGAAGAAGAAGGTGTTGATCATGTTGCGCGCCACAGGTCCGACCATCAGGCCGGCCAGGTAGCGGCTTTCGATGCGCATGGCGGTGTCGAAGTCCACCATCGCGCCTTCGACCATCGCGGCCAGGGCCGCCTCGGGCGCGGGATAGAGACCGCGGGTCTTCTGCTTGAGCACGGCAGGGGCCACGCTGAGCATGCCGGCGATCTTGGGGTTGCTCGGCGTGCCGCCGGGCATCTTGTAATCCTTGCGGTCCCAGACATGGGTGCAGGCCTCGGGCTTGCCCTGGGCGGCGTCGATGTAGGCGAGGGCACGCGGCAGCAGTTCCTCTGCTGTGGCGACCAGTTCGTGCACCACACCGATCTTCAGGGCCTCCTCAGGGCCGAACAGCTTGCTCTCCAGTATGTAGGGCTGCGCCGCCATCAGGCCCAGCACGCGGGTCATTTTGGTGATGCCGCCACCGCCTGGAATCAGGCCCAGGGTGATTTCGGGCAGGCCGAACTGGACCTTGGGGTTGTTCACGGCGATGCGGTGGTGGCCGACCAGCGCCACCTCCCATCCACCGCCCAGCGCCGCGCCGTTGAGGCAGCTCACCACCGGCACGCCCTGTGTCTCGATGGTGCGGAAGTTCTTCTTGATGCGTTCGATCTCTTTGAAAACGCGCGGGCCGTCGGCCGCGGTCGACCGCATCACGCCCTTGAGGTCGGCGCCCGCAAAGAAGGTGCTCTTGGCCGAGGCCAGCACGATGCCCTTGAGCTGGGCCTTGTCCCTGGCCACCTGCGCCGCGATGGCGTCCAGGTCGTCCTGCCATTGCAGGCACATGGTGTTGACCGGCGAGCCCTGCTCGTCGAAGGTGATGGTGGCAATGCCGTTGGCCAGTTCGTAGCGGATGGTTTTCGTGATCATGTGCGTGGTCTCCGCTGTCGTTCAGATGCGTTCAACGATGGTGGCAATGCCCATGCCGCCACCGACACACAAGGTCGCCAACCCGTAACGCTGGCCCGTGCGGTGCAACTCGTCCACCAGGGTATTCAGGATCATGGCGCCGGTGGCGCCCAGCGGGTGGCCCAGCGCGATGGCGCCACCGTTGACGTTGACCTTCTCGTGCGGCACGCCCATTTCCTGCATGAACTTCATGGGCACGGCGGCAAAGGCCTCGTTGACCTCGAACAGGTCGATCTGGTCGATGCTCATGCCGGCCTTGGCCAGCGCCTTGCGCGCCGCGGGCATGGGGCCGGTGAGCATGATGGTGGGGTCGGCGCCGGACAGGGCGGCGGCCACGATGCGAGCGCGTGGTGTGAAGCCGTGGGTCTTGCCGGCAGACTCACTGCCGATCAGGATCGCCGCTGCACCGTCCACGATGCCCGACGAGTTGCCCGCGTGGTGTACGTGGTGGATGCGCTCGACCTGCGGGTAGCGCTGCAGAGCCACCGCATCAAAGCCCATGGCCCCCAACTGCTCAAACGCGGGCTTGAGGCCAGCCAAGCCTTCCATCGTCGTGTTGGGCTTGATGAACTCGTCTTTTTCCAGGATGGGCAGGTCCATGGCATCCCTGACCGGTACGACCGAGCGGTCAAAGTGACCGGCGGCACGGGCCGCGGCGGCGCGCCTCTGGGATTCGAGCGCAAACGCGTCCACGTCCTGCCGGGAAAAACCGTTGAGCGTCGCAATCAGGTCGGCACCGATGCCCTGCGGCACGAAGAGCGTGGCGCTGTTGGTCTCAGGGTCCTGTGCCCAGGCGCCGCCGTCGGAGCCGATGGGCACGCGGCTCATGCTCTCCACACCGCCGGCCACCACCAGGTCTTCCCAGCCGCTGCGCACCTTCATGGCGGCCATGTTCACGGCCTCCAGGCCCGAGGCGCAGAAGCGGTTGAGTTGCACACCGGCACAGCGCCAGTCCCAGCCGGCCTTGAGCGCCGCGACCTTGGCAATGACCGACCCCTGTTCGCCGATGGGCGAGACCACGCCCATGACCACGTCGTCGACGGCGGCGGTGTCCAGGTCGTTGCGGCGCTGCAGTTCCGCCAGCAGGCCGGACAACAGGTTGATCGGCTTGACCTCGTGCAGGCTGCCGTCTTTCTTGCCTTTGCCCCGCGGCGTGCGGATCGCGTCGTAGATGAAGGCTTCGCTCATGGTGTCTCCTGGGGAACTGCCCCTGTGGTCGGATCGATCGGATCAGTATAGACTTTTGCCAAGCATTTGCTTTGTAAAAATCATCCACTTCAGTCCAAAAGGTGACACCCATGATCGAACGCAGCCTGTTCAACGCCGACCACGAGGCCTTCCGTGACAGTTTCCGCCGCTTTGTGGAAAAGGAGATCACCCCCTTTCATGAGGCGTGGGAGGAGCAGGGCTATGTGGACCGTGAGGTGTGGCGCAAGGCAGGGGAGAACGGCTTTCTGTGCATGACCATGCCTGAGGAATACGGTGGTGCCGGCGCCGACAAGCTGTACTCGGTGGCCCAGATGGAGGAAATCGCCCATGCGGGGGTGACGGGCATCGGCTACGGCTTGCACAGCGAAATCGTGGCGCCTTACATCCTGCACTACGGCACCGAGGAGCAGAAGCGCAAGTACCTGCCCAAGCTGGCCAGTGGCGAGATGGTGGGGGCCATTGCGATGAGCGAACCCGCCGCCGGCAGTGATCTGCAGGGCGTCAAGACCACGGCCATCAAGCAGGCCGATGGCAGCTACCTGCTCAACGGCAGCAAGACCTTCATCACCAACGGCTGGCACGCCGATCTGGTGATCGTGGTGGCCAAGACCGACCCGGCGGCCGGGGCCAAGGGCACCAGCCTGATGCTGGTGGAGCAGGGTATGCCGGGCTTCTCCAAGGGCAAACGCCTGAAGAAGATGGGCATGAAGGCGCAGGACACTTCGGAGCTGTTCTTCGACAACGTCAAGGTGCCGGCGGAGAACCTGCTGGGTGGTCAGGCTTTCGAGGGGCGCGGCTTCATCTGCCTGATGGAGCAACTGCCCTGGGAGCGCCTGCAGATCGCCATCGGTGCCGTGGCCGCGGCGCAGGCCGCCATCGACTGGACGGTGCAGTACGTGAAGGACCGCAAGGTGTTCGGTCAGCCGGTGGCCAACTACCAGAACACCCGCTACACCCTGGCTGAACTGCAGACTGAGGTGCAGGTGGCACGGGTGTTCGTCGACAAGTGCTGCGAGCTGATCTGCCAGGACAAGCTGGACACCGCGACCGCCAGCATGGCCAAGTACTGGTGCAGCGACCTGCAGTGCAAGGTAATGGACGAGTGCGTCCAGCTGCACGGTGGCTACGGCTACATGTGGGAATACCCCATCACCCGCGCTTACGCCGATGCCCGTGTGCAGCGGATCTACGGTGGCACCAACGAGATCATGAAGGAGGTGATCTCCCGCGGGATGGGACTGGGCGGGCGCTGATCCGCCGCATGCGGCCCGGGCTCAGATCCGGGCCAGCAGTTTGCGGGGGTCGATGTTCACCTTTACGGATGCCCGCGGCACCACCGAGCGCACCTCGTGGTCCGGGTCGGCGCCGTCCCTGGACATGGGTTCTCCGAGCGGCGAGCCCTGGCGGCTGACCAGGCTGAGCAGCCTCGGGGCGGTGGCCTTGGCGCCGCGGCGAACCACTGCCGCGATTTCACCATTGGCCAGCTGAACGAAGCTGCCGGGCAGGTACAGGCCCAGGCGCCGAAGCCACGCGGCCCCCAGCGCGTGAGGCTTGCCGGCGTCATCCAGCATCAGCGTGCGCGCTGCAGGCGGCAGGTTGCCTGTCCCGGCGGTGATGCCTGGCCGTTGGCTGTGGTGTTCGAACATGGCATCGCACAGCCGCAGCACCTGCTGGGTGAGCGGCAGACCACGCTTTCGCGCAGGGTACCCGCTGCCGTCCGGCATTTCGTGGTGATCACGCACCAGATCGAGCCATGTGTTGTCGGTGATGCCCAGGCGATGCAGCAGAACCATGCTGCGCAGCGGATGTTCGTCCAGGGCCTGCTGCTGCGCTGCAGAGACGGGGAGGGGGCGGTTGGCGCGCTCGTCCAGCAATCGGCTGATGCCAATGTTCATGGTCAGCGCTGCACGTCGCATTGCCTGCTGTTCGGGCTGCGGCAGAACCAGCGCTTGCGCCAGCATCGTCACGGCAGCCGCCGTGGCCAGCGCGTGTGCCGCGCAATAGCCGACCTGTGGGTCCTGCAGCAGCTGCACGATCATGAAGAGGGACCGGTCGGGCTCTGCCTCCAGCAGAGCCTGCATCCGCTGTTCCACCTGATCCAGACGCTGGATCAGGTCCTGTGTGCCGGAGACCTGGCGCTGCAGGAGGGTGACGGCGTGGTGCAGGTCAGGCCAGGCAGTCACAGGATCATCGGCTTCACTGGCCGGACCATGTCGCCTGAAGTCACTGGGCAGACGTGCCTTGGCAATGTCGCTGAGGTTGCTGTCGCTGCGCAGCAGGCGATCGAGCTTGGTGGTGTATTCGTACAGCCAGGCCTTGTACTCGGAGGCATCGACATGCGGTCCGTGGAGGTACAGCAGCTCCCGCTCGCGCTCATTGCGGACCACTTCGCCGCTGCGCAACAGCAATTGGCCGCGCCCGTCCCGGATCGTCACCGGCACAGGGGTGTCGATCTCGATCTGGTCATGGGGCAGGGGAACAAGCATCGGAGAACCTCGACCGCCTGGCAGGCGGTGGGGGGATTCTAGGTGTATTTGATTACATATCGACACACTTGAAACCCCAAATCGTGAGGAATCACCGTTCCTTCATGACGGATGCCGGAACAGCAAGGGCACGATGATGCTCAGAGGTGTGAGTGCACATTCCGTTTCCTGGTTGTTGTCTTTCTGGAGGGATATTTCATGAACTTGCTGCGTTTGTCGGTGCCCGTGGTGGCATCCGTTGCCCTGGTGGTGGGACTGGCTGGCTGCGGTGCCGTGGGAGGGCCCAACGAGACCTCGGGCACCATCATCGGTGGGGTTCTGGGGGGGGCTGTCGGTTCTCAGGTCGGTGGCGGCCGGGGGCGGACGGTGGCCACCATCATTGGCACCATGATCGGTGCGAACATCGGTGCCAATGTGGGCCGTTCCATGGATGGGAATGACCGCATGCGCACCGCACAGATCCTGGAGTCGTCCCGCACCGGTCAGTCCAGCGGCTGGGTGAACCCCGACACGCGCAACGAATATGTCGTGACGCCGACCCGCACTTACGAGAGTGCCGGCGCACCGTGTCGCGAGTACACCATGCGTGCCGTGGTGGGGGGTCAGCCTGACACCGTCTACGGCACCGCGTGCCGGCAGCCGGATGGCAGCTGGCGCGTGGTCAATTGAGGCAATAGCGACGAATGAAGGCCCGGTCGATGCGGTCCTTCCAGCGCCAGGCCCAGGCCCCCTCTGCGTGAAAGGGTCCCCAGCTGGCGATCGCGTGCCCTGACCCGCAAGAGAGCAGATTCAGGGTTCTTGACGGCGGATGATGGGGCTTCAGGGGTGCCCCGGCATGCCAGGCCATCAGGTTGGTGGCCAGCGCGGGGCCGGCTCTGACCGCATAGACCCCGCTCTTGGGATGGGGCCTATCTGCGCGGGTGGCGACATCACCCGCCGCAAAGACGTTGTCATGGCTGGTGCTTTGCTGGAACGCGTTCACCAGAATGTGTCCCTGGGGTGAGAGGTTCAGACCGCTGTTGAGCAACCACGCAGGTGCATGGGTGCCGATGGCCAGGATGGGCACATCGCACGGAAGGACGCCGCCCCCGGCCACTCGCACCAGTCCCGCGTCCATACCGATACAGGTGTCCTGTACCACCGCAATGCCGTGCGCCTTCAGTTGCCGGGAGATTCGCCGGCGAACCCCAGCGGGATAGCTGCTGCCGGGTTCTGCACCGCCAGTCACCAGCGTGAACCGGCTCCCGGCCACGCCATCCCTGAGCAGTCGTTGCCGGGCGGCCATCAGCACCTCCAGACCCGCAGCGCCACCGCCGACCACCACCACCTGCAGGGGCCGACGGCGGGCAAGCGCCAGCACCTGCGGCCAGAGATGCACGAACCGGTCGATCGGCCGCAGCATGAGGGCATGCTCTGCGGCCCCCGGCATCACCTGCTCCAGGCGCAGGCGGTCGACAACCGCGCCGGTGTCGATGGACAGGAGGTCGTAGTCCAAGGACACCGCGTCGGCTGGTGCTTCTGCGCGGACGGACACGTCCACCATCTGTTCTGCGGCCCGCAGCCCGGCGCAATGGCCTGCCACCCATTGCACACCGGCGGAGCGCATCAGCGGCGTCAGCGCGATCCGGCACTCATGCCCGGCATAACAACCCGCCACGAAGCCCGGCACCATGCCACTGTAGGTCTGGTGGTCCTGCGGGGTGACGAGGGTGACCTCCAGGTCGCGGGGACGTTGCCTGGCCAGACTCGACAGCACATGCACATGGGCGTGACCGGCGCCCAGCAGAACGAGCTTTTTCACGCCAGTCTTGTGGTTGGCCATGACAGGGTCAGCGCTGCCATTGAACATCGGCCACCCAGCCCGCGCTGCGCCCACCGGTGTTGTCACTGTCGGCCCCGATCAGCACGGTGCGGACCTTGGGCAGCTTTTCTGGCGATGTTCGGGCCGCATCGGGCAGTTCGTCGGCAAACAGGCGGGCAAAGTCGGCAGCGACATCGCGGTTTTCGGTGATCCATCGGGTCAGTGGTGCATCGCGCCCCTGCAGCACGATGTAGCGGACCCGGCGGGTATAGGGGTTGCTGCCCTCGCGCGAGACAGGGCCCGCGCTGTCCCAAACATAGCAAAGCGTGGCGGCGGGCAGGGCCTCCGCGCTGACTGCTCGCGCCACGCGCAGCACCGTGCGCTCCCAGAACGGTATGCGATCGATCGCATGGTCAAACATGACGCAGACTTTGAGTGCCGCGTCATCGCCCTCCTTGCTGGACAGATCGGGTGTGCGGCGGCCTCCGGCGAGTGGCTGGTCCAGCCGCCAGCGCCACTGCAGCCGGCCCGGCATCCCCGGCAACTGGTCGTGAACCAGCATGCCATAAGAGGCATCGGTCAGCACCTGCACGGCCGGCACACCGTCGGCAGTCCCCGCTTCATACCGGGTGAGGGGCAGGTCGGTGTGGCTCTTGGGAAACCCGACGACCCGCCAACCGGGACCGATCTGCCGATCGGGGCCCACCAGGGGAGGAGGCGAGACAGTCTGATCTGCCCAGACTGAGGCAGACAGGCCCAAGAGACAAGCAGACAGCCAGTTCCCAGGCCATGTTGATGTGGTGCTCATGGGTCAGCCTCGTCTCCAGTCGTGAAACTTCTGCACCCAGGCCAGCAGGCGCTGCGGGACATGGGCTCGCTTCCATTCACCGGCGGCGTATTTGTTCGCTTCCGCCAGCGTGGGGTAGGTGTGGATGGTGCCGAGGATCTTGTTGAGGCCCAGGCCGTGTTTCATGGCCAGCACGTACTCGGCCAGCAGGTCGCCGGCGTGGGTGCCGACGATGGTCACACCCAGGATGCGGTCCTTGCCTGGCACGGTCAGCACCTTGACGAAGCCGTGTGCCTCGCTATCGGCAATGGCCCGGTCCAGGTCGTCGATGCCGTATGTCGTGACCTCGTAGGGGATGCCCTTCTCCTTCGCTTCCTGCTCGTTCAGGCCGACGCGGGCCACCTCGGGGTCGATGAAGGTGGCCCAGGGGATGACCGAGTAGTCGGCCTTGAACATTTTGAAGTCGCCGAACAAGGCGTTCACGGCTGCGTACCAGGCCTGGTGGGCCGCCACATGGGTGAACTGGTAGGGACCGGCCACGTCACCGGCCGCGTAAATGTTGGGGTACAAGGTCTGCAGGTACTCGTTGGTCTCGACCGTTCGCTGGGTCGGGATGCCCAGCTCCTCCAGGCCATAGCCGGTCAGGCGGGCGCTGCGGCCCACCGCGCACAGCAGTTGGTCGAACGCAATGCGCTTCTCGGTGCCGCCGTGCTCGACCACCAGCACCTTCTGCCCGTCGACCCGTTCGCAGCGCAGGGCCCTGTGGCCGGTGAGCACGACCACGCCATCGGCTTCGAGCGAGGCCTTGGCCAGGGCCGACACCTCCTCGTCTTCGCGGATCATGATGCGCGGTGCCATTTCCACCTGCGTCACCTGCGAGCCCAGGCGTGCGAAGCTCTGTGCCAGCTCCGACCCGATGGGGCCGCCACCCAGCACCACCAGACGCCGCGGCACTTCGTCCAGTTTGGCAAACTCGTCCCACAGCGTGTCGCTGGTGACGTAGCCCACGTCGTCCAGGCCCGGCAGGGGTGGCACGAAGGGGCGGGCACCGGCGGCGATCACGATGCTGCGCGCGGTCAAGCGCTGGGTGCCACCTCCGTTCAGCGCGATCTCGACCGTCCATGGGTTGACCAGCTTCGCATAGCCCTGCAGCACCTCCACGCCCAGGCCGTTGTAGCGCTCGATGCTGTCGTGCGGTTCGATGGCCCGGATCACGTCGTGGATGCGCTGCATCACCGCCTTGAAGTTGAAGGTGGGGGCGGTGTCGTTCAATCCGTAGTTCGCACCGTGGCGCATCTGGTGCGCCAGCTTGGCGCTCTTGATCAGGGCCTTGCTGGGCACGCAGCCGTAGTTCAGGCAGTCCCCCCCCATCTTGTGGGCTTCGACCAGCGTGACTTTGGCCTTGACGGCGGCGGCGATGTAGGCGGTGACCAGGCCGCCGGCACCAGCACCGATGACGACCAGGTTGCGGTCGAAGGTGCGGGGGCGGACGCCGCGCCAGCGGGCGTAGACCTTGCGCTTTTGCACCGCCTCGACGATGCGCCGTGCGATCAGCGGGAAGATGCCCAGCAGCACGAAGGAGCCCAGCAGGGCAGGGCTCAGGATGCCCTGCAGCGAGTCCAGCCTGGCCAGCTGGGTGCCGGCATTCACGTACACCAGCGTGCCGGCCAGCATGCCGATCTGGCTCACCCAGTAGAAGGTGAAGGCCTTCATGCGGGTCAGGCCCATCAGCAGGTTGATCAGGAAGAAGGGCACGACCGGGATCAGTCGCAGGGTGAACAGGTAGAAGGCGCCGTCCTTCTCGACGCCGCGGTTGATCTCGGCCAGGCGCTGTCCGAAACGACTTTCGACCGTGCTGCGCAGGATGAAGCGCGAGACCAGAAAGGCCAGGGTGGCACCGATGGTGCTGGCAAACGAGACGATGACCGTGCCCCAGAGCAGGCCGAAGATGGCGCCGCCGGCCAGGGTGATGATGGCCGCTCCGGGCAGGGAGAGCGCGGTCGCCGTCACATAGATGGCGAAGTAGGCGGCCGCCACCTGCCAGGGATGCTGCGCGTACAGGTCGGCAAAGGCCGCCTGGCTCAGTTTGAGGTAGTCCAGGCTCAGGAATCGGCCGAGGTCAAAGGCAAAAAAGGCGCCGATGCCCGCGACCAGCACGACCAGCAGAAAGATTTTCCGGGTACTCACGACGTATCCTTGTGTGATTGTCTTGGTGCTGTTGAGTCGCTGTGCATCGCCCATTCTTACACCCCTTGCCCGTTGCCCTGCGTGCAGCCCTTGAGCAAGCCGGTCATCCGCTGGCCGCCGTGCGTTTGACGTCGCTGCCTGACAAGGGGCTGGCCCATGACCATGTCCGGCTGGAGGGCACGGGGCTGCTGGCCCGGGTGCCCAAACAAAGCCAGATGGGGCTGACGGCGCCGGACAACCTGGCCTATCAGCAGACCTGTTTTGCGCGTGCCGCCGCGGGAGGAGCCACCCCGCAGCTGCACGGTGTGCTCCCTCCTTCGCATGACTTGCCGCGGGGAGCCCTGCTGGTCCAAGAGATCGTGGGCAGGCCAGCCCGGCTGCCGGAGGACCTGACGGCGCTGGCGCAATCGCTGGCGGCCCTGCACGGCCTGCCACTGCCCCCGGCCGCTGCCAGGCCGCCGCTGCGGGCCGACGCCGACCCCTTGCAGGCGCTTCTTGATGAAGTGCGCGAGCAGGCTGGGTGGTGGCCGCAGGCAGGGGTGCATGAGGAGGTGACGCGCTGCCGCGAAGCCGAGCTGGCCGGCCTCGCGGCACTGTGTGCCCAGCCAGAGCGGCCCGAGGTGACCCTGGTGGCCTTCGACGCGCATCCGGGCAACTTCATCGTAAGACCGGACGGCCTTGCGGTTCTGGTCGACCTGGAGAAATGCCGCTACAGCTACCCTGGCCTGGACCTGGCGCACGCCACGCTTTACACCTCCACCACCTGGGACATCGAAAGCCGTTGTGAACTGCAGGCCGACGAAGTGGCAGGCTTCTACCGGCAGTGGGCGATGGGCATGGAACCATCCGCCGCGCGGGCCGCTTCATCATGGCATCTGCCACTGCGTGCTGCCATGTGGCTCTGGTCCCTGACCTGGTGCGCCAAGTGGCGGGTGCTGTCCCGCCAGGCTGTGCGTGACGGCGCTGATGGAGAGGACTGGTCGGCCCAGCGCAGCGAGGACCGGCTGGTCAGTCATGTGCGAGAGCGCGTTGACCACTATCTTGACCCGGATGTGGTGAGCAAGATACGCAGGGGGTTTGATGATCTTGGCGAGGCCTTGAGCCTATGAAGCTGGCGATTGTGCTGCCGGTGCTGGACGAGGCCGACCACGTGGTTCCCCGTCTGCAGGCCTTGGCGTCATTGCGCGCCCGGGGCGTGCGGGTCGTGGTGGTTGATGGGGGCAGCTCTGATGACACGGCGGCTCAGGCGGCGCCACTGGCCGATGAGGTGTTGATGGCACCGCGTGGTCGCTCGTCGCAGATGAACGCGGGCGCGTGCGCTGCCGCTTCGGCTGGCGCCGATGTCCTCCTGTTCCTGCACGCCGATACGCGGCTGCCCGAGCAGGCCGATGAACTCATCGGGCTAGCCCTGGCGGCGGGGGCCGACTGGGGACGGTTCGACGTACGCATCGAAGGCGCGCATGCTTTGTTGCCCATGGTGGCGGCGATGATGAACCTGCGCTCACGTCTGACGGGCATCGCCACGGGCGACCAGGCCCTGTTCGTGTGCCGTCGCCTGTTTGAGGCGGTCGGCGGTTTTCCCGAGCAGCCCCTGATGGAAGACGTTGCGCTGAGCGCGCGTCTGCGCCGGGTGTCGGCCCCAGCCTGCCTGCGCCCCTGCGTCACCACATCGGGGCGCCGCTGGGACCGACACGGGCTGTGGCGGACCATTCTCCTGATGTGGCGCTTGCGCATGGCCTATGCGTTGGGCGCGGACCCGCGCACCCTGGCGCTGCGGTATGGCTACCGCCCCCGGTCGGTGGCGGCGCTGGCGATCATGGCCAAAGCGCCGGTGCCGGGACTGGCCAAGACCCGTCTGGCACCGCTGTTGGGCAAGGCCGGCGCGGCCCGTGCGCAGCGCGGTTTCATTTTGCGCACCGTGGCCACGGCACGCGCCGCAGCGCTGGGATCTGTCACGCTCTGGTGCGCACCCGACTCGGGCCACCGCCTGTTTGTGCTCATGCGTCAGCGACTGGACATGCATGTCCGCGATCAGCCGGGTGGGGATCTGGGGCAGCGGATGCTCACCGCGATGCAGATTCATTTCGAAGCGAATCCCGATCTCCCATGGATCGTGATCGGTACCGATGCGCCAGTGCTTACCCCGGGGATGCTTCAGCAGGCTGCCGATGCGCTGGAGTCATCCGATGCGGTCGTCGTGCCCGCCGAGGACGGCGGCTATGTGCTGCTGGGCCTGCGCAGGCCCTTGCCGGACGTCTTCCGGGATGTGCCCTGGAGCACAGCTGAGGTCATGCAGGTCACGCGAGAGCGCCTGCGCGAAGGGGGTTGGCGCTGGCAGGAGTTGCCCATGCTCTGGGATGTGGACGAACCAGCCGACTGGCTGCGTTGGTGCGCAGTCGCTAGGGCTGAGTTGGCCGATCAGACTGAGTCGAGCGGACGCCCAGGGCCGCCAGGGCCAGCAGACCGGTGAAGACCCCGGTCCACAAGGGAACGCCTCGGCTGACCAGTGCCGCCGTTGCCGCAGTCAGCAGGTCCACACCCTGCCGCTCCAGCAGCCACAGCATGGCCGCTTCCGTCACGCCCAGCCCCCCCGGGATGAACGAGGCAGCGCCCGCCAGCAGGGCCAGCGCATAGCTGCCCAGGCCGGAAAGCACCGGGACCGGATGTTCCAGATGACTCAGCACGACCAGCAGGGCAGAGGCTTGCACCGACCAGGCCAGGCTGCCCAGCAGGCACCCCAGGAACAGGGGGCGTCCCGAGAGCAGGCGCTGTAGTGCACGGGTACCCTCGTCGGCCGTCTGGCCCAGCTTGCCCGTTCCCATGCGGGCCGCCATCGCTGGCAGCAGTCGGGAACGTGCCACCAGGAAGGCCGACAGCACGAAGCCCCACGCACTGAGAACCCAGATCGGGTGAGACGCGACCAGGGGCAAGGCCAGGCACGCCAGCAGCCCCACCACCAGCAGGTCGACCAAACGTTCAGCCACGAAGGCGGCCAGGCTGTCACCGTAGGGCACCCCCAGGGGGGCCAGGTAGGCCGTGCGGATCGTCTCTCCCACCTTGCCAGGCGTCATGGCCAGACCGAAGCCAGCCATGTAGATGGGCAACTGTTGGGTCACAGGGATACGGTGACCAAGCACCCGAAGGAGGACCTGCCAGCGCAGCAGGCGCAGCACGTAACTGAGCAGCCCCAGGAGAAACACCATCAGCCAGGTGGAGCCCGGCAGGTCGCTCAGGCGATCGGACAGTTGAACCAGGTCCTCCGGGCGCCGCAGGAACAGCCAGACCAGCACCGCCAGCAGCAGCAAGAAGGAGAGTGTGCGGAGCAGGACGCGTGCGCTCATGACCCGGCGCAGCATATCAGGGGCTCAAGCGCCTTCCGCGATGGGGTGAAATCAGCGGTATGTACCGATGCGGCGCAAAAAAACTCATAAAAAACTTTGTTGAATGCAGTATTTTGCGGATTGACTGGGTTGAAAGCGAGGATTACGAATGCAAATTGCCTGTGATCTCCGACACACTACCTGCCACCGCATGCAGTCTGCATGTCCACGCACCAGGAGACAACATTGCAAGCCTTTGACGACAACGCTGCCCAAACCGCTTTCGCTGCGCACCCCGATTGGACCTTGAACCTGGAGAAGGGCTGCGCACGCCGCCTGTTCCAGTTTGAAGACTTCGCTCAGGCCTTCGGTTTCATGGCGCAGATGGCGGTGGTGTCCGAGGCGATGAACCACCACCCGGAGTGGTTCAACGTCTACAACCGGGTCGACATCACCCTGACCACCCACGACGCCGGTGGACTGTCGCCGCGCGACAAGGATTGGGCCGAGCGGGCCGACAAGGTGTACGCGGCCATGCGCACGGGAGCCTGAACATGGAGGCACTGACGGACAAGGCCCTGCACGGATTGGCAGCCGGCGAAGCCGCGCGACCCGAGAACCCTGACTGGACCATCGACCAGGGCTGGGACCGCTACACCGAGGCCGAGCATGCGACCTGGAAAACACTGTTCGAGCGTCAGACACGGCTGTTGCCGGGACGTGCCTGCGACGAGTTTGTCCAGGGCATGCGCGACCTGCCCATCGGTGCCGATCGGATTCCGGACTTTCGTGAACTCTCGGACGTGCTCATGAAACGCACCGGCTGGCAGGTGGTGGCGGTCCCGGGACTGGTGCCGGACGATGTGTTCTTCGAGCATCTGGCGAACCGGCGTTTCCCGTCAGGGAACTTCATTCGCCGGCCGCAAGAGCTGGACTACCTGGAAGAGCCCGATGTGTTCCACGACGTCTTCGGTCACGTGCCGATGCTGATGAGTCCCGCGATCGCCGACTTCATTCAGGCCTACGGCCAGGGTGGCCTGAGGGCACAACAGCTTGGCTGTCTGCCCCAACTGGCTCGGGTCTACTGGTACACGGTGGAGTTCGGTTTGCTGCAACAGGGGGATGGGTTGCGACTGTATGGCGCCGGCATCGCCTCGTCCTACACCGAGTCTCAGTTCTGCCTGGAAAGCCCGTCGCCCAACCGCATCCGGTTCGATCTGGAACGGGTGATGAGGACCCATTACCGGATCGACGATTTCCAGGAATCCTACTTTGTGATTCGCGACCTGGACGAGTTGCTCGATTTCACCCGCATCGACTTTGCCCCCCTGTATGACGCCGCATTGCGCGGACCCGAGTTGCAGCCGGGAGATGTGCTGGCGCAGGACCGCGTATTTCATCGCGGCGATGGCTCCTACCATCGGCAGCAGCGTCAGCGAAATGCCGCGTAGCCCCAGCCGATACGAAGCGCGGTGGTGATCACGCACAAGGCCGCGAACCCGTAGGCAATCTCGGCGAACCACTGGGGCCAGAGACACATGGCCACGAAGGCCGCCAGGGTCTCGGTGGCCTCGGTCAGGCCACCGAGGAAATAGAAGCTCTTGTCAGGGAACGCCAGAGATTGCAACCGGCGTTTCTCGGCCACGATGGCAAACGCCAGGAAGCTGCTGCCGGTGCCGATGAAGCTGGCCAGCAGCACCGCCGCCGCCAGCGCGTTCGCGTCCGGGTCCGCCACCGCGAATGCCAAAGGAATGGACGCGTAGAACACAAAGTCCAGGGTGATGTCCAGAAATCCGCCGCGGTCGGTCGGCTGTGTGGCTCGTGCGACCGCGCCATCCAGCCCGTCCATCAGGCGCGAGGCCAGCAGCAGCGCCAGCCCCACCAGGAACTGTCCGCTGGCAATGGTCACGGCCGCTCCCATGCCCAGCACAAACCCGGTCCAGCTCAGGGCGTCGGCCGTCACGCCCAGACGGCACAGCACCCGGGCAGTCCTCACCATCACGGGCCGAAGGAGAGTTTGCGCCGCCTTATCCAGCATGGCCCAGGTCCACTGTGTACCGAGGGTCCGCGATGTCGGCACGGTCATGGGTGACCAGGATCGCGGGAATGTTCGCCGTCCGGATGTGATCGAAGACGAAGGCCCTGAACTGCGCGCGTAAGGCCATGTCCAGGCGGGAGAAAGGTTCGTCCAGCAGCAGGGCTCGTGGCTGGGCCAGCAGAGCCCGCATCATGGCCACGCGCGCGCGCTGACCACCCGACAGGGTCGATGGGTCGCGATCACCGAACCCGCTCAGGCCTGCTTCGGTCAGAGCCTGTTCCACCGCCAGCCTGCGCTCAGGGTGGGGCCCAGGGGGAACCGCGAACAGCAGGTTGTCGGCCACGGTCAGGTGAGCGAACAGCAGATCGTCCTGGAAGAGCAGGCCAATGCCGCGCCGGGCGGTCGGCAGCCGGGTGACGTCCTGCCCATCCAGCTCGATCCGGCCGTCGAAGGACAGCGCCGACTGGCCCTCCGCCACGCTGGCCAGGGTGCCGGCAATGGCCGAGAGCACCGAACTCTTGCCGCAGCCGCTGGGGCCCATCAAGGTGAGCACCTGGCCCGGGTGTACCTCCAACCGAAGATCACGGATGAGGGTCCGGTGGGCACTTCCCAGACGATCGATATGGACGTAAAGACTCATGTAGAGGGCACTGTAAAGCGTCGCGGTCGTCCTACCCAGGCGGCCAGTGCAAAGCCCAGCACCGGCAGCACAAACTGAAGCCAGGCATAGGCACCGGTGAGAGAGCGCTGCGCGCCGGCGGCCAGGGTCACCGCTTCGGTGGTCACGGTGTTCCAGCGGCCGGCACCCACGTAAAGCGTCGGCAGGAACTGGGCGACGCTGACGGCAAAGCCCACGGCCACCGAGGCCGCCAATGCGTGACGCAGCAAGGGCCATTTGATGCGCCACAGGAAATCCCAGCGACTGCGTCCCAGGCTCTCGGCCAGGTGGCGGTATCGAGGATCAAAACCCAGATAGGCTGGTGACAGCGCCAGCAGGACGTAGGGCAGGACCAGGGACGTATGAGCCAGCAGCATTCCCGCCCATTGTCCTTCCCACCTCAGCCACAGCACCAGCCCGTACAGGCCCACCACCCAGAGCACGCCGGGCAAGACCAGCGGCAGGTACAGCAGGGGTCTGAGCGCACTGTCCCAGCGGCGGGGCACCAGCTCCAGCCAGGCGACCGCCCACAGGAGGGACAGCAGGGTGGAACCGATAGCCAGCAGGAGCGTATCGGTCACGGTGGAGGCGCTGGACCAGACGGTGATCCAGGCTTGCAGCGTCCAGACTTCGGGAAGCATGGCTGGAAACGGCCAGACACCGGAGACGCTCCCCACCGCCAGCGCCAGCACGATCGCCCCATAGATCAGAAGAATCGCCCGCCAGGCCCAGACACCGCCGGGACGTGCGGTCCTGTCGTCCGTGTGCCGGGTGGGCACCCGACCGCGTCTGCCGTCCAACGGACGCCAGGATGCTCGCATGAGCGTTCGCCATCCGAGTCCTGTGACCAGCACCAGCAGCGCCAGCAGTCCCCCCGCCGCCGCACCCTGGGCGTTCGCGGCGAGGTCGGCGTCCTGCAGCCACTGCCAGGCCAGCACGGCCAGCGTCGGCGGGCTGGCCGGTCCGATGACCAGGGCCATGTCCACCACGGTCAGTCCGTACGCCAGCACGGCCATCAGGGGCCACCAAAGGCGGGGAGCCAGTTGCGGCCAGACCACAAGCCACCAGGCGCGATCCGGTGCATACCCCAGTGTCTCTGCCAGACTGAACTCGGCCTGCCAGCGCCGGCGGACATCGTCCCGATGCAACTGGGTGGCAGCGGTCCAGAGCAAAAACGGCACCTCCTTGAGCACCAGTGCGGCGATCAGACCCAGTCCCCAGGGGTCTTGTGTGGTGGGCCAGGGTGGCGGAAACTCGAATCCGGTGAGCCAGGGTGATATCGCTCGCAGCACCCAGCCGCTGGGCGCCACCAGGAATAACAGGCCAATGGCCAGCGCCGCATGGGGTGTCGCCAGCATGGCCGGCAGCACACGGGTCATGCCAGCCAGCCGATGCCGAATGAACCCCTGGGCCAGCAGCCAGCCGCTGATCCACCAGGCCAGCGTCGTCGACGCCAGCCCGGTCCACAGGGTCAGGGCCACGGCCGACACGGTTTGCGGCGCCGTCCACAGGGCCCACCAAGCGGTTGGATTGTTCAGCGACTCCAGGGCCAGCCAGGCCACCGACAGCAGCGGCAGCAAGACCACGGCCAGCAGCAGGGACGCGACCCAGCCCGGGTGTGGGCTCATCACCGACCGTAGCGCCGGACCCATTCCTTTTCCACCGGATCCACCCAGGTGGCGTGCGGCTCGGGCAGCGTGGGCGCCGGCGTGGCGACCTGACCCGGCAGTGCCTGGACCGGAAACTCGGCCCGCTCTTTCGGACTGAGGCGGGTCAGATCCAGTACCGTCGGGTCGCCCCAGACCGTGATGTCCGCCTTTCGGGCCTGGGCCCGGGCTGAGAGCAGAAAGTTGGCCACGACCTGGGCGCCTTCGGGGGAACGCGCGTTATAAGGAATGGCGACAAAGTGCGTGTTGCCGATGGTGCCACGGGCAAACTGCCAGCTCTTGACCGAGGCCGGCAGCCGCCTGGCGGCAATTTCATTGGCCGCCTCGTTGGGGTTGAACGTCATGCCCAGCAGCAGTTCCCCATCGGCCACCATTTGCCGGATGGCCGCCGGGCTCTGCGGGAACTGACGGCCACTGCGCCACAGGTGGGGGTGCAGTTCGTCCAGAAAGCGCCACAGGGGGGCGGTTACCCGCTCCAGTTCGGCCGGCACGGGCGGCTTCGTCAGTACCGACGGGTCAGCCACCGTGTCGATCAGGGCCTGCTTGACGAAGGTGGTGCCGGTGAAGTCCGGCAGGCGCGGGTAGGTGATGCGACCAGGCTGTCGCTTGGCCAGTGCCAGCAGTTCCTTCATGCTTTGCGGCGGTGCAGGCAACCGTTGACTGTCAGCGAAGAAGGTGAACTGGGCCATGCCCCAGGGCGACTCCTGGCCGTCGGTCGGCACAGAAAAGTCGTTGCGCGTGGTCGGCTTGCCCACCGTGTCCACCTTCGCAAAGTTGGGCAATTGCTCGGCCCAAGGCGCCAGCAGCAGGCCATCGGCCTTCATCGCCGCGAAGTTCTCGCCGTTGATCCACACCAGGTCGACCGTGCCTTCGCGGGCCTGGCGGCCGGCGTTCTTCTCGGACCGTACCCGCTTGACCACATCGGCGGTATCGGTGATCTTGACGTGTTCGAGCTTGACGCCGAAGGCGGTCTGAACTTCGGATGCCACCCACTGGAGATAGGCGTTGGTGCGGTCACTGCCGGCCCAGGCGTTGAAGTACACGGTCTGACCGCGGGCCGCTTTTTCGATGTTGGCCCACGCGGCGTTGGCGCTCTGCGCCCAGGCCGGTATCGCGGTGGCGCTGATGGCAGCACCCATGGTCAGAAGAATTTGTCGGCGGGAGAGTTGGCTGTTCGTCAAAGGATGGTCTCCGTCGTTGCGTGGGTTGAGCTTAATGGATGGAAGCGCGGGCATGGGCTGCGGGGTTCAGCCATCGATCGACGTTGGGTTTGAGCCAGCCGCAGTCGATCGACCATTTGCCCACGCCGTAAAGCGCCAGGGCCGCCAGCAGCACGCCCCAGGTGATGTGCTGCTGAAGGGCGGTGGGCGCGATTTCGCTGAGGCTGATCACCGCCACGGCGTTGACCACGCTCAGGCTCAATGCCGCGAACCGCCCGGCCAGGCCGAGCAGCAGCAGCACCGGCAACACCAGTTCACCAGCTGTGCCCATGACCGCCGCGACCTCGGGCGACAGCACGGGCACTTTGTACTCTTCGGTGAACAGCAGCAGGGTGGTGTCCCAGTCGCGGATCTTGGTCAACCCCGCGAGGAAGAAGACCTGGGCGATGTAGACGCGTGAAGCGAGCGCCGCCAGCGGACGGGCGCTGTCCAGGGTGGTGGTGACGGCGCGCCACAGGCGCAGACCGGGGCTGAGCCAGGCAGTGTTCATGGGGTGTTCTCCAGATGGGAATGGTTCAAAGGGTGGACGCCCAGCGCCAGGCCGTCGGTGACGGCGGCGGTCAGCCAGGCGCTGAAGTCGAAGGCTGGGTGGGCGCCGTTGGTCTGGGTCGTGGCGTCGAGTGCCTTTGGTAGGTCGGCACCCTGCAGCAGGGCGGTCAGCAGCGCGGCCGTGGGAGCGTCGATGCCGCTGATGCGGGGTCGCCATCCCTGGCGCCAGATCAGGGCGTGTTCTGCATGGCCTTCGCGCAAGCGCTGGCCGGCTTCGCTGAGGGTGGGTGTGCCGTGCAGGTGCGCGTTGACCAGGCTGGCCACGGGATAGCGGCTGGCGATCAGGGCCGTGCCGGGCGCCAGTACGAGCGCCAGGCCTTGCGGGTCTTCGTGCACCAGGCGCGCAAAGCTGGGCAAGTTCGGCGCTGCATCGGGGGCGTTGGCGGCGCGGTGCAGCGCCCATTCGGCGCGCGCCACGTCGCCCAGGTAAGGGGTGTCGGCCAGCTGCGGGTTGCCGTCCAGGAAGGCGGGCAGGGCGTCGCCCCATTGCGCCAGGTCGCCATGTTGCGGCGGGTGCTCGTGCCACAGGTCGCGCGCCAGCCCGACGAAGTTGTCGTGACCGATCAGATCCGCGATCACGGGATAGACCGAGCGCAGTGCGCGCTCGGCCAGGGTATGGCTGTTGGCCTGGTAGGCGGCGAGGCCGCGCTTGGTCTGCTCATCGTGCACTTGCAGCAGGCAGTGAAGGTCAGCAATCACCGCCTGCGCCGCCGCGTTGCTTGGACGGACAAAAAGGGCCTGCAGCAACGCATTCTGCTGCTGCGCAAGCGCTTGCAACGGGCGCGTGTTCATGCGGCTGCCTCGGTCAGGACGGTTCGCCCTGCACCACCGCGCGGGCGCGGGCTGCTTCGTCCAGCAGCACTTGCAGGTCGGGCAGGTCGGGCAGGTCGGTGTCCCACTCGATCAGCGTGGGCACAGCGCCAAAGCGCTGCACGGCATGGTCGTACAGCAACCAGACGGCATCGCACACGCGACTGCCGTGGTCGTCGATGACGATGTCGCCGCAGTGCACATGGCCTGCCAGATGCAGCTCGGCCACGTGGGACGGCTCGATGGCCTCCAGCCAGCGTTGCGCGTGGAGCAGCGGATCCGGGCTCTCGCCCCGCAGCTGCGCGTTGAGGGCGTTGACATACACGTTGTTCACGTCCACCAGCAATTGGCCGCCGGTGCGCCGGGCAAGCGCGTTCAGAAACTCGGGTTCGTCCATCTCGTCTCCCCGCCAACGCACATAGGCCGAGAGGTTCTCCACCGCGATGCGCCGCTGCAGACGGTCCTGTACGCGGTTGACGTTGGCGCACATCACGTCCAGCGCGGTACGGCTCATGGGCACGGGTAGCAGGTCGTTGGCGTGCCGGCCGGGGCCGCGTGCGAAGCTGGCATGGTCGCTCACGCGCACCGGTTCGACAGCTTCTACCAGCCGCGCCAGCTGGTCCAGGTGCCAAGGGTCGACACCAGCGGCCGAGCCCAGCGAAAGACCCACGCCGTGCAGGCTGACGGCATAGTGCCCGCGGCCTTCCAGCAGAACCGACCTTGCAGCACCGCCGGGGGCGAAGAAGTTCTCCGAATGGACTTCGATGAAATCCAGAGCGGGCTGCTGTTCGAGCAGCGCCGCGTAATGGGGGTGCCGCCAACCAATGCCGACGCTGGGCACTGCGGCTGGGTGCCGATGAGCGGGTGCGGTCATGGTGGCGGGCTTTGCGAAACGTTGGAGCCGGGCGACTCAGGACTTCATGGCCTTCTTGGCTTCATCAGCCGAGAGGCCACCCATGGTCTTGCAGGTGCCGGCTGCGACGTATTTCCATTCGCCCTTGTCATTGTCCACCTTGGACTGACCGGCGCACGAGTGGGTGCCTGCGAGGTTGGCGCAGTCGTTCTGCCCGGCCTTGGCGATGCCGTAGCACTTTTCCTTGGCGGCCGTCTGTGCCAGCGCAGGGGAGGACAGCAGGGCGAGCGACATCAGCGAAGCGGCGGCGGAGGTGATGAGGGTGCGTTGGTTCATGGTGAAAACTCCTTGAAGTGGGGTTGGGGGGGCACAACCAGCAGCGAGCGGTTGCAGCGCATGCGGGTTGAGGGTGAGTCTGTGGCGCGGCGCGGTTCTTACAGGGCCACTGAAAAAAAGTGTGTCGCCCGGTTCAGATCAGGTCGGCGATGCGGTCCCAGGCCTGCGCCGGCACCCGCCCGCGGTACTGGTCCACCAGCCGTCCGTCTTTGTCGATCAAACACGCGCTGGGCAGTTGGGTCGGCCGGTCCATGGTGTCGCGGTAGTCCGCGCCACCGGCCCAGACCGATGCGAATCGCTGGTTGCCCTGTACGGACTGGACCACCAGGCGTTCGTAGTCGAGCCAGTCCTGGCGGCGCTCGTCCATGTTCACGCCAAAGAGGGTGAAGGGCGCGTCTTGCCATCCCTTCAGGTTGGCCCGCAGCTCCCGCATCTTGTCGCGGCAAACCGCGCAACCGGTGGACCAGTAAAACACGAGCACCACCCGGCCCCTGAGGCCGGCGAGCTGCAGCCGCTGTCCGTCGGCCGTGGTGCCCTCCAGTTCGGGCGTCGTCAACCCGCCCGGAGTGACTGCCCACAGGGATGCCGGTGCGCTTGCGCCCAGCAGCGTTGCCAGCGTGAAATGCCGGCGGTTGAACAGGGTTGCGCGTGCAGTTGAAGCGATCATGGGGTTTCTCCGGTGAGAACCTTTGGTCGACTTCTTTCTCCATTCCTTACACTGGCATCCTTTACAGAAGCACCATGCCCCCACCGAACCCTTCCGACTTCGAGCAACAGCTGGTCGCACAACGCGGTTACCTCATGCGTTTTGCCCGCCTGCAACTGCGCAACGACGCCTGGGCCGAGGACGCGGTGTCCGAAACACTGCTCGCCGCCCTGGCCAAGCCGCTGGCCTTTGAAGCGCGGTCACAGCTCAAGACCTGGCTGGTCGGCATCCTCAAGCACAAGATCATCGATGCTCTGCGCCAGCGTCAGCGAGAGGTCACGCTCGACAGCGGTTCCGACGACGACCGTGCCGACCCGCTGGACCAGATGCCTTTCAGGATCGACGGACACTTCGCCGAAAAGCCGGCCGACTGGGGCAACCCCGAGCAGGACCTCAGGAGCCGCCAGTTCATGGCCGTGATGGACGCCTGCACCCAGAAGCTGCCCCCGGTTCAAGGGCGGCTGTTCCTCATGCGCGAGTGGCTGGAGATGTCCAGCGAGGAGATCTGTAAGGAACTGGCGCTGACGCCGACCAACCTATACGTCCTGCTACACCGTGCCCGCCTGCGCTTGCGCGAGTGTCTGGAACTCAACTGGTTTGCCGCCCGATGAACACTCTGCTCAGAAAAATGCCTCTGATGCGCAACTGCAAGGAGGTGACCGCTCTGGTCATCGCCAGGGAGGATCGTGATCTGCCGGTGATCGAACGCGCGGCGCTGCGGGTGCACATGGTCATGTGCAAAGCCTGCCCGACGTTCGAGCGTCAGGTGCTGACCATGCGCAATGCGATGAGGCAGTGGCGTAACTACACCGACGACGAATGAGCGGTCGTGGTGCAGGCGGGGCAGGCGATGCGGGTCAGCTCAGCAGGGCTTGCGAGAACTCCCTGGCGTTGAAGGTCTCCAGGTCCTCCAGCTTTTCACCCACGCCAATGAAATAGACCGGCACGGGCCGCTCCATGGCAATGGCGCAAAGCACACCGCCCTTGGCTGTGCCGTCCAGCTTGGTGATGACCAGACCGGTCAGTTGCAGCGCGTCGTCAAAGGCCTTCACCTGGGTCAGGGCGTTCTGACCGGTGTTGCCATCGATGACCAGCAGCACCTCGTGCGGCGCTGTCCCATCCGCCTTCTGCACCACCCGCTTGATCTTCCTGAGCTCTTCCATCAGGTGCAGCTGCGTTGGCAGGCGTCCGGCGGTGTCCACCAGCACCACATCCTTGCCCCGGGCTTTGCCGGCGGTCACGGCGTCGAAACTCACGGCCGCCGGATCACCGCCTTGCTGGGTGATGATCTCCACCGTGTTGCGGTCGGCCCAGACGGCGAGTTGCTCGCGGGCCGCGGCGCGGAAGGTGTCGGCAGCCGCCAGCAGCACCGAAGCGCCCTCGCTGGCCAGATGGCGGGTCAGTTTGCCGATTGAGGTCGTCTTGCCGGCGCCGTTGACCCCCGCCACCATGATGACCGTGGGTTGATGCTCGCCAATGACCAGCGGCTTCTGCAGGGGGGTCAGCAGATCGGCCATGGCATCGGCCAGCAGGCCTTTGACCGCGGCCGGATCGGTGGTTTTGGCTTCCTTGACGCGGCGACGCAGGTCGGTCAGCAGATGTTCGGTCGCCTTCACCCCGGTGTCTGCCATCAGCAGCGCCGCCTCCAGCTCCTCATACAGCGCTTCGTCAATCCGGGTGCCGGTGAATACCGTGGCGATGCTGCTGCCGGTCTTGCGCAGTCCCGCCTTCAGGCGGTCCAGCCAGCCTTGCCGTGCGGGCGGCGAGACCGGTGCAGGTTCAGGAATCGAAGGGACATCGGGTGGCGGGATGGCCACAATCGCCTCGGGGGCGGGCGATGAAACGGCCGCTGGTGGAGGCGAAGTCTCGGGGGATGGCGGCGGGGCAGGGGGTTTCTTGCGGAAGAACGAGAACATTTTGGAATCTCTTGTATCTTCATCATTCTATGAAACACCCATTCGCGTCGTTTTTGACAGGTGTCATGCGCCTGTCGCTGGTGCTGCTGTTCCTGTCCGCCGCTCCGCTCAGGGCCCAGACCCCTGAGACGGGTCCGCGGCAATTCACCCTGAGCAATGGCATGACGCTCATCGTCCAGCCCGACCGTCGCGCCCCGACGGTGGCCCACATGCTGTGGGTACGGGTGGGCGCGATGGACGAAGTGGACGGCACCACAGGCGTGGCACACGTCCTGGAACACATGATGTTCAAGGGCACGCCCAGCCTCAAGCCTGGTGAGTTCTCAAGGCGGGTGGCCGCGATTGGCGGCCGCGAGAACGCCTTCACCAGCCGCGATGCCACCGCCTATCACCAGCAGGTGCCGGCCGAGCACCTGGAAGCCGTGATGCGCCTGGAGGCAGACCGCTTTGAAAACAACCGCTGGGACGATGAAGAATTCCGTCGCGAAATCGAGGTCATCAAGGAGGAACGGCGCCAGCGCGTGGAGGAATCACCCCGCGCGCGCATGTTCGAGCAGATGACCGCCACCATCTACACGGCGGCACCGTACCGGCGACCCGTCATTGGCTGGATGAGCGACCTGGAGGCGATGACACCGGACGATGTCAGGGCGTTCCATCGTCGCTGGTACGTGCCCGGCAATGCCGCTGTGGTGATCGCCGGCGATGTGGACGTGGACCGCGTGCGGACGATGGCCGAGGCCATCTACGGGCGGATTCCCGCCAGGCCGCTGCCTGTCCGCAAGCCCCGGGAAGAGCCTGTGCAGCAGGGCCCCAAGCAGGTCGAGTACCGCGCAGCGAGCGAGCAGGCGGTCGTGGCGCTGGCATGGCAGGTGCCACGCATGAAAGACCCTTCCTCGCGCGACCCGGACACCCAGGACGCGCTGGCCTTGACGGTGCTGGCCGCGTTGCTGGACGGCTATCAGGGGTCGCGCCTGGAGCGTCGGCTGGTGCAGGGCGAGGGGCGCGATGGCCAGCGAGTGGCCGATGGGGCCAGCGCCTCCTACGGCCTGATGGGGCGGGGCCCCCAGCTGTTCATGATGACGGCGGTGCCGGCCAAGGGCGTCACGCCTGACGCGGCCGCCAACGCCCTGAAGGACGAACTGGCCCGCATTGCCCGCGAGGGTGTGGGTGACGCGGAGTTGCGACGCGTGCTGACGCAGTGGACCGCCAGCGAAATCTACAAGCTGGACTCGGTGTTCAACCAGGCCAGGGAGCTGGGTCAGTACTGGATCAACGACATGCCCATCAACTCGTCGGCGGTGCTGCTGCAGCGCCTGCGCGAGGTCACGCCTGATCAGGTTCAATCGGTGGCTCGCCGCCACTTCTCGGCGGATCGCCTGACCACCGGTGTCCTGGTGCCGGACCCCGCTCGCCGAAACGGCAGTGCCCGCAAACCCGCCGCCGCCCAGCCGTCCCGCCACTGATCCGACGATGCCACACATGAAGATTCTGAGACATACCTGCTTGGCGGCCGTGATCGCCCTGATGTGCGGCTTGGCGCAGGCTGGCATTCCCATCCAGCATTGGGTTCATGCCAGCGGTGCCAAGGTCTACCTGGTCGAAAGCCCGAGCATTCCGATGCTGGATGTTCAGATCAACGTCGATGGTGGCAGTCGGCGTGATCCTGCCGCGCAGGCCGGTCTGGCGTCCGCCACGGCCGGCATGCTCTCGGCCGGTGTTCGCGCCCATGCCGGGCAGCCGGCCATGGACGAGAACCAGCTGGGCGAGGCCTGGACCGACCTGGGTGCTCAGTTTGGCGCAAGCGCATCGGCCGAGCGCTTCAGCCTGAGCCTGCGTACCCTGACCGAACCTGAGCTGCTGCGCCGTGCGGTGGCCTTGGCGGCGCGGCAGATGGCGGCGCCGGCCTGGCCCGAGCCGGTCTGGCAGCGCGAGCGTGAGCGGACCCTGGCCGCCATGCAGGAGGCGGAAACGCAACCGGCCACCCACGCCGCACGGGCTTTCTACGCGGCGGTGTATGGCCAGCACCCCTTCGGTGTGGAGGCCAGGCCACACACCCTGACCGCCATCAGCGTGGCGGACATCGAGCGCTTCTATCGCCGGCATGTGGCCGCCTGTCGGGCCCAGATCACCCTGGTGGGGGCTGTGGAGCGCGGCCGGGCCAACCAGATCGTCGATGAATTGATGGCGGCCATCGGCGAGCACGGTTGTCCGGTCCTGGAAAAAGTGCCGGAAGTGGAGCCGCTGAAGGCCGCAGTGGAGAGTCGCCTGCCGTTTGACGCGGCCCAGGCGCAGGTGCTCATTGGTCAGCCCGGCATTCGTCGAGATGACCCGGACTTCTTCCCGGTGTTCGTCGGCAACTACATCCTCGGCGGCGGTGGCTTCGTTTCCCGGTTGACGACGCAGGTGCGGGAGAAACGGGGCCTCAGCTACAGCGTTTACAGCTACTTTGCCCCGGGTTTGCATGCGGGCGCTTTCCAGCTGGGGCTGACCACGCGGCCCGATCAGGTCGACGAGGCGGTCAAGGTAGCCACCGACGAGGTGGCCCGGTTTGTTGCCCAGGGACCGACCGAAGACGAGTTGAAGTCGGCCAAGGACTTCCTGATCAACGGCTTCGCACTGAGGCTGGACAGCAACCGCAAGCTGCTCGATAACGTGGCCAACATTGCCTGGTACGGATTGCCCCTGGATTACCTGGAAACCTGGAAGGACAGGGTACGGGCGGTGACCGTCGGGGATGTGACCCGTGCCTTCGGGCGGGTGCTGCAGCCCGATCGCATGGTGACGGTGGTGGTGGGCGGCCGCTGAAGCGGCTGTCAGGCGGTATTCAGGCGTCCAATGGAATGACGCGGGCGCCCTGGACGGCAGGGGGCGCCACGTAGTCCGCGACCACGCACAGTCGCTGGGTGCTGTCCGCGGCATCCTGCAGCAACTCATCGAGCAAGCGCATGGATGGCACATCCAGCGCGGCATAGGGCTGGTCGAGCAGCACCACGGGAGCCATGCTGGCCATGCCCGATGCCATCCACACCTTGCGCCGGCTGCCAGCGGAGAGCATGTGGAAGGTCTTGTGCAGATGCTCCTGCAGTCCGAAGCCGTCCAGCAACTCGTTGAGCAATCCCATGTCGGTGCGGGGGTGGCGCTCCGGCAGGCTGGCCAGATAGTCGGAGACCCGGGTGGCGTCGAGGGTGGTCGTCTTCGGGTCGGTCCACGCCACGGCAGCCGTCAGCTGTTGCGGGCTGGCGGGCTGGCCACGCCACAGGATCTGCCCCGCCTGCGGCCGCAGTTCACCCGACAGCAGTCGCAACAGGGTGGTCTTGCCGCAGCCCTCGTCGCCCGTCAGCACGCTCAGGCCAGGGGCCAAGTCCAGGTCCAGCGGTGCCGATGCCCATAACGTGGGGCTGTCCGGCCAGCTGAAGCGCAGGCTGCGGGCAGACAGCAGCGCAGAAGGGGTCGAGAGCGACGTCATGGGCACGGGCAGTCAGTAGTTCAAGTTGAAGCGGCGGCCACCCTCATTCAGGATGGCGCTGCGCGGACCGATCACCTCCAGGCGAAGACCCGGTCGCACCTCCTGGCCTTCGCGGACCACCTGCCCGTTGACGATGAGCATGCGATGCTGGGGATTCTCTGAGTAGGTGGACCCCGACACACTCAATCCAGCGGTGTCACTGGCCGAACCGGCAGGTACCATGGGCGCCGATCCGCTGCTCGGGGCGCGCGTGGTCCCCGCTGCGGGCGCGGGCGGGGGGGCTTCCGGCACCGCAGGCGCGGCCAGAATCGGACCGCTGGCCTCGAAGACACGGCTGTTGACCGGGGGAGGTGTTCCGGGGGCGGCGGACGGCGCGGGTGGTGCATCAGCCGCACCAGGCGCACGCTCGGCCGGCGGCAATGACGGTGCGGGCACGATGGATCGCATCGGCGCCGACGTGGCGGCAGGTGTCGGGCTGGCCAACGGCTGTGACTTGCCCCACCACCCTATCGACAGTCCGGCCAGGAGGGCGCTGGCCAAGCCGGCCGCCAGCCACGGCCATGACCGTCGGGGCGCCGCTGGCTGGGCCATGGCGGCTGAGACGGTCCCGCTGTCGAGTCCGGGCACGCTGCCTTGCTGTCGCTGGGCATTGGCCTTCTGGAGGGCATCAAGAATGTAGGACATGGGGTGGTGACAGGACGGTCGGCGTCATTCTGCCTTGACCAGAACGGGCTCATCGACGCCGGTGGCCTGGTTCAGCTGCATCAGGGTCATCGGACTGGCTTTGCCGTGGGTCTCCACACCAGCCTTTTCCTGGAAAGCGACCAGCCGCTGCTCGTACGTGTTGTGAGTGCTGGCGATGTGACCGGCTTGCTGCAACTGCACCAGCCGCGTGTCGATCCACTGGCGCTGCTCGGGCAAACGGGCGTCGACGATGCGTTCGCGGGTGCCTGGCGGGGTGCGCCACAGGGTCGCGTAGGAGCCATCCCAGATCCTGCCCAGTTCGCTGGCCGAGACACGCCACTGACGTGATGCATGGGCCAACCAGAACTGGCCATCGGCATCCTGTCGGGTGAGCAACACTCGCTGCGGCATCCGGTCGGCCAGACGTAGTGTCAGGATGGCGGGCCGGTTGAGCCGGGAGAGTCCTTCCGGGGTCATGCGGTCTGACCGGAAGCACTGAAGACCGGCCCCCAGCGTTTGCTTGCAAGGGTCGGTACCCGGGTCGGGCGTCCACGCCCACAAGGGCGCCAGTGCTTGCCATGCCGGCGCTTCGTCCTGCCACAGCTTGGCGGCAAGGAGCGCTTCGATATCACCGGGCGCGTCTTCCGCCTGGGCAGGCGTCGCTTTGGTCGGTGACCGTTCCTCAGGTGTGGTTGGCTGCGCCATGGGGCTGGGGTCTGGTTGCAGCGCGGCCGGTTCGCCACCTTTGTCCTGCATCCATTCGGGGGCCTTGATCCACCCCAGGGCCAAGAGGGAGAGGAGGAGGGAGACGAGGAGCAGCAGACCCAGTGCGGGGAGGGTGATTCGCCATGTGAGCCGCCAGCCGCCAGGGTGCTCTGGACGCCCGTCGAAAATTTCCCGGGCGGCCTGATCCACCATGGCTTCGGTGATGCGTTCACGCTGGGTGGCGTAGGCGCCCAGCATGGCACGCCCTGCGAGCAGGTTGATGCGTCGGGGTACGCCCTGGCTGAGACGGTGAATTCGCTTGATCACCCGCGGTGCCATCGGCAGTGGGCCCTGCCATCCTGCAACACCCAGGCGATGGGCCAGATACTGCCCTGTTTCCTGTGCTGACAACGCTTGCAGATGGTATCGGGCCACGATCCGCTGCGACAGCTGCTCGAGTTCGGGCTTCTGCAGCAGGTCCCGCAGTTCCGGCTGGCCGATCAGCACGATCTGCAGCAGCTTGCGCTCGGCCGTCTCCAGATTGGTCAGCAGCCGCAACTGCTCCAGCACGTCGGCCGACAGGTTCTGGGCTTCGTCGATGACCAGCATCGCCTGTCGTCCCTGCGCATGCAGCGTCAGCAGGAAGGCGTTGAGCGGGTCGATGTGGTCCTTGATGGTCCGGGGTCCCGGGTGAGCGGGCGACACCTCGATGCCGAACTCATCGCAGATGGTCTGCAGCAGCTCAAGCGCCGAGAGTTTCGGGTTGAAGACATAGGCGACCTGCACGGAGTCGGGCACCTGCTCCAGGAAGCAGCGGAAGACGGTGGTCTTGCCGGTACCGATATCGCCGGTGAGCAGGACAATGCCGCCACTGCCCTGCAGTCCGTACAGCAGGTGGGCCAGTGCCTCGCGATGGCGCGCACTCATGAAGAGGTAGCGCGGGTCCGGAGCGATCGAAAATGGGTCGTGCTGAAGGCCAAAGTAGCCGGCGTACATGCCTCAAGCATACCGGTGCGTGGGCAGGCCGGGGGAGTGGAAGGCAGGTCGCCAGCCGGATGACCTGCCATCACAGTCGTCAGGCGGCCAGTGCCATCGCCGGTTTGGCGCCGGATGCCGATGCACCGCCGCTTCGGACCGAAGCCGTGCATTCGATGTCACCGGAAAGCTGGCCGCCTTCCTCGATCACCACCTTGCCGTACCGGATCTTGCCGGTGACGCGCCCGGTGGCGTGGATCACAAGCTTCTGGCGCACCGTCAGGTTGCCTTCGAAAGCGCCGTGAATCTCCGCAATGTCGATTTCGGCCGAACCCTTGAACGCTCCCTGTTCGGCGATCTGGATCACCCGCGAATCCATGGTCGCTTCCACCAGACCTTCGACCACCAGGGTGTCGCAATCGGTGATTTCGACGCCCTTGAGCTTGATGTTCGGCCCCACCGTGAGCTTGCTGCCGCCACTTTCGGGTGCCGCAGCGGTGGGCATGGCCGTCGCTGCGGCGGGCGCAGGTGTGGTTTCAGCCGCCGTGCTGGCCTGAACCGTCGATGTGCTGCCGTAGCGTTGTACGCCCACGCCGCTGTTCAGCGGCTTGTTCAGGGTTGTCTCGGACTCGCGTTTTCCAAAATGCAGTGCCATGCCATCTCCTTCAAAAACTGGAGCGTTCATGCTATGGCCGCAGGGGCTTACATTCCGGTCGGTACCGTAAGTCCGGTAACCAGTTGAACCGTACGATTCGTTGCGTCTGTTGCCTGCGCGACGGGCAGGTGGCCATAAATCCTGGCGGCTCAGGCGTCACTTCACCCTGAAGCCACCGTGGAAAGCCCCGAAACCCTACACTTGAGGGTTGCCTCCACGATCCATTCCCATGAACGCGCCCATCGACGTTTCCTTTTTCGCGCGCAACGCCAAGCCAATCAACAGCTATCGCCCTTACTGGGCCAAGCGTTTTGGCACCGCGCCGTTCCTGCCCATGAGCCGGGAGGAGATGGAGCGCCTGGGCTGGGATTCGTGCGACATCATCCTGGTCACTGGCGACGCCTACGTGGACCACCCCAGTTTCGGCATGGCCGTGATCGGCCGCGTGCTGGAGGCGCAGGGGTTCCGTGTGGGCATCATCGCCCAGCCCGACTGGCAGAGCGCCGAACCCTTCAAGGTGCTGGGCAAGCCCAACCTGTTCTGGGGCGTGACGGCCGGCAACATGGATTCCATGATCAACCGGTACACCGCCGACCGGAAGATCCGAAGCGACGACGCTTACACCCCCGGCGATGTCGGCGGCAAGCGCCCCGACCGCGCGGCCATCGTCTACAGCCAGCGCTGCCGTGAAGCCTACAAGGACGTACCGATCGTTCTCGGCGGGATCGAGGGCAGTCTGCGGCGCATTGCCCACTACGACTACTGGAGCGACAAAGTCCGCCGCTCCATCGTGGTCGACAGCAAATGCGATCTGCTGCTGTACGGCAACGCCGAGCGGGCGTTGGTCGAGGTGGCCCACCGTCTGGCGCGGCGCGAGCCGGTGGAAAGCATCACCGATGTGCGTGGCACGGCCTTCATCCGCCGCCCGGGCGACCCGAGCGCTGCCGGCTGGATCGAGATGGATTCGACCGAGGTCGATACACCCGGCCACGTCGAGGATCACATCAACCCGTACCAGACCACCAGCGAGCAGGCGCAGGCCCAGGGTCAGAGCTGCGCCAAGGAAGAGGGCGCTGGCGCGCCGGCCGATCCCCAGGTCAAGCCCATCACCATCCACCGGCCGCAAGGGGTTCACGCAGTGGCCAAACTGCCGCGTGACCGCACCGTGATCCGGCTGCCCAGCTACGAGCAGGTCAAGAGTGATCCGGTGCTCTACGCCCACGCCAACCGCGTATTGCACCTGGAAACCAACCCCGGCAATGCCCGTGCGCTGGTGCAGGCGCATGGCGAAGGGGCGACGGCCCGTGACGTGTGGCTCAACCCACCGCCGATTCCGCTGACCACGGCCGAGATGGACTACGTGTTCGACCTGCCGTATGCCCGCAGCCCGCACCCGGCCTACGCCGACGAGCATGGTCGCCACGACGGCGCGACCAAGATTCCCGCGTGGGAGATGATCCGCTTCTCGGTGAACATCATGCGCGGGTGCTTCGGCGGCTGCACCTTCTGTTCCATCACCGAGCACGAAGGCCGCATCATCCAGAGTCGATCCGAAGAGTCGATCATCAAGGAGGTCGAGGAGATCCGTGACAAGGTGCAGGGCTTCACCGGTGTGATTTCCGATCTGGGCGGCCCGACCGCCAACATGTACCGCCTGGGCTGCCGCAGCCCTGAGATCGAAGCCGCCTGTCGCAAGCCCAGCTGCGTCTACCCGGGCATCTGCCAGAACCTGACCACCAACCATGACCCGCTCATCAAGATCTATCGCCGGGCGCGAGCGCTCAAGGGCATCAAGAAGATCCTGATCGGTTCCGGGTTGCGCTACGACCTGGCGGTGCAGAGCCCCGAGTACGTCAAGGAACTGGTGCAGCACCATGTGGGTGGCTACCTGAAGATCGCGCCCGAGCACACCGAGAACGGGCCGCTGTCGAAGATGATGAAGCCCGGCATCGGCAGCTACGACCGCTTCAAGACCATGTTCGAGAAGTACAGCGAAGAGGCCGGCAAGAAGCAGTTCCTCATCCCGTACTTCATCGCGGCGCACCCCGGCACCAGCGACGAGGACATGATGAATCTCGCGCTGTGGCTCAAGAAGAACGGCTTTCGCGCCGACCAGGTGCAAACCTTCTACCCCAGCCCCATGGCCACCGCCACGGCCATGTACCACACCAACCTCAACCCGCTGCGTGGCATCCATCGCGACGACCGGGCTGAGCGCGTGGACATCGTGCGCGGTGAGAAACGCCGCCGTTTGCACAAGGCCTTCCTGCGCTACCACGACCCCAACAACTGGCCGCTGCTGCGCGATGCCCTCAAGGCCATGGGCCGGGCCGACCTGATCGGCAACGGCAAGCATCACCTGATCCCGACCTTCCAGCCCGTCACCGACGGCAGTTACCAGAGTGCGCGGCGCAAGAACTCGACGCCAGGCGGCGCGGGGTCGACCAAGGCCTCATCGTCAACCCGGTCGGCGGCATCGACAGGCAAGAAGGCACCGGTCAAGGGTCAGATCCTGACCCAGCACACCGGCTTGCCCCCCCGCAGTGGCATCAAGGGGCGTGCCCGTTGAGTCACGGGGTCGGCGTCGGCAATCGGTGCTGACGCTGGTCAACAAGGGACGGGTGGTTCTGTCTTTGTTACCTATAAGGTACTCATCGCGCATCCATCCCATTGAGTTATGTCATGAAGACGGCAGATTTCCCTGATGCGATCAGGGATTTCTCTCACAATCCGTCACTTGTTCGGGTGGCCCCTGCCATCCGTCAGGGGACCGATACCATGGCATATCTCAACTGGACACCGGACCTGGAAACCGGCATCCGTGAAATCGACGGCCAGCACAAGCGCATCGTCGAATACATCAACCAGCTGCATGACGCACGCGACCACCACGACCGGGCTGCGGTGGGGGCCGTGATTGACGAGATGGTCGATTACACCCTCTCGCATTTTGCGTTTGAGGAGTCCCTCATGGCCGACGCCGGCTACATGTTTGCCGGCCCGCACAAGAAAGTGCACGAGCTGTTTACGCGCAAGGTCGGGGACTACCGCTTGCGCTTTGAGGCGGGAGAGGACGTGGCCGCCGAGCTGCATGCCATGCTCTCACGCTGGCTGTTCAACCACATCCGAAACGACGATCGCAGCTATTCCGACGCCGTCAAGGTTTACCTCAAGAACGTGGGCCAGGGTGAGGTCGACATGAAGGCGCAGATCAAGGAAGAGCTGATCCGCGAACTGCACCTGAAGAAAAAGAAGGGCTTCTTCGCGCGCCTCTTTGGCAGCGACGACTGAGCCGCTGATCGGGCTTGCCACCGACATGTGGCAAGCCGTCGCAGGACGCTGGACCGGATGGTTCAAGCCAGCGTGTGCAGCGGAATGTCGTGTGCGGTCGCGATCCGGTCCAGCTGCTGGCGTGTCTGTCCCGCCAGGAAGGCCGCGATGGCCTCATGGGTGGCGGGTTGAAACATCGTAGCCACTCCTTTCATGGATACGCCAGCGACCTCGCACAGCGCCGCCGCGAAATGTGGCTCCAGCGCGGCGATGGCCACGCGGCCGTCCTTGCAGCGGTAGATCCGGTAGCCGGCGTGGGCGCCGCCCACCGCGCCTTTGGGCTGCGTCAGGCCCCAGGAGCGGGGCAAGGCCAGCCAGGCCGCCGCATCCGACAAAGCCACCTCCTGAAAGCTGCCTTTGCCGGTGCTGCGCTGCATCAGCACCGCCTTGAGGGCCGCTTCGCTGGCCATGAGCGAACCGCCCATGTCGGCAAACAGCGTGGCTGGCAGGTCCAGCCCGGTCACCAGACCGGCGTCGGCCAGGTAGGTCAGGTCATGACCCGGCTCCTCGGCTCGCACGCCCGGCGCCCCAACGATGGCCACCAGAGACAGCGCGGGATAGGCCTTGTGCAAGGCCTTCCAGGACAGGCCCAGTTTCTGCAAGGCCGATGGACGGAACGAGGTCAGCAGCACATCGGTGCGGGCCAGTTCCTTGTGCAGCCGCGCCTGACCTTTCTCGCTCTTGAGGTCGATCGTCACCACCTTGATGCCGTCGTGCAGTGTGGCGTAGGCCTTGAGGTTGTATTGCCCCATCGGGTCGCCGCTGGTGCCCGGTGGCAGGCTCTTGGGCGCAGGGGGCTCGGCCTTCAGACATGTGGCCCCCATGGCTTTCAGGCGCATTAAAGCGGCCGGCCCGGGCAGGTTCAGCGCCAGGCTGAGCACGCGAACCCCGCGCAGCGGTTTGATGGCACGGGGAGACGCGGCGGAAGTGGGGGAGGGGGAGGATGTGGTCATGGCAGTATAAGGTGACGTTCACGTCAATGTACTGCCATGGCCCGGATGCCGGAATCAAACCGGCGACAACTCAGGCCTGGCCGAAATCCAGCGGCAGACCGACGTAGTTCTCGGCAATCGTCCGCAGGCCCGATTCCGAGTGCATCAGGTAGTCGAGCTCGGCCTGCTGCAGCTTGGCATTGATGGCGCCCTCATCGGGGAACTGGTGCATGATGGAGGTGAACCACCATGAGAAGCGCTCTGCACGCCAGATGCGCTTGAGGCAACGCGCCGAGTAGCCGTCGATGCCGGCCTCGGTCTTGTCCTGATAGAACTCGATCAGTGCATTGGACAGGTACTTGACGTCGGTCGCGGCCAGGTTCAGGCCCTTGGCTCCCGTGGGGGGAACGATGTGCCCCGCGTCACCCGCCAGGAACATCCGGCCAAAGCGCAGCGGCTCGGTGACGAAGCTGCGCAGCGGCGCGATGCTCTTTTCAATGCTGGGCCCGGTCACCAGTTGCTCTGCTGCCTCGGGGTCCAGCCGGCGCTTGAGTTCGGCCCAGAAGGCCTCGTCCGACCATTGCTCCACCTTGTCGGTCAGGGGCACCTGCAGGTAATAGCGGCTGCGGGTATGGCTGCGCTGCGAGCACAGGGCAAATCCCCGATCGCTGTTGGCGTAGATCAGTTCATGGTGCACCGGCGGCGTGTCCGAGAGCAGACCCAGCCAGCCAAAGGGGTACACCTTCTCGAACTCCTGGATGGCGTTGCGCGGCACGCTGGCGCGGCAGACCCCATGAAAGCCGTCGCACCCGGCGATGAAATCGCAGGCGATCGTGTGCGTCTGGCCATCCTTCTCGAAGGTAACCCGGGGGGTCTTCGTGTCGAAATCCAGCACCTGAACGTTCGAAGCCTCGTAAATGGTGGTCAGCCCGGCGGCCTGGCGGGCATCCATCAGGTCACGGGTGACTTCGGTCTGCCCGTAGACCATCACCTTCTTGCCGCCAGTGAGGCCTTCCAGGTCGATGCGGTGACGCTGGCCATTGAACAGCATGTCAAAGCCGGTGTGGACCAGACCTTCAGCGTGCATGCGTTGGCCCACGCCGGCCTCGTCCAGCAGGTCGGTGGTGACCTGTTCCAGCACCCCTGCGCGGATGCGGCCCAGCACGTACTCGGGCGTCTGGCGTTCCACGATGACGGCCTCGATGCCCGCCTTGTGCAGCAACTGGCCCAGCAGCAGGCCGGACGGTCCGGCTCCGATGATGGCGACTTGGGTTCTCATGTGCGAATCTCCGGCAAAGAATGTCCTGACCGGCAATGTAGGAAGCCAGCGATCATCAGACAAGGGAGACAGGCAGGCTGTGCGCGATGGGCGAACCATTTGCGCGATGATCGCGCATGGATCGGTGGCACGTCATAATCGGGCCATGAGCGAGACCCGTCAGATCGCCAGGGCTGATTTCATCGAAGGCATGGCCAAAGGCATGGCCGTGCTGGAAAGCTTTGACACCGAGCGCCAGCGCCTCAACGCCACCCAGGCCGCCGAGCGTGCGGGTCTGACCCGTGCCGCGGCCCGCCGGCATCTGCTGACGCTGGCGTACCTGGGTTACCTGGACACCGACGGCACGCACTACTGGCTGTCGGCCAAGGTGCTGCGCTTTTCCGGCAGCTATCTGGCTTCGGCCAGGCTGCCCAGGCTGCTGCAGCCCACACTCAACCGGCTGGCGGCGCAGACGCGTGAATCCTTCTCAGCCGTGGTGCTTGATGGTGATGAGGTGGTGATCGTGGCGCGCAGTGCGGCCGTCGGTGGGCAGCGCCTGATGGCCTATGGCCTGCATCTGGGGGCTCGTTTGCCGGTGCATGCGACATCGACCGGGCGGGTGCTCCTGGCCGCCATGTCTCGTTCCGACTTCGCTGACTGGATGAAAGGCCGGGAACTGCCTCGGCTGACCCCGCGCACCGTGGTCGATCCCAAGGGCTTTCGGCAAGCGATTGCCCGGGTGAGAAACGATGATTTTGCGGTGGCCAGCGAAGAGCACGAACTCGGTGTCCATGCCCTGGCCGTGCCGCTGCGTGACATGAAGGGGCGCACGGTGGCTGCCCTGAATGTGGTGGCCTCGCCTGACCGGCTTGCCCCGGGCGTCATGCGTCAGGATCTGCTGCCGCTGCTGCTGGACGCAGCACGGGAGCTGCGGCCTCTGCTCTGACTCAGACGCCCAGGTATTGCTCCAGCAGGCGCGGGTTGGCCAGCAACTCATCCGAGCTGCCTTCAAACACCACCTCGCCCTTGACCAGGATCACGTTGCGGTCGGTGATCTGGGTCACGTGCTTCCAGTTCTTGTCCACGATGATGCTGCTGATGCCGGACTCCCGGATCAGTCCGCAGATGCGCCAGATCTCGCGGGCAATCAGCGGGGCCAGCCCTTCGGTGGCTTCGTCCAGGATGAGCACATCCGGATTGGTCATGAGCGCGCGGCCAATCGTCAGCATCTGCTGCTCTCCGCCGGAGAGTTGCTGTCCGCCATGGCCCAGACGCTCGGCCAGCCGTGGGAAGGTTTCCAGTACCCGGTCGTAGGTCCATTCGCGCTGTCCCCGGGTGCCGGGGCGCGCGGCCATCTGCAGGTTTTCCTTGACACTGAGGTTGCCGAAGATGCCCCGGCCCTCCGGGACATAGGCAATGCCCATGCGCGCCACGTCATGGGGCGAGGCCCCGGTCATGTTCCTGCCTTTGATATCGACGCTGCCACCACTGGGCTTGACGATGCCCATGATGGACTTGAGCAGGGTGGTCTTGCCCATGCCGTTGCGCCCCATCAGGCCAATGGTCTGGCCTTGGGCCACCGTGAAATCGATGCCCCGAAGGATGTGGCTGGCCCCATAGTGGGTGTTCAGGCCGCTGGTTTGGATCAGGGGAGTGCTCATGATCAGTGCTCCTCCCCCAGATACGCCGCCTGCACCAGCGGATCGTTGCGCACCTCCACCGGCGAACCGCTGGCGATGACCTGTCCGTTGACCATCACGGTAAGTTGGTCCGCCAGCGCAAACACCGCATCCATGTCGTGCTCCACCAGCATCATGGCGTGATCCTTCTTCAGGCGCTGCAGCAGTGCCACCATGCTTTCGGCCTCGGCCTGTCCCATGCCGGCCAGCGGCTCATCCAGCAGCAGCACGGTCGGCTCGGTGGCCAGGGTCATCGCAATTTCAAGCTGACGTTGCTCACCATGGCTGATGGTGGCCGCCACCGTGTGGGTCCGTTGCGTCAGGCCTGCGAGCTCAATGGCCCGCTCGCACCGCTCGTTGACACGGGTCAGGCCACGGGCCGAACTGACCCAGTGCAGCGGGTTCCAGGGAGAATGCCGCTCGCGCGACTGGGCAGCCAGGCGAACGTTGTCCCACACGGTGAAGGGCAGGAAGATGTTGGTCTTCTGGTAACTGCGCCCCAGCCCCATCCGGGAAATGGATTCGGGAGCATGCCCGGCGGTCTCCTCGCCATTGAGTCGGATGCTCCCGGCCGTCGGCGGGAGGTCCCCGGACAACAGGTTGGTCAGCGTGGACTTGCCGGCACCATTGGGTCCGATCACTGCATGAATCCGGTCCCGGTACAGATCCACCGACACGTCGTTGACCGCAGCCAGACCGCCAAAGCGCTTGGTCAGGTGCTGGGCAGACAGCAGCAGCTCGCTCATGGCTGATCTCCCTTGCGTGCAGCGAAGCGCTCACCCAGGCCCAGCAGGCCCCTGGGCGCCACGATCACCACCAGCACAATGAAGGTGCCCATCAGCAGTTGCCAGTGCTTGGTCAGGTCCTTGAAGAAATGCATCACGTATTCGAACGCGAAGGCCCCCACGATGGCTCCCGCAAAATTGCCCATGCCGCCCAGAATCACCATCATGATGGCGTGGGCGCTCATGTGAAACCCCATCAGCTCAGGATTCACGAATCCGGTCTGTGCCGCCCACAGGTAACCCGCGACACCGGCCAGCGTGCCCGCCAGCGTGAAGGCCGCCAGCTTGTAGCCGAAAGTGCCGAAACCGACGGCCCGCATGCGGTGCTCGTTGACGCGGATGCCCGAGAGCGCGCGGCCGAACGGCGAAAACAGGATCCGGCGCAGCAGCAGATAGACACCGATCAGTGCCACCAGCGTGAAGTAGTAGAAGTGCGTCTTGTCCTCCAGGTCCAGACCCACTGCGGTGGCGTCCGGCTTGAAGTAGACGTAGATGCCATCCGAGCCGCCCAGTGCCTTGTTGTCGAAGAACAGGAAGTAGATCATCTGGGCGAATGCCATCGTCACCATGATGAAATAGATGCCGTGGGTACGGACCACGAAGAAGCCGATCACCAGGGCCGCCAGGCCCGAAGCGGCGGCCGCCAGGGGCAGGCTCCACCACAAAGAAATCGGGTTGTCCGCTGGCGTGAGGAAGGCCAGCGCGTAGCCTGCCAACCCGAAGTAGGCGGCGTGGCCCAGCGACACCAGTCCGGTGACGCCCTGCAGCAGGTCCAGACTCATGGCGAAGATGGCCAGGATCATCATCTGCGTGAGCATCTGCAGGTAGAAGTCACGCCCTTCCATGGGGACGAACGGAAAGGCGGCCAGCGCCAGGGCACCCAGGCCCAGCAAGACCTGGACACCGCGCGGCAGTTTTTCAAGGGTGGCTTTGGGGGAGCTCATCGGATGCGGTCCGTTTTCACTGTTTGAACAGCCCTTCGGGCTTGTAGAGCAGTACGCCGGCCATCAGCATGTAGACCGCCATGCCAGCCAGCTGAGGCACCAGCACCTTGCCAAAGGTGTCGACCAGACCCACCAGCAGGGCTGACACCAGGGCACCACGCACCGACCCGATCCCCCCGATGACCACCACCACAAAGCACATGATCAGCACCGAGCTGCCCATGCCCGGATACACGCTGGAAATGGGCGAGGCGATCATGCCGGCGATCGCAGCCAGGCCCACGCCCAGCGCAAACACCACGCCGTGAATCAGACGGATGTTGATGCCCAGCGCCTCGGCCATTTCCCGATTGAAGGCCCCCGCGCGGATCTTCATGCCCAGCCGCGTCTTGCTGATCAGCAGGTACAGCGCCACAGCCAGCAATACACAGATCCCTGACATCACCAGGCGATAGACCGGGTAGGAGAGGGTGTCTGTGAGCGGGATCGACCAGTTCAGCAGCTCGGGCACCTGCACCGCGTGCACGTCATCACCCCAGAGAATGGAGCGCACTTCCTCGAAAATGTAGATCAGGCCAAAGGTCAGCAGCACCTGGTCCAGGTGGTCGCGGTGGTAGAAGAAGCGAAACAGCCCCCACTCCAGCAGCCAGCCAAACACCACGGCCAGGACGGTTCCCAGCAGGATGGCGAGCACGAGGCTGTCGAACTGGGCCGTGAAGAACCAGGCCATGTAGGCGCCCAGCATGTAGAAGCTGCCGTGGGCCAGGTTGACCACCCCCATGATGCCGAAGATCAGCGTCAGGCCGGCGGCCAGCATGAACAGCAGCAACCCGTATTGGACGCCGTTGAGCAGCTGGATCAGGAAGTTGGCGAAATCCATCAGGTGGAGGGTGCAAAGGCGCAGCAATCCCCACAGCACCCCGGAGACGGGGCGCGTGGGCACGAGGAGGCACAGGGCGGGGCGTGGTCAGCCCATGCGGCAACCGGTCGCCGGGTCGGCCACAGCCTTGGCTGCAATGCCGATCACCTTGTTTTCCTTGTTTTCGACGCGACGCAGGTACATGTCCTGGATCGGGTTGTGGGCTTTGCTCATGGTCCACTTGCCACGGGGGCTGTCGATCTCGGCGCCTTCCATGGCGGCATACAGCGCCTTCTTGTTGGACAGATCACCCTTGACGGCGTTGGCACCCTTGACCAGCAACAGACCGGTGTCGTAGCCCTGAACCGCATAGACATCGGGCTGAAGCTTGAAGGTCTTGGCGTACTCCAGGCGGAACTGCTTGTTGCGCGGGGTGTCCAGCGAATCGCTGTAGTGCATGGTGGTCAGCACGCCGTTGGCGGCTTCCCCGGCTGCTTCCAGCACACCTTCGGTGAGGAAGCCCGAGCCATAGAGCTGGATGCTCTTGGACAGCCCGGCGGCGTGGTAGTCGCGCAGGAACTTGGCGGCACCGCCGCCTGCAAAGAAGCAGGCCACGGCATCGGGCTTGAGCGAGGCGATCTCGGTCAGCAGGGCCTGGAATTCCACGTTGGGGAACGGCAGTCCCAGCTTCTTGATGATGGTGCCGCCAGCTTCGGTGTAGCTCTTCTCGAAACCCTCGAAGGCCTCATCGCCGGCAGCGTAGTTCCAGGTGATCCAGACCGCCTTCTTGTGGCCGCGTTCCATCATGGGCTTGCCCAGCGCCAGCGTCGGCTGCGAATTCGAGAACGACGTGCGGAACACGTTGGGAGAGCATTGCTGGCGGGTGGCCACGTGCACGCCTGCGTTCGGAATCAGGTTGAGCACACCGGTGTCGCGCGCGACCTTGTGGATGCCCATCTGCACGCCCGAGTGCACGGTGCCGACCAGTACGTCCACCTTGTCCCTCTGGACCAGTCGGGTGGCGTTCTCGATGCCTTTGGCGGGGTTGGATTCGTCGTCGACCTTGAAGAACTCCACCTCACGCCCGCCGAGCTTGCCACCCTGTTCGTTCAGGGCCATCCGAAAGCCATTTTCTATGGCCACCCCCAGCTGGGCAAAGGTGCCGGTGTACGGCAGCATGAAGCCCACCCTGACCTTGTCGGATTGGGCGCGTGCCAGTTCGGGCAGCAACAGCCCGGTCGAGGCGGCTCCGATCACGGCAGCACTGCGGGTGATGACTAGGCGGCGGGTCGTCATGGTCTGTCTCCTGTGGTTGTGTTTGATCGATTCACTGTAGGCCCCAAAGGCCTGTTCTGGCGATAGTGAATTACCCGTACTTCAAGCATCAATCATTGATGGGTAAACAAAATCAACAGGCATTGCGCTACAGAGGAATGCGCTATAGTGCAATTTGTTAAATGCACTATATTGCACATTTGCTGGCGGCAACTCAGGACAAACCCTTGTCAGGCTCGGGTGTGTCTGGTGATGGGGGAGGGGGTGGCCTGCCCGGAGGGACTCGAACCCCCGACCTGCTGCTTAGAAGGCAGCTGCTCTATCCAGTTGAGCTACGGGCAGACGGACACGATGCTGTGCCGTGAAGGACGAAAGGCCCACGGATGTGGGCCTTTCGTTATGGGGTGGTCGGAGCGGCGGGATTCGAACTCGCGACCCTCTGCTCCCAAAGCAGATGCGCTACCAGGCTGCGCTACGCTCCGACTAAGTTATCGATTGTACCCGACTGGAGGAGGCGCTTCCCGAAGCCTCAGCAGCCCCGCGTCACCGGCATGTCCACATCGGCACGAATGGCCATGTGCTTGGCCAGTTCCAGCTTGGCAATCGCCTGGCGATGCACCTCGTCCGGGCCGTCGGCCAGGCGCAGGGTGCGCTGGTTGGCGTAAGAATAGGCCAGCGGGAAATCGTCGCTCACGCCGCCGCCGCCATGGGCCTGGATGGCCATGTCGATGACCTCGCAGGCCATGTTCGGGGCCACGACCTTGATCATCGCAATTTCGGCCTTGGCCACCTTGTTGCCAACCGTGTCCATCATGTAGGCCGCCTTGAGGGTGAGCAGACGGGCCATTTCGATCTTGCAGCGGGCGTCGGCGATGCGCTCATGCCAGACGGACTGGGCGGAAATCGGTTTGCCGAAAGCCACCCGCTGGTTCAGACGTTTGCACATCAGTTCCAGCGCGCGCTCAGCCGCGCCGATCGAGCGCATGCAGTGGTGGATGCGTCCCGGGCCCAGGCGCCCCTGGGCAATCTCGAAACCGCGGCCTTCGCCCAGCAGCAGGTTGCCCACCGGGACGCGCACATCCTTGAGCACCACTTCCATGTGACCGTGGGGCGCATCGTCGTATCCGAACACGCTCAACGGCCGCACCACCTCGATGCCGGGCGTGTTGGCCGGCACCACGATCATGCTCTGCTGGGAATGGCGCGGGGCGTCGGGGTTGGTCTTGCCCATGACGATGTAGACCGCACAGCGCGGATCGCCGGCACCCGACGACCACCACTTGCGGCCGTTGATGACATAGTGGTCGCCATCCCGGCGGATCTCGCACTGGATGTTGGTGGCATCCGACGAGGCCACCGCCGGCTCGGTCATCAGGAAGGCCGAGCGGATCTCCCCCTTGAGCAGGGGCTCCAGCCACTCGTCCTTGAGTTCCTCGCTGGCATAACGCTCCAGTGTTTCCATGTTGCCGGTGTCCGGTGCCGAACAGTTGAACACCTCGGCCGCGAAAGGCACTCGGCCCATGATCTCGCACATGGGTGCGTATTCAAGGTTGCTCAGACCCTCCGGCGCCCGTTTGGACATCGGCAGGAACAGGTTCCACAGTCCGGCTTCACGCGCCTTGGGCTTGAGTTCTTCGATGATGGTGGTCGGGATCCAGGCATTGCCCTTGGCGCGGTTGGCGGCGATCTCGGCAAAAAAGCGCCCCTCGTTCGGGTAGATGTGCTCGTCCATGAAAGCGAGCAGGCGCGTGCGCATGTCCTTGACTTTGTCGGTGTAGTCGAAATGCATGGTGGTTTCCTTGTGATGAGAGGCAGGCGCCGGGAGAGATTCGGTGAGGTGGCGTGTCAAAGACGCTGGGCAAAGGACCAGGCCAGTTCAGCCAGCGGCCTGGCGCCGGCAGCTGAGCTGACAGCCTGGGCACTGGAGGCCGTGCCCATCTCGACCCGCTTGGCAATGCCTTGCAGGATGGCGGCCAGGCGAAACAGGTTGTAGGCGAGGTAGAAGTTCCAGTCGGCCCGCAGCTGCTCAGGGGTGGCAAAGCCTGTGCGCTCGCAATAGCGGGCGATGTACGCGTCTTCGGTGGGAATGCCCAGCGCCTGGACGTCCAGACCCCCGATGCCCCGGAAGGCACCCGGCGGAATGTGCCAGGCCATGCAGTGGTAGCTGAAATCGGCCAAGGGATGACCCAGTGTGGACAGCTCCCAGTCCAGGATGGCTAGCACCTTCGGCTCGGTGGGGTGGAACATCAGGTTGTCCAGCCGGTAGTCCCCGTGCACGATGGACACCAGGGACTCGTCCCGGGCCATGGCGGGAATGTTGCGGGGCAGCCATTCCATGAGCTGGTCCATGGCCGCAATCGGCTGCGTGATGGAGGCCACATACTGCTTGCTCCACCGACCGATCTGCCGTTCGAAGTAGTTGCCGGGTTTGCCGTAGTCGGACAGCCCGATCGCGTCGGGGCGCACCGAGTGCAGCGCCGCCATGACGCGGTTCATCTCGTCGTAGATGGCCCCGCGTTGCTCCCGGCTCATGCCGGGCAGCGACTGGTCCCACATCACGCGACCCTCCACGCACTCCATCACGTAGAAGGCGCGTCCGATGACGGACTCGTCCTCGCACAGCACATGCATCTGGGCCACCGGAACGTCGGTCTGGCGCAGGGCGCTCATGACGCGGAACTCGCGCTCAATGGCGTGCGCGGACGGCAGCAGCTTGGCCACCGGTCCTGGCTTGGCGCGCATCACGTAGGCCTTGCCCGGCGTCAACAGCTTGTAGGTGGGATTGGACTGGCCGCCCTTGAACATCTCGACGCTCAAAGGTCCTGCAAACCCGGGCAGGTGCTGCTGCAGCCAGGACTGCAAGGCTGCCACGTCGAAAGCGTGCTGGTCGGAGACCGGACGGGTGCCGGTGAATTGCTGGTTGTCGCTCATGCTCGGGTAGGGCTCAGGCCCACCCGGGCTGGACGTGACGTCCCGCGGGAGGCGGCCTGTGGGTTCAGGGAAGTGGCTGGGAATCGATTTCCTGCCACCGTGTAGCCCGGCCGCCGCCGGGATGTCAGGTTTCGGCTTCGGCGATGCGCATCAGCATGTCGCGGTTGCGAATCACCAGGCCGCCTTGCTCGATGCGGATCGCATCCTCGCGTTCCATCGACTTGAGCTCCTGGTTCACGCGCTGGCGCGATGCCCCCAGCAACTGGGCCAGCTCTTCCTGGGCCAGTTGCAGGCCGATGCGCATCTCGTTGCTGTCGGACAGGCAGGGGACCCCGTAGCTGCGCATCAGGTGCAGCAGCTGCTTGGCCAGGCGAGCCCGCAGGGGCAGGGTGTTCAGGTCCTCGACCAGTCCGAACAGCGTGCGGATACGCCGTGCCTGCAGGCGCATCAGCGCTTCGTACAGCTCCACATGCACGGTCAGGATCTTCTGGAAATCGTTGCGGGACACGCAGAGCAGCGTCGTCGGGCCGTGGGCGTAGGCGTCGTGCGTGCGTCGGTCCCCGTCGAACATCGCCACGTCGCCGAACCACACACCCGGCTCCACATAGGTCAGGGTGATCTGCTTGCCCGACAGCGAGGTCGAGCTCACCCGCACCGCACCCTTGGCGACCGCCGTCCATTCCGACGGTGGTTCGCCCCGGGCAACGATCAGGTCGCCGTCCTTGAATCGCTTGACGTAGGCGCATCGCAGGATGTCGTGTCGCAGGGAAGGGGAAAGACTCTGGAACCAGCGACCACCATTGATCGCTTCACGTTCTTCCATTGTCAGAATCGGCTCATCCATTGGCTGTCTTTTGAGTGACTGAAAGTGACCAGGCTGTCGCCCTTGGGACGCCTGGGCTTCCGGGTTGATCTGAGTACTGTGGCTGAAGCTTCAGCGGTAAAGGGCGGGCCGTCGATCCAGGAAAGCCTGAATCCCCTCGCCACCATTGGCGTGGTGCAGGTTGCGGACGAAGTGGTCGCGCTCCGCCGCCAGCTGCTGGTGCAGGGGCGCAGTCACGGCGTCATTGGCCAACTCCTTGATGCTGGCCATCGCATTGGGCGCACGGGCATTGAGCTTTTCGCCCAGGGCCAGCGCATCGCCCAAGGCCGCGGACGGATCACTCACCTGCGTCACCACGCCCAGTTGATGCAGACGACCCGTGTCGATCCGTTCGCCAGCCAGCAACAGCTGCATGGCGGTGGCGCGGGGCAGGGCATGCATCAGGCTCCAGGTGGTGCCCCCGTCCGGTGAGAGCCCCACGTTACTGTAGGCCATCACGAACACCGCATCGCGCGCCGCCACGATCAGGTCGCAGGCCAGCGCGAGTGAAAAGCCGGCACCGGCACAGGCGCCTTCCACGGCCGCGATCACCGGTTTCGGGAAGGCGCGGATGGTCTCGATCCAGTTGTGCAGGCCCTCGATGCTCTCTGCCTGAACCTGAGGTGGCTGCTGTCGGTTGCCCAGCAGGCGCTGCAGGTTGCCCCCGGCGCAGAAGTGCGAGCCCTCGCCGGCAATGACCACCGAACGGACATCGCTGTTCGACTCCGCCACCGACAGGGCCTCCACCCCGGCGGCATAGATGTCCGGTCCCAGCGCGTTGCGGTGCTCGGGGTTGCTGATGGTCAGCACCAGGGTCTGACCCTGGCTGTGTGTCTTGAGGCTGGCGCCCATGTGTTTGTGTCTCCTCGGGGTGTATGTGGGTCGCTGTCTCAGATCTCTTCGTGTGTCAGGCTCAGGCCCAGTGCGCCGCGTCGGCGCAGCCAGGGTGACGGGCGATAGCGGGGATCACCGTAGACGGTCTGCAGGTTGAACAGGATCTCCAGCACGTTGGTGGGACCGATGCGGTCGCCCATGGCCAGGGGCCCCATGGGGTAGCCCAGACCAAGGGTGACCGCCAGCTCCAGGTCCTGCGGCGTGCAGATGCCCTGCTGGCACATGTCGGCAGCGATGTTGACAATGGTCGCCACCACCCGCTGGGTCACAAAGCCGCCGCTGTCGCGGATCACGCTCACGGCCTTGCCGTCGCGGGCAAACAGCGCGTGGGCCGCATCACGCATGTCGGGGCGGGTGGCCGGGTTGGTGGCCAGCACGCGTCGCCTGGTGGCCCCGTCCTCCAGCATCATGTCGATGCCCACCGTGCGGGTGGCGTCCAGCCGCTCGACCGCGGCCAGCGTGGTCACATCCAGTCCCAGCGGCGCCACCAGGATCAGGGCGTTCGAGGAGGGTGCTGCGCCCGTCTCGATGCTGGCACCGAACTGCTTGAGCAACTGGTACAGCTCCTGACGCCGGGCAGCCTTGGGGGACACCCAGACCGGAGGCATCTCATGGACCACGGGCACGGAAGGCTCGAGGGGCACTTCGGCCACGCCCTCGGGGTAGCGGTAAAAGCCCTCACCCACCTTCTTGCCGACGACGCCACCGGCCAGTCGCTGGGCCGTGATGACGCTGGGCCGGTACCGCGGCTCCTCATAGTACTGGTGATAGATGGACTCCATCACCGGGTGGGACACATCCAGTGCCGTCAGGTCCATCAGCTCGAAAGGCCCCAGACGAAAGCCCATCTGATCACGCAGGATCCGGTCGATGGTCGCGACGTCGCTCACCCGCTCACCCAGTACCCGCAGAGCCTCCGTGCCGTAGCCACGACCGGCGTGGTTGACGATGAAGCCCGGGGTGTCCTGAGCCGTGACCGGGGTATGCCCATACTGACGTGAGTAGTCTGTGAGCGCCTGGCAGACCTGGGCACTGGTTTTCAACCCGGCAATCACTTCGACCACCCGCATCAGTGGCACCGGATTGAAGAAGTGGTAGCCGGCAAAACGCTCCGGCCGGCGCAGGTGGGCGGCAATCGCGGTCACCGACAGCGATGAGGTGTTGGTGGCCAGGACCGCATCTTCTGCCACGATGCCTTCCAGGTCGGCAAACAGGCTGCGTTTGAGCTCCAGCTTTTCAACCACGGCCTCCACCACCAGCCGGCAGGGTGCGAGATCGCCCAAGGCAGCAGTCACCTGCAGCTGGGACGCCCACCTCTCGGACTGGCCGGGGGTGATCTTGCCTTTTTCCTCCAGTTTGTTCCAAGTGGTGCGGAGTGCGGTGCGCGCCTGTTCGGCTGCGCCTGCCTGGATGTCGAACAGCAGCACCTGGCTGCCGGCCTGGGCGGCCATCTGGGCGATGCCTCGACCCATGGCGCCGGTACCGACGACCCCAACTGTGGTGAAAATAGGGCTCATATCAAAGTATTAGTTAACGGGTAAGCGCCGCAAGCTATGACAAAATGTTCCAACACGACAAGGAAGGACATCTGACGTGCGCCATTTCTGGCTGGGCTCTATTTTGCTATCAACTGCGCTGAGCAGTCCGGCGGTCACGCTGGGCCGCCACAGTGGAGCCGCAGTCATGGGACGCCCGCTCGATGTCCGCATCCAGGCTTCATTGGCGCCCGGCGAGAGCGAAGACAGCCTCTGCATCCGGCCGGAAGTCTTCTTCGGTGAAACGCTGGTGACGCAGGTCACCATCGGCACACAGCGGGTCACGCCCGACGCGGACCTGTCCTTGCGTATCCAGACGTCGGTACCCGTCAACGAGCCCTTCGTCACCATTCATCTCAAGGCGGGCTGCGCGGCGCCTTATTCCCGCCGCTATGTGCTCTTGGCCGATCCGGTCACTCCAGCGCAGGTGGCTGCCGACGCCTCGGGTGGGGCGGCGCCTGCGGCGCCGGTGGTGTCTGTGCCTTCCCCGCAGGCGTCCCCGATGGCTGCAGGGCGGCCTTCGGCGGATGTTCCTCCGAGGCCGCGGCGAGGGAGCGCGTCGGCAACTGGCTCGGCAGAGCCCTCTAAGCCGGCGAGTGTGGTGCGCAAACCCCGCGCGCCAGCGCCGGCGGCTGCCTCCCGGCCCCGTCTGGAGCTCGAGCCTCTCGATCTGAGCCTGAACACCGATCGTGATCCGGTGCTGCGCATCTCGCCGATGCTGCTGACCGAGCCAGCCACCGACGAGCAGGCCAGACAGGCTGCGGTGGCGCTGTGGAGAGCCATCAATGCTTCTCCCGAAGAGGTGCTCAATGAGGCTAGGGAAGGTCTGCACAACGCTCGTTGCGACGAGTGCAGATGCGCGAGTTTTCAGATGGCGGCAACTGCGGCGTGATTCGGGTCATTCGAGGGCCGATTCGCGCCCCGTTGTCGACCCTTTCGGCCG